>JBDTVQ010000156.1:0-13973 GCA_040007195.1 Acidobacteriota bacterium | reverse complement strand
CCCGGCCTCTCATCAGCACCGATCAGCGGCGTTGGACCTACCTGCCGGAATCGTCCGTCGAGTGGTTGCCCGCCGAGCCCGCACTGCGCCTCACAATTGTCGCAGCCGCCCCGCATGTCTGGATCGCTCACCAAGTCCCTTACACCAGCGCCCACGTCTCCGCCCTAGCCAAGGACGCCGCGAAGGAGCGGTCGTTCCGCACCGAAACCATCGGTAGCAGCGTCGAAGGCCGCCCGCTCTATCTCTGGACCATCCACGACGCGGCTGGAGCCGCTCAGGGCGCCAAACCAGTTGTGTGGCTGATGTTCCGGCAGCACGCCTGGGAGTCGGGCTCCTCGTTCGCGGGCGAAGGGTTGGTGCGCTGGTTGCTCGGACCGGGCGGCGATGCCCAGGCAGCCCGTCAGAAATTTGTTTGGAAGATACTGCCAACGGCCGATCCCGACGGGCTCGCCCACGGCGGCGCCCGCTTCAATCGCAACGGCTACGATCTGAATCGCAATTGGGATCACGTGCTGGCGGAAAAGATGCCCGAGATCGCGGCGCAACAGCGGGCCATCTATTCGTGGATCGACGCCGGAAACAAAGTGGACCTCTTCCTCACCGTCCACAATACCGAGACGAGCGAGTATCTCGACGGTCCGCCCCTGCCGCTCGGCGAACGCTGGTTCGGGCTCCTCAAGGGAGGCACCACCTTCCATCCCTCGCGCCCGTACTCCGTCATGGCAGGCTCCACCACCGAAGGCAAACCCGGCCGCATGAATGTCAGCCAGGGTCTGTGGCACGAGCGCAAGATCCCAGCGTTTGGAATGGAACAGCGCGTTCAGTTCAATGAAAAACTGGGCCATTATCCGTCCGTCGAAGATAGGCTGCGCTTCGGCGCCGAATTGGCCCAGTCGATCGTGAAGTTGTTTGAGTAGACTGGCGCCTTACTTCACACGCTTGGCCGTCAACTTCGATTCGCGGTCGCCCATCGAGATCGTGAACTCGATCTCGTCGCCATTTACCGTGCCTTTGTAGTTGCTGGTGAAGTCGCCTTTCTGCGTCTGGCGCTTCACCGTGAAGCTGATGTTGTCGCCTTCGATCTTTCCGTCCTGAATCTCATTGTCGCCGCGGCGTCCGGAAACCGTGCCTGTCAGCTTCGTTCCTTCGGCCTTGAAGGTCATCGTGCTTTCAAAGCTCCGGTCACCGAATGTCTGCGTCGCGGTCCATTTGCCGTCGACCCCGGCGGCGAGAAGAGCGGCAGTCGAGACGACCACCAAAGCAATAAGGGAGAGTACCTTTTTCATGTGGGATAGCACACCATAGTTCGGCATCGGACGCAAGGGGATTGCAGCGTAAGAAATCAAACTATTCAGAAACGCTCCCTCCCAGATTGCCCGCGAATATTTCTGAAATATCGGTACTGGATCAATTACTGGGTCAATTACATTGACCCAGTAATTGGTCAGATCTATACTGAGTCCGGCTTAGGAGGTCACTATGAAATTCTCGGAAACGGTGATTTTGGCCCGATGGCTGATTCTCATTGGGCTTTTTGCGAGCAACGTAAGCGCTGGACTGATCTACCTGCTTCCATCCGACGGCAGCATCTTCCCTACCGCTACTAGAGCGAACGCGATCAATTCGAGTGGTTTCATCGTCGGGGCGTGCGGAGAGTTCGACACGAAACCATGCTACTGGGACACCAATGAGGTTCCCGTCCCGTTTACTGATCCTTCGGCTCCGGCTGTCTCTGAACTTGCCCTGTTGGCTCACGATCTCCCGCCGGTACCCTGCACGGTTGCGGGCAGCAGCGCAGTCGACATTAAGGACGATGGCAAGGTCCTCGGGATGGCTTTCAATATTGAGGCCTGTCCCAATCTCTACACGCCTTGGGCCGTCGGGGTTATCCCCGGTTTCGCAGGCTGGACGCCAATTCCTGGAGGGTCTGGCGGGCCTTTTTCGTTCCCCAAAGCCTGGGCATATTCTCCCAGGCTACAGAATTCGTTTTGGAAGGTCCTGAATGACGTGGACGATCCTTGGGGGGGGGGCGCCTCTGCCGGCGATTCTCGCGACAAATGTCCCCGAACCGGCAACCGTTTGGGGCGGTCTCACGGGACTCGCTTTCATTCTCTTGTTGCGCGGGCGTTTTTCGGCCCGTTAACTGAGTCAACCGAAGGAAAGGAGTTCATCGATCGAGCGGTCGGCAGTTTTCACGTCACACATCTTCCTCGTGCAGGCGGCCGGGTGGCCGATCAGTTTTCGGACGGCTTCTTCGCGCAATCGATAACCAGCACGTCCGCCTGTACCTTGCACGACTCCAGCTTCGGCCGGATCTGCTGCTGGACCGCCTCAAAAATGGACGGCCCCGGGCCGTTATCCGCGGCAGGGAGCTGACCCGCCTGACTTTTTGTGCCAGCCGGATTGAGAGTATCACTCAGGCCTGAGCGGCCGGAAATCCGATACCAGCCTCAGAGTGAGTCTCCGGTTGGTACAGTGCCCCCCGGATCGCGGGGGGAGGCGATCTGGCGGGCAAATTCGTTCGGCGTCCTCTGATTCAGAGCCCTGTGAGGACGACTCTCATTGTAGTCTTGGAGCCAAGCCTCGATCAGATGCTTGGCTTCCTGCAAGGATGTGAACCAATGGGCACTGAGACACTCCCTGCGAAATGTCCCATTGAACGACTCGATGAACGCATTGTCGGTCGGCTTCCCAGGACGGGAGAAATCGATCCGCACCTGGTTTTGATGCGCCCAAAAGTCCATCACCTGGCTGGTGAACTCGCTGCCGTTGTCACAGTACAGATACTGCGGAGTTCCCCGCCGGCACTTCGGTTGACTGAGCACCCGCACCACATCGGTTCCCTTCAGCCCAATGCCTACCTCAATGGCCAGGCTTTCCCGGGTGTAGATATCGACAAGTGTGAGTGCCGGAATCGCTAGCCACCGGACCTAACCAGGCTCAAATCTCGTACTCGGGGGCTTTTTCGCGGCCGTAGGGAATGCGTTGCCAGACGCGCTCGTGGAGGAAGAATAGAACAATCTTGACGATTGAATCCAGAATTCCGGCTCCAATCGAGACCTTAGCCGAACCAGTGAAGAAGTACACCAGGGCCGCAGTCGAAAGCGAGCCGAAAACGCGGTAGCTGATCGCTTTAGCAAAACTGCGCGAGTGCGATTCCATGCCAACGCCAGTATAACATAGCAATCTCGATCAAAATAGGGGTGATTGACTGTTTTTAGGTAAACAACTTGCTATCCTGGTGTTGTGGCGAACATCAAGCTCACTCTCCTGCCCGAAAATCGCGTGATCGAATTCGATCCGGAGACGATGCCTTTTTCCGAGCACGGTAAGCAATGCTCCATTCTTGATGTCTGCCTGAATTATCACGCTCATCTCGAGCATGCCTGTGGCGGAAGCTGCGCCTGCACAACCTGCCACGTCATTGTGAAATCCGGCGACGAGCATCTCACTCCGATGGATGATGATGAGGCCGATCGCCTCGACATGGCGCCAGGCCTTACACTGCATTCGCGGCTGGGCTGCCAGGCCGTGATGTCGGGCGATGTGACCGTGGAGATACCCGGCTGGAACCGCAACTACGTCAGCGAGGGCGGCGGCAGCATGAACCTGGGAAGCGCCATCCCGCCTCCGAAAACCTAGGGCGCCAAACCTAAATGCGGGCGCCGCATTCCGAACGCATTGCCCACCGTCTCGATAACTTCCACCGGCAGATTCGCGTTGACCTCTACATTGCGGCTGGTTTGTTTGAGCTCGATGCGGTCGAATACCTTTAACAACTCCGGTTTGTCGTTGGGCGTCGACAGGCGCGCCATGCCAATCAGGCCACGGAACAACGTCTGAATCTGTTTGGCATCGTCCTCGGTGGTACAGGTTGCCGCTGCCGAGAATTTCACTCCGTCGCTCAGGTCGGCATTGGCAGTCGCCAATTCGACGTTTTCCATCAATCGCGGCAGGTTCGCCAGATTACTGCGCTCGGGCACATTGAATGCGGGCAGGCGCCCAACACTAATCACCCACACGCTGCTTTCGGCGGGGATGGTCCTCGAAGGATTGAAGAAACGTGCCGGCAGCGCGACGATCTTGCCGGCGCGCGAAAGAGCGTCTTCCACCTGCTCGCGAGGACCGGCCAAAGCCACGCCGCCATCGAGCAACACAAGTGCGATCTTGTCCTTTGTGAAACCCTTATGGCCGCCAATCACGGCTTCCTCGACCTTTGCCGATCGAAGTTTGGCTTCAATGGCCGCACGGTCCAGCCGCCCACGTGCCAACACCAACGTGTCCTTGCCCGTCATCGCGGCGAGCACCTCGTCGATCTGCTCCTGAAACTGCATCATCTCTTTAGCAGTCTCGCCGCCCACCGGCAATCGATTTTTGAAGTACTTCTCATAAAGGGGACTCTTGCGGATGCGGTCCATGCGGAACCCGGCGAGTACCGTCGCCTCGCGTGGCACCATCGCCGCCAATCCTGCGTCGATTCCCAGCGGCGGAGCGGCAGCCTTGCGCTCGCAGCCCGCGCCAACCAACAGCAGCCCGCCAATCGCGGCCCAAAGAACGCTGCGCACTAGAAATCTCTCCGCGTGAACACCCAAACGGCCAGCGCCAGCACGCCGATGCCGAACAGTCCAGAACTCCATACCGGATACCAGCTTTCTACGGGACGCTGCCGCACGAAATCCATTGTCATGCGGCCGAGGTCGAATACCTTCGGTAGGATCGCATAGAGCGCCTGCCACAGCTGCCTCGACCACTCCGAGCTCAGCAGCTTCACCATCGTCTTCTCTTGCGCCAGGATGGGGCTGACGATCATCAGCATCACCGGTACCATCGTTGACAGCGCCGAACTCTCCCACAGCACGCCGATTAGAAAGACGACCGTTAGGAGCACCGCGAACAAGAAGATCGTGCTGGCCATTGTGATCAGGAAGCTTGGGGTCCAGATTCCGGCCTTCCATCCCAAAATCAACCAGACCCCCATGACAAGCCACACGATGTTGGCCGACACGACAAGCAGGTTGCCCAGATAACGGCCCAGCAGCAGGTGCGGGCGCGACACCGGCTTCGACAGCAACAGTTCGATGCGACCCGGCTCCAGCAGGCTGGGCGTCAGCCCTGAGCTGGCAAATACCGCCAGGAACATGCCGAAGCTGTACAGGAACGCCGCGATACCGCCGTGAAACGATTTCACCAGGCGCTCGACACTCATTTCACGCCCCTCGATGCCGAAAAGGGACACCGTCGCCATGGCGCCCTCTACGATGTCGATCTTCAGCAGGAAAAGGAAGAACAGAATCATCAACGAAGACAGCCCGAAGAGTCCCCAAAAAATTTTGCGCGCCATGGCCTCGCGAAAGGTGTCGCGCACCAGCGCGCCCGTGGTGAGGGCGAAGGAGGACATGAACTACCTTTCCCCCGCTGTGGTGGACGAATCGACCGTGCGGATGAACAGCTCTTCGAGAGTGCTGCGCGTGGGTTCGAGCGCCTCCACTGGGTGGCGCGCCTCGCGGCAAGCGTCAATCGCGTTGTTGGCCGCATCGCGCGTTGTGAACTGGTACGAGGCCACACCGTTCCGCGCTCCCGTGTGCGCCGCGGTCGATTCGAGCTTCTGGCGCAAGCCTTCGGGAAGCATCGGTGCTACGGCGGGAATCGTCAGCCGGTAACCCTTGTCGCCCGTCAATGCGTGTACGGAGCCCGACAGCGCCACCTTCCCTTTGTGCATGATGGCCACGTCGCGGCAGAATAGCTCCACCTCGCTCAACAGGTGCGAGTTCAAAAAGATAGTCACGCCCGTGCCTTCCAGGCCCTGCAGGATCTTGCGGATGTGGATACGGCCCACCGGGTCCACGCCGTCGGTCGGCTCGTCGAGAATGAGCAGCCGTGGTTTGTGCATCAATGCCTGCGCCAGGCCCACCCGTTGCAACATGCCCTTCGAATACTTGCCAATGCGCACATCGGCCCATTGCGCCAGGCCAACCAGGTCGAGCAGTTCCGGAATGCGCCGCTTGCGTTCGCGCGAGTCCATCCCCGACAGCGAGCCGTAGAGATCGAGCATGCCCGCGCCCGTAAAATACGTCGGGAAACGGTGGTTTTCCGGCAGATAACCGATCGGCCGCCGCGCTTCGGGCGCGCGCGAATCGCGGCCGAAAACCTTCGTGGTGCCTGAGGTCGGATGTACGGACGAGAGCAGAGTCTTGACGAAAGTCGTCTTGCCCGCGCCGTTTGGACCAAGTAATCCGAAGGTAGTCCCCGGTTCCACGGAGAACGAGACGCCGTCGAGTGCGCGAATCTCACGGCGCCGCCATGCCGTGCGGTACACCTTTACCAAGTCGCGTGCCTCAATGGCGGGTGCGATGCTCATTCCTATTTAGGATACGTTGCGCATAGGCCTGCTGTTCCAGGAAGCTGAAAGAGTGAGAATCGACGCAAGCATCGTACTGGGCGACCGTGAACCGGAAGCACTGTGGCGGATTCTGCTCAGAAACCGTTTCGAAGGCGCGATCCTGTGCCCCTGGGAGTACACGCGCGAAGAGACGGAACGCCATCTGGATGTCGCCGCGGGTGTCGATTGGATTCGCGGGGTCGTCGGCGTACCCGGCGCGCCCGACCATCCGCTGCTCCTGGGGATCGAAGCCCGATGGCCCAACCTGGAAGCCGTGCATGAAGCCGCGGCTCGCGGGCTTGTGGCCGACGTTTCCGTGGGAATGTTGTCGCTAAGCGCCGTGGCCAAGTTCGCGGCGGCAAATGAGCGCGCCCGCATCAGCATCGTCCGCATGGGCGGCGCGCGCTACGGTGGGGCCATCGACGCGCCGTGGGAGTCCGGGATGACCGAACTGGCGGCCTGCCCAAACGTACGCCTGAAAATCAATGGCCTCCTCAACAACGCTCCGCCGGGCGATCCCGAAGGTTGGGGACCGTCCAGCGTCGGCTGGCGCGTCGAGCACTACAAGCCGTGGATCATGCTCGCCTTGCGGCTGTTCGGCGACGGCCGCGCCATGTACGGCAGCGATTGGCCCATCTGCATGGCCAACGCCACGTGGAAAGAATCGATGGCCTGTTTCACGCAATCAATGGGACCGCGCACGGAAGCCTTTCGAGAGTCGATTCTCGGCGGCGCGGCAGCGGAATGGTACGGTGTGGGCGCTTAGGGCGAGGTGCGCTTCAGTTCGGTGCGTAGCGCCATGGTCAGGCGCGGATCGTTATCCAGATTAAGCCAGACCTCGGGAAATACCCTCCGGAAGTGGATATTCATTTTGGCGATGGCCCAATAGCCCACGCCATAATCGATTCCGCCGCGAGCCGGGCTGACGACGCCGTCGTGCGTGGCCGCCGGATCTCCGCCCAGTTCGACGTAGAAAATCCAGAACGCCGTCACTGCGTCCATCATCCCGGTGACACGCAACGGGGGCGTTCGAACTCCTCCGTGCGCAAGCCTGCCCAGCTCGCCTGACTTCACCATCTCGCTCAGGAAAAACTGAACAAGTTCCACGTCAGTCGCCGCGTTTGGATTCTCCGCCTTGCAACCAACGTGCTTCGACACGTTCCAGATGAACGGCAGTTTCTCCTTATTCCATCCGACAGCCATTTTGAAAGCCACGGTCACCTCCGAGTGAGCGTAATGCCCTCACTATAACAACTCGAGGGGAGGCTATTCGGCGGGATTGCCGATGACCGTGACGACAATTTCACGGTGCCGGGATTTGTCGTCGAAGTCGCACAGCACGATTTGTTGCCACGTGCCCAAGCGCAGGTGGCCGCCCGTAATGGGAAACGTTGCCGAGGTGCCCATGAGGGCGCTGCGCAGGTGCGCGAAGCCGTTGTGATCGCCCCACCGCTGGTTGTGCGCGTAGTTGTCGTGAACGGGCGCAATTTGGTCGAAGGCCCGCTCGAGATCGGCCACTGCGCCCGGTTCGTATTCGATGGTCGTGATACCCAACGTGGAACCCACGCCCGACACGTTCGCCGTGCCGGTGACGACGCCGCTTTCGATCACGATGCGCTCAACGCGCGCGGTAATGTCCTGCACGTCGCACATACCCTCGGTGGGCAGTTGAATCGTCTTTTGAAAGACGGTCATTAGTGCGTGCCGGTGGTGACGCTGATCTCGCGGAAATAGACGACCGATCCGGCATCGTGATTCTGCACCCCGATGTAGCCTAGGTCGGGACGCGGCCCGCGTACCGGTTCGAACCACATCTTGCGTTCGGGTACGGGCTGCGTGCCGTCGAACTCGTTGACGATTTCGCCGTTCAACCGCACCGTCGTCCGTTGGCCCACCAAAGTGATCTCCATCGTGTTCCATTCGCCGTTGGGCTTTTGGAAGCCCTTCTTCGTCTTGCTCAGCGAATAGAGCGCACCGGTGGCATGCCACTCATCGCCGCCGGCGTCGATTTGAACCTCATAGCCGTTGTGCACGCCAAACCAGGCGTCTTTCGCCACTTCCGGCATGCGGATGTACACGCCAGAATTGCCATGCGAGCCGGTGGTCTTGAAGACAACCCGGATGGTGCAGTTGCCAAATTTCTCGCCTTCGTAGACGAGCAAACCCATCCCGCCGACGGTCTTTAGCAGACCGCCCTCGACGGCAAAACTCCCCCATCCGGCCATCTTCCAACCGGTGAGGTCTTTGCCATTGAACAGCTTTTTGGATTCGGATGCCAGGGTGCTGGGAACGCACATCGAGGCACATGCCAACGATGCGGCCAGCAGCCCCCTGCGCAACATGCCGTTAGTTGACCTTTTTCTTGGCGTCGGCGGCGGCCTTTGTGGCGTCGACCAAAGCCTTGGCCTTTTCATATTTTTTAGTGAAGCGTTGGACGCGGCCCTCGGTGTCAATCAGCTTCTGCTTGCCCGTGAAGAACGGGTGGCAGCTGGAGCAGATTTCCACGCGAATGTCGCCTTTGTGCGACGAGCGGGTCTTAAACTGATTCCCGCATGCGCAAACGACTCCAACTTCTTCGTACGCGGGGTGAATTCCGGCTTTCATGGAAGGGAAAATCCTTTCGTGCTATCTACTGTTTCAGTGTAGCAAAGCAGTCAAATGGCCATCCGGGGGCCCGCCGGGGAGAGGACAAACCGGTCTTTTGGGACTGCCGCCCACCAGCCGGCAGCCCACCGGGAATAACCTTGCGGGGCAATGGGATGAAAGCGATATGGACAAATGGACACGCCGGGGATTGCTGGCTGTGGCGGGCGGAACGGCGCTTAGCGCGGCCACGCTGCCTGCGACGTTAAACACCGCAGCTCCTGAATTGACCGGCAAACCCGGTGATTGGATCAACACAGACGCGCCGCTCAGCCTGCGATCGCGGCTGGGCAAGGTCACGGTTGTGCATTTCTGGACCTTTGCCTGCTGGAATTGCAAAAACAACTTGCCCATCTACAACCGCTGGCACGCGAAATTTGGCCCTCGCGACGCGGCCCTGATCGGTATTCACACGCCGGAGCTCGACGTCGAGCGCAACCCGGCGAACGTACGGGCCAAGGTGAAGGAGTTTGGCATCGAGCACGCCGTGCTGCTCGACAACGGCTACGCGAACTGGCGGCGTTGGAACCAGCAGTTCTGGCCCTGCGTGTACCTGGTGGACCGTAAGGGCCGCATCCGGGCCCGTTGGGATGGCGAAATGAACTATGGCAGCCTGCGCGGCGAAGAGCGAATGAACGCCGAGATCGAGCGTCTTTTGGCTGAACCGGCTTAATTCGACGCGGCGCCTGCGTCAGTAAGGGGCTTGAATGGCCGCGAATTTCATCTCATTGAAATCGGCGAGCTGGCTGTCTGGCCCGGGTCCAAGCCTGGAAAGCGTAGTCGCATTCAGCGTGCCTTTCGATGCCCACACAATGCGGCTGCCGTCGACGTCGGCCCATTCCCATTCCGGAATTCGGTGGATGCGCTCCGTGGCGGCATGAACGATCGCATGCTCCTCCCAATGGCACCCCCGGCCGGGATCAGCCGGTAGCCCCGAGCATAAATACTTCCGCAGCCTCCAGCCATGCTGAGCCGGTTTCTCGTAGATAGCGGCCTCGCCCGCAACGGGCGTCCAGCCATTCCGCTCCAGCCGCATGGACGGGAGGCCAACCCAACGGAGCACGCTTTGATCACGCTTGAGTTCCGAGCTCTCCCGAAGCGGCGGCGAAATGGCGCCGGGAATCCAGTAGGAGCGCGGGCCAGTGAAGACGCCGCCACCTCCCCATGTGTCGCCCTGCGGATAGAGCGTGATTGCCTTTAGGTAAGGTGCGCGAGAGATGGCCGTGTACGAACCCTTGGTCTCTGAATTCCATCGGCCATTGAGGGCAAAGTACAGGAAATACTGGCCGTCGGGCGAAAGATCGCAGCGGTGCTCATAGATTCGGCCGCGTATCCACTGGCCCAGCGTGAACACGTCCTTCGTCCGGTTCCAGCCGATGGTACATACCGACTTCGCCGGCCCACGCCGGATAATGACGCCATAGGGTTTGTCGCGGGCGAGCAGCACGTGTAGCCGCGCCGGGAATTTCATCGCGGCACCTCAGCGGGTAGGGAAAAGAATCTGAAACTCAGTGCCGCGCCCGGGTTCGGACTCCAGAGTGATCCGCGCGCCGTGGCGCTTGGCCACGCGATCGACAATCGTCAGCCCCAACCCTCGGCTGCCTTCCTTCCCGTCCCGCGTGCTGAAGAACGGCTGAAAGATCTGATGTTGCAATTCGCGCGGAATTCCTGGCCCGGTATCGCGCACACGTAGCATGGTGCCACGCGGCTCGGCCGAAGTGGCGAGCAGTATGACCCCGCGCGGCTCCGGTTGCGCCGCGATGGCGTCGCGGGCGTTTAACGCCAGGTTCAAGAACAACTGGTGCAGTTCGACCGAATCGCCGAACACCGGCGGGAGCGCCTCGGTAAACTGCGTGCGCAAGATTACGCCGGGTGGCAGCGTCGCCTTGAGCAAAGTGGAGATTTCGGTCAGTGAGCCGTTCAAATCAATTGGTTCGTTGCGCGGCGGATCCAGACGGGCGGCGCGTGACAGGTGTTCGGCCAGTTCGCTAGCTCGTTCTGCCGCGCGTTGAATCACGACGGCAATTTCACACTCTTCGCTTCCGGCCGGAACCATTGTTTCCAGCAGCGCGGCGTTACCGAGAATCGCGCCGAGGAGATTGTTGAAATCGTGTGCAAGGGCACGCAAATAAAGCTGGAGAGCAGCGTCGGGAACCGGTGGCTCCATCCGCACACTCTCCGCTTTCATACTAAGCCAGTCTCTTAAAACTCATACAGCAGAGTTCCTGGAACCGGTCCCGGCGCCACTTCGTCCGTGCCGCCTTCGACGACTCCGACCGGCACCTCGCCTTCAACGTTGATCGGACGGCAGAAGATGCCGTTGTCGCCGAGATAGATTTCGAGAGCGCTCGGTCGCGGCAACGAGCCTTGGATGATCGCCTCCGAGAGAGGATCTTCGATGTACTTCTGCAAGGCGCGGCGCAACGGCCGGGCGCCATAGCTGCGGTCGCCGAGTGTCTTCTCCAGGATGTAGCGCGCCGCCTCGTCGGTCAGAGCGATGGTGATCTGCTTGGCCACCAGGTTTGTGTTGATCTGCTGCACCAGCAGGCCGATGATCTGAATCAGATCTTCGTCGACAAGCGAGGTGAACAGAATCGTCTCGTCCAGGCGATTCAGAAATTCGGGGTTGAATGCCCGTTTCACTTCCTGAAGCACCATATCTTCCACCTTGGGCGGCACGCCCGTGGTGGGCGCGGCGAAGCCTAACTGGCCGCGCTTTTCGAGGAAGCGCGCGCCGAGGTTCGAGGTCATCACAATGATGGTGTTCTTGAAATCGACCGTGTTGCCGAGACCGTCGGTCAACTGGCCGTCTTCAAACACCTGCAACAGGATGTTGTAAATGTCCGGGTGCGCCTTCTCGATTTCGTCGAGCAGGATGATCGAGTACGGTGACCGCTTCACGCGTTCGGTCAACTGGCCGCCTTCTTCGTAGCCGACATATCCGGGAGGCGAGCCGATGAGCTTCGACACCGAATGCTTCTCCATGAACTCCGACATGTCGAAGCGGATGAGCGATTTCTCACTGCCGAACAGGAACTCGGCCAATGCGCGGGCGACTTCGGTTTTGCCTACACCCGTAGGTCCGAGGAACAGGAACGAGCCAGCCGGACGCTTGGGCGACTTCAAGCCCGCGCGCGAGCGGCGGATGGCGCGGGCGAGCGCGGAGATGGCTTTCTCCTGGCTGACAACGCGCTTATGAAGCTCCTCTTCGATGCGGAGAAGCTTGGTGACCTCTTCTTCGCGGATGGCCGTCATTGGCACGCCAGTCCAGCGCGCGACGACGTCTTCGATATCGTCCTTGCCGACAACGCCCGTCGAGGTGTCGTCGAGGTTGTACTTCTCGCGCAGCAATCGCAGGTTTTCGCGCTCTTTGCGTTCTTCATCTGAGTAGAAGCGCGCCTTTTCGAACTCGTGGTTCGCAATGGCGTTCTCCATACGGTGCACGATGAACTTGATGCGCTTCTGAATGTCGGCGATCTCGGCCGGAAGCGTAGTCTGGCGCAGCTTCACGCGCGCGCCGGCTTCGTCGATCAGATCGATTGCCTTATCTGGCAGAAAGCGGTCGGGAATGAACCGGGCGCTGGTGTAGACGGCCCCTTCGATCGCCTCGTCCGTGTACGCCACGGCGTGGAACTTCTCGTAGCGTTCCTTGATGCCGAACAGAATTTTGATCGCGTCGGCCTCGCCCGGAGGCGGAACCTTCACGGCCTGGAAGCGGCGTTCCAGCGAGCGGTCCTTTTCAATCGACTTCCGGTACTCGCCCGGCGTCGTAGCGCCGATGCACTGGATTTCACCGCGCGAAAGAGCGGGCTTTAGAATGTTGGCCGCGTCGAGCGAACCTTCGGCCGAACCGGCGCCCACCAGCGTGTGCAACTCATCGATGAAGATGATGGCGTTCTGATTCTCCATCAGTTCTTTCATGATGGTTTTCAGACGCTCTTCAAACTGGCCGCGGTATTTTGTGCCCGCCACGATCAGCGACAGGTCAAGCGCCAGAATGCGCTTATCGGCGAGGAAACTCGGCACGTCGCCGTCGGCGATGCGCTGGGCAAGGCCTTCAACGATGGCCGTCTTGCCGACGCCGGGCTCGCCGATGAGCACCGGATTATTCTTCGTGCGGCGGCAGAGAATCTGGATGACGCGGTCGCACTCGTAGTCGCGGCCGATGAGCGGATCGAGCGATCCGTCCATGGCGGCTTGCGTCAGGTCGCGCGAAAACTCCGCCAACAGCGACGACTCCTTAGGACGGCTCGACGCCATCTTCTCGGAGGTAGACCTCGCGATTTCCTCGCGCACCTGGCTTAAGCGCAAGCCCCGTTCATGCAGAATTTCGGCGGCGAAGCACTTTTCTTCGCGCAACAGGCCAAGCAACAGGTGCTCGGTGCCAATATGCTTGTGCGTCAGGCGCTCGGCCTCTTCGGCCGCGTAGGCAAGCACCCGCTTGCACTCATGCGATAGCGGCAGATCGACGGAAGTCGACACTTTTTCGCGCATCGTCGTATGCGCCTCGATCTGCTTGCGGATGGATTCCAGCGCGGCATGTGAGCGGAGGAAACGGTTGGCCAGCGCCTTGTCTTCGCGGAGCAGACCCAGCAGCAAGTGCTCGGTCTCGATGTACGGACTGCCGAACTGGCTGGCCTCGTAGCGGGCGAAAAAGATCACCCGTCTTGCTTTCTCCGTGTAGCGTTCAAACATAGTCCCTACAGTCCCCCAGTCCTGGACCACCTGATCCAAGCAGAGCCCCATGGGCCCGTGCACACATCTCTATCTATCCATACTGATGCCGCAGCCCGCTGTTCGGATGCCACGGCCATCTCTAACCTCGCCCGGGCGAAATGGGCCCGGCTGCGGAAACACCGCCCAATCCTACATCGGCGGTTCCTGCTTCTAATTTTAAGACGCGATGACAGCGTTGCGCGAATTCAAGATTATGCGTCACGATGACGCTGGT
>JBDTVQ010000155.1:0-13979 GCA_040007195.1 Acidobacteriota bacterium | reverse complement strand
TGCAACTGCAAATTTCTGCGCTGGACTTCTCCACGTTTGTGGGCCGTATCGGTGTCGGCCTTTCGGATTCCGCCCGAACTGGAAGCGGCCATGAGGAAGAACGTGGTGGCGTTCTTCAACAATCCCGACAACCTTTGCTTTCCGCCAGAGTATGCGGCCAAGTTCAGACCAACGGGCGAGGTTGAGTTGCATTCTCTGCGCGAAAGCCTGATGGCTCTTCAGTCCCTGGTGCGCTATCGGAAGGATTCCTGGGCGGCCGAGCAGGGGCACAGGATGCTGGAAACCGTCTGGAAGATCTCGGGGCCGGACGCCAGTTGGGACCTGGAGAAATTGGAAGCCTACCGGCGGCTACGGAAGCAGGCACACAGGCACCTCGACCCCACCGGAAGCAACGGACGGATGATCGAGGCGCTGCTGTGGTTCTATCAGGACACGGGCGATCCGCTTGCTATGACCCTGGCAGACCGGTTTGCGCGTTATCATCTGGCAAATTCCACCCACGCCGACGGAACCTTCAATCGGAGTTCGCGCCCCGATCACAGCCATTCCTATCTGGGCACCTTGCGCGGATTGCTCCTGTTTGGTGAGGTCACCAACCAGAGAGAATACATCGATCACGTCGCAGCCACGTACCGGAAGACTGTTCTCGGAACTCTGATCAAACAAAGCGGGTATATCGCCCACGACCTGAGTACCGAAGGCATTGCCGAACCCTCCTCGGTTGGCGACATTGTGCAACTTGGCTTATCGCTTTCCCGGCACGGCTATCCGGAATTCCTGGACGTCGCTGATCGGTTAGTTCGTTGCCGCCTTCTGCCGTGCCAGATCACGCAGGTTCCCGGCCTGAAGCCACACGGAGACTACGAGGGCGACGAAGTCAGAGACATTGCCGGGCGTACCGTGGGCGCCTACGGTGGCATGCATCAACCCCAGTGGGCGAAGCGCCCGATCACGGACATCACCTGTGCGGTGTTGCACAGTATGGTCGATGTGTATCGAAACATCGCCGTCAGGACTGCAGCCGGTCTGACCGTCAATTTCCATTTCACATATCAGGACCCGAATTTGCGCATCACCAATACACGAGGGCGAGACGCGTCGGTGACCATCGAATTAAGCCGCCGCGAAAACCTGCTCGTGCGGATCCCCAGATGGACGCCCCCAGATAGCGTCAGAATCTCTGTGAATGGTTCGCCCGTGGATTTCAAAAGCATTGGCGATTTCGCATACATCTCCCGCGAAGTCCTGCCCGGAAAGATCGTGCTGCAATATGCCTTGCCGCTTCACACGGAGGTGGAGGAAACCGCCGGAGTGAAATACACGTTCGGCTGGAAGGGCGACGAGATTGTGGGTGTTACGCCCAATTCCGACTTCTTCCCTTTCTATCCCACTCTCAGTAATGAAGAGAAGCCGTGATCGGTCTGATCCGCGCCATATCGTCCAACATTGAAATTGCCGAATTGGGCGATTCCGGATGCATTGGCCCGGAAGAACCGCTACCATTACCGCAGTGCCCATAGTCATCGCCGCCATTACAGACATCTTCTTCCTCGCTAAAGTAATTGACGCCATCAAGACCGCGGGAGGTGAGATGAAGCTGGCGCGGACCGCCGACGAGGCGCTGGAACATGCCCGCGTCGGAGCCGATCTCCTCATTCTCGACCTTAATGATCGCGCCTTCCCTGCCCTCGATGTCGCCACCGCAATGCGCGCGGACGAGCAACTGAAGTCCGTCCCGGTCGTTGCTTTCCTCTCCCACGTGCAGGCCGACCTTAAGCAAAAGGCGGTTGCGACCGGCATCAATGAAGTCCTCGCCCGCAGCGTCTTCTCCTCCTCATTGCCCTCCGTGCTCAAGCGTTACATCGGTTAATTGCCAAATTCCTCTGTGTTATCATCCGGTGAGCGGTTTTCATGGCGAATCCCACCTACGCCGAAGCGAAGCGAGCGATCATCGAATCGCGACAGGTTTCGACACTTCTCGACGGTACCAAGGTGAAAGAGCGCGCACCCCGAATGCGCGCCTGTAACGAAAAGAACGAAAAAGGGAAGCTCTGCGCCGGCCACCTCAAACGGTGGTATTTTTTCGGCGACGAAATAAAGAACTTGTACGGCGAGGCGGCAGAGATCTACAGGTGCGAGAAGTGCCGGACGATCTACTTGCCAAATGCCGCCGAGGCGCCCAGAACCGGCACCCTGGCTTGGTAGGTATCGAAGGCTGCGGTTTCGCCTTCACGGGTTGAAATAAAAAAACCGCATCGGAATGGATCTCTGCTACGAGTCACACATTCCGATGCGGTCCGCCCCCCAATTCCTTGGGGTGAGGGTTTCGCCTCTTTACTTCCTAAGGAGCCTCTCGACCCGAAGCGCTCCGCACGAATGGGACCCGCGTCCGATTTGTTTCCCATCCGGGAGCTGCGGCAAAGTTAAAAGCGATACCCGGCAGGCCGGAGAATAATTCCCTCAAAGTTCACGGTTGTGGAGCGGCGCACCGGCCCTGCTGCCTTGGTCCACAAAAAAAGCCCCTCTGATGCAACTGGTAATCAGATTCGGATGGGTACGTAAAAAATTTCTCCATCCCTTGAGCACTGGGGGTTCCCAGCATCCTCATCACGCCTACCCGTTGCAGCAGAGGGTTCAGGTTTAAAGAGTGAACTCCATCAATTCACGTTTGAGTGTGCACGGGGTGGGCCAAAGCTGGCCAAATAAGTTCTCCTTTGTTTTCAACGCTGTGAACTCCTGGCCCGGCGGGCGGGCGGTGAGGCACGATGCGGTACCTGTGTCGGTGTGACACAATCAGGTTCGGATGCCCTCGCGCAGACAACTCCTCACGTCGGCCATCTGGTTACCGGCCGCTTCCTGGGCGCAGTCAGCCCCAAAATACAGAGTGGATACCGAGCACCCCCGCCTTCTGCTCCCACAGCGGCGCGCCCGCCTGATCCGGCGCGAGCAGGAACGCGACACCATGCGCTGGGCCCAGTTCAAAACGCTCGTCGAGGGTGGCGCTGCGTTCCCGGAGCCCGGATTTGCCCTTGCCACCTATTACATGGCCAGTGGAAATCAGCAGCGAGGCCGGCAAGCCGTCGAATGGGCGCTGGGACCGGCGAACGACCTCCGCCAGCTAGCCATTGTCTTTGACTGGTGCCAGTTGCTCCTCACCCCGGAAGAGTCGGCGAAACTCGAGGAGAAGCTCCGCGCCGCGTTGGCGAAACCGGCAATCGACAATGTGCCCACGCAGCGCTCGCGCCTCTTCGCCGCCCTTGCTTTAGCCGGGCATGGCCCAGACGTAGCGTCGAAGGTGATCGAAGATCTGTACGACCGCTGGTGGCAGGGAACCATTGCGGCCAAATTGAAAGCTGGGGACCTCGTCTTCCAACCGCAGGAGCACTTCGCGCTGTACGAACTCCTCCACGCCATGCGCGACAACTTCGATCTCGACCTGCGGGAAAGCGCGCCGAAGTACTTCGCTACGCTTCCCGTGTTCCACATCCTGGCGCATTATCCGGCTCCGTATCCAGGTCCAGACAACGAATACCGCATTCCCACAATGAAGGCTCACGGCGAACCGGACCTTCGTCTGGCGTCGTTAAGCCGGGCCGCGGCGCTCGCCATGGTGGCCTACGATTCCAACGCGCAAGAGAGCCAGTTCCTACAGGGATGGCTCATCCAGGACCGCTTTCTCATGCGCGGGCCGTTTTCTATTCCCTACGAATTTCTGTGGGCTAATCCCTACCAGCCGGGCCTGAGCTTCCACTATCTGCCGAACATCTTCCACGACCCCATCAACGGGCGGCTGCTTGTGCGATCGAGTTGGGAAGACGATGCGCAGTGGTTCTATCAGTCCGGCGGCACACGGCAGATGTTCCGCGACGGGCAGGTGATCAATCTGGACAAGGCCGCGCTGGACAAACCACTGGTGATGGGCAACACAACGCTGTTGACCCTGCCCGCGAACGGACGCTTCCAGGTGGAATCGGGCGAAGAGAAAAGCCACTACTATGTCTTCGGGCTTGCGCCCAAGACAGCGCACGACGTCGAGGTGGACGATCAGGAGATGTACGAAGCCCAGCCCGACAGGGGCGGCGTCATCGAGCTTACTTTTCCGCCGAAGCGCTCGGCGGCCGTGATTGTGCGGCGGTCGCCACGGCCGGTGAGTCCACCGGGATCCGGTAAGTAAACCAGCCGATCAACATCTCTTCCCACGTTTGATCGCCCCATAAGACTTCCTTGCCAGGATCGGGGTTTGCCTTGTTATTGGGAGAGTTGTCGTAATGCGCGACAACCTCGATGCGTGAGCCCTTGGGAACTTCGATCTGCTCTTTGAAGCTGTAGCCGAGCTGCCAATTGAAGTCATAACGCGGCACGTTGAGCAATACTTTCCGGCTGCCGTCGGGGGTAACAAGCGTGTAGAGAAAGTCCTTCCCGCGAACGTGCATGTGTGGCATGAGGCTGGTGAGGGCGACATCGCGGGTGGAGGTCCACACGGCGCGTTCCTCGTGGTTGGGCGCTTGAGCGGGGATCCTGATCTTCGTGTTGATGGCGCGTCCGATGAGGGATCTGTATTGAGGGGTCTCTTTGGCAAAGCGCAGCCCCACATAACTGCGGTCCTTCGCTGGCTTGCCGCTGGGGGTGTAGTGAACCTGAAAGCGGAATACCGTCCCCGCGCGGATAAGCCGGGCCGTTCCTTCCGGGAGCTGTACGGGTTGTTCCCCGGGCGCCCAGCCAACTAACAGGTCACCACCCGAGCGCGCAAGAGCCTTCTCCTGATCGTTCAATAGGAAGACGATTACGTGGTGCACCACGGCGCGTGTCCCGGCGCGAACTTCCACCGACTGCACCCATGTGTCCTGGGTGAATCCGGGATCGACGACAAAATATTTGTACGGCACCTCGCCCGTTGCAGGCACGTCGAAGTCCTCGCCCATATCGACGATGAGGTCGGGCTTGCCAATGCTCCAACCCTCGGTGAATTGCGGAGGCACAGGCAAGTCTTTCGCATTGCCTTCGGGCGCGCCGGCATCGGCCCACGCCTTGATCGTTTCAATTTCAGCGGCGGAGAGCCGCCGGTCGTTCTTGAAATGATCGAGCGCTGGATCGGCCAGCCACACGGGCATCCTCTTCGTCACCACGGCCTGGCGAATGGCCTTCGCCCACGGGCGCGCTTCGGTGTAACTGGTGAGGGCCATCGGCGCGGCTTCACCTTTACGATGGCATTCGGCGCAACGGGCATTCAGAATTGGAGCAACGTCTTTTGTATAAGTGGGCGCGGCGAGGCTCACGGCGGCAGCGACGACAAAACTGCAAGCGAGGCGCATATAAGTGAAGCGTAGCGGAATCATCCTTGCGAATGAAGCCCCACTGTGTAATTATGCAAATGAGTGAATAATCATGCAGAGCCGTCCTCTGCGCTGGAGGATCCTGTGGCCATGCCCGCCCGCACCATGCCGACCAACGATCCAAGCCTCCGCATTTGGAGCGGGCAGTGCCGCCGCGATCAGGACTTAACGACCGGTGAATTGGGCCGCCTGTTGAGTCTGGCCGCCGAAGTGAAGCGGTCGCCGAAACGCTATCAGACGGCGCTCGCGGGCCGCTACGTGACCCTCCTCTTTGAGAAGCCTTCGCTGCGAACACGGTTCACCTTTGAGCTCGCGGTGAAGCAGTTGGGCGGCGATTGCGTGGTGTCGATCGGACCGATCGCCGAGCGCGAACCGGTAATGGACGTCGCGCGCAACCTGGCGCGCTGGACCCAGGCCATCGTGGCGCGCGTGTTCCTACAGCAGACCGTCGACGACCTGGCGCAATTCAGCGGACTGCCTGTCGTGAACGCGCTCAGTGATCTGTATCACCCGTGCCAGGCATTTGCCGATTTGCAAACGCTTGTCGAAAAGTTTGGCGACGTCACCGGCCGCAAACTGGTGTTCGTCGGCGACGGAAACAACGTAGCGCACTCACTGCTGCTTGATTGCGCCCGGCTGGGCATCCATATGACGGTGGCCACGCCCGAGGGCTACGAGCCCAACGCAGGAATTCTGACCGAAGCGCAGATAGAAGGCGAAAAGACCGGCGCGCGCATCGCGCACACCTATGACGCGCAAGAAGCTGTCGAGGGCGCCGATGCCATCTACACCGATGTATGGGCGAGCATGGGCCAGGAGAAGGAAGCTACCGAGCGCCAGCGCGTCTTCGCGCCATACCAGGTAAACGAAGCATTAATGGCGCGGGCGCGACCCAATGCGCTGTTCCTGCACTGCCTGCCGGCCAAGCGCGGGCAGGAGACGACGCACGAGGTGATGGAATCCGCGGGTTCCGTCGTCTTCGATCAGGCCGAAAACCGGCTCCACGCACAGAAGGCGCTGCTGCTGATGCTGATGGGCGGCTAGGCCCCGTGCCGGCGTCGCCGGCCGGAAAGCCCGCCGCACGCCACGTTTGATTTTGGAAAGGACTCTTATGGCTGAATACAAGAAAGTTGCGCTTGCCTACTCGGGCGGCCTCGATACATCGATCATCATTCCGTGGTTGAAGGAAAAGTATGGCTGCGCGGTCGTGGCCGTATGCGGCGACATCGGCCAGGGTCCGGATGAGTTGAAGGGCTTGAAGGCGAAGGCCAAAGCGACGGGCGCGAGCGAAGTCTACATCGAGGATATGCGTGAGGAGTTCGTCACGCAGTACCTGTGGCCGATGCTGCGCTCGGGCGCGGTGTATGAGCACAAATATCTGCTGGGCACCTCGATCGCCCGTCCCCTGCTCGCCAAGAAGCAGGCCGAAGTGGCGCTCGCCACCGGATGCGACGCCTTAGCGCACGGCTGCACCGGCAAGGGCAACGACCAGGTGCGCTTCGAGCTGACCTACATGGCCATCGCGCCGGATCTTCCGGTCATCGCGCCGTGGCGCGAGTGGGACATCAAGTCGCGCGAGGACGCCATCGAATACGCGGCGCAACGCAACATTCCCATCGCCCAAACGACCAAGAAGATCTACTCGCGCGACCGCAACATCTGGCACATCTCGCACGAGGGCGGCAAGCTCGAAGATCCGATCAACGCCGTTCCCGATGATGTCTGGATGCTCAGCGTTCATCCCTGGGAAGCACCGGACAAGCCGGGCTACGTCACCATCGGCTTCGAAAAGGGCACGCCGGTTTCTTTGAACGGCAAACCGGTGCCGCCGGTGAAGCTGCTGGAGACGCTGAACAAACTCGGCGGCGCGCATGGCGTGGGCCGCATCGATCTTGTGGAGAACCGCTTCGTCGGCATGAAGTCACGCGGCGCCTACGAAACGCCGGGCGGCACAATTCTGATGACGGCGTACCAGGAGTTGGAATCGCTTGTGCTCGACAAGAGCACGGCGCACTACAAGCAGAAGTTGTCGCTCGACTATGCCGAACTCGTCTACAACGGCTTCTGGTTTACGCCGCTGCGCGAAGCTCTGGATGCGTTCTTCACCAGCACGGCCAAGGATATGACGGGCGAGATCAAGATGAAGCTCTTCAAGGGCCATTGCGATGCCGTCAGCCGCATGTCGCCGAATTCGCTCTACTCGCTCGATATCGCCAGCTTCACCATGGGCGCCGAGTACGATCAAAAAGACGCGCGCGGCTTCATCAAGCTGAATGGCCTGCCCATTGCCGTAAAGGCCGGCCTCAAGAAGAAGAGCAAGAAGCGCTAAGGAGTCCGATGAGCGGGATGAAACTATGGGGGGGCCGCTTTGAAAGCGGTCCTTCCGAGGTCTTTGAGCGGTACTCGTGGTCGCTCCATTTCGACAAGCGGCTGATTGAGGCCGATACGCGCGGCTCGCAGGCGTTTGCGCGGGCGCTGCAGCGCGTCGGCATCCTTACGGCCGAAGATTGCGAGAAGCTCTCCGCCGCGTTCGAAGAGATTCGCACTGAGGCCGAGTCGCCCTCCTATTTCGACGGCGCGCCGGACGAAGACGTCCACACCTTCGTCATTCGCAAGCTGAAGGAGAAGGTCGCCGGGCTCGCCGATAAGATCCACACGGGCCGCAGCCGTAACGAGCAGGTGTCGCTCGATACGCGGCTGTGGTTGCGCGAAGCGAGCTTGCTCACACAGCAGAAGCTCGCCGAACTGATGGGCGCGCTTCTCGATTTTGCCGCACGGCACCCGAACGCCGTCGTTCCCGGCTACACGCATATGCGCCGCGCCCAAGCCGTGCTGTGGCCGCACTATCTGCTCGCCTATTTTGAGATGCTGGCCCGCGACTGGCAGCGCTTCGATCACGCGCGCAAGGCGTCGAACGTTCTGCCGCTTGGCTCCGGAGCGCTCGCCGGTAGCGGCTTCCCGTTTGACCGCGAAGCGATTGCCGCGGAGCTTGGATTCGAGGCCATCACGCGCAACTCCATGGACGTTTCGGCCGACCGCGACTTCGTGCTCGATTATCTGTACGCGGCGTCAGTGTGCATGATTCATCTCTCGCGCCTCGCCGAAGATTGGATCCTCTATTCGAGCGAAGAGTTCGGCTGGCTGGAATTGAGCGACGGAGTCACGAGCGGCTCTTCGCTCATGCCGCAGAAAAAGAATCCGGACTCGCTGGAACTGCTGCGCGGCAAATCAGGCCGCGTGCTAGGTAGCCTCAATGCGATGCTTTACATCCTGAAAGGCCTGCCAACGACCTACAACCGCGACATGCAGGAAGACAAGGAGCAGTTGTTCGACGCCGTCGATACGATGCTCGCCTCGCTCGACATGGCGCGCACAGTCGTGGAGTCGGCCGTGTTGAAGGAAGGGCCACCGCTGGCCGCGGCCGAACAGAGCTGGGTGGTGGCGACCGATCTCGCCGAGGCATTATCGCGTCACGGGCTGCCGTTCCACGCAGCGCACCAGGTGGTCGGCCGGTTGGTGCTCGAAAGTGTGCGTGCGGGCAAAACGCCTTCTCAATGGGACGCCGCATCGCTCGCTGCGTTCGCGCCGGAGTTCGCCAAGCCTGGTGTCAGCGAAGATTTGTCGCGTTTGCTTGATCCACGCGAGGGAATGAAAACGCGTGTTGTGAAAGGCGGCACTGCGCCGTCGTCCGTTCAGGCTGCGCTAATTGAAGCCACCGAGAGGCTGCGCGCATTTAGAGGCTAATGCATGACGAAAGCCTTCCGCCACGGACAGATTCTGAAACTGATACAGCGCAGCCGCATGCATACACAGGAAGAACTGGCGCGTGGATTGGCGGAGATGGGCATTCAAGCAACACAGGCGACATTGTCGCGCGACATACAGGAGTTGGGTATCGCCAAGACCGGCGACGGCTACACGCAACTGGGCGTCCCGGCGCGGGGTCCTGACTTCGCCACCGTGGCGGCTGAGTTTTTGCAGGACGTGCGCGTCGCTCAGAACCTGATGGTGTTGAAGACGTCGCCAGGCAACGCAAATGCGCTGGCCGTCGCGTTGGACCGCGCCGACTGGAGTGAAGTAGTGGGCACCATTGCGGGAGACGACACGATTCTCGTGGTTGCTCCCGATCATGCAACGGCAACAAAGCTGCGCACGCGGCTCATGGAGTATTTGGGATGAGCTACGATCCGTTGGATTCGCACGAATCCTTACAGCGCTTCATCGGCGAATTTGA
This sequence comes from Acidobacteriota bacterium, assembly GCA_040007195.1. GTDB lineage: Bacteria > Acidobacteriota > Terriglobia > Bryobacterales > Bryobacteraceae > JAFLBB01. The sequence continues at coordinate 4,412 of JBDTVQ010000155.1, read as the reverse complement.
GAGCGGTACGTTTCCGATCGGCAATTGGAAGCACCGCGAACACGTCGTGATGGCGTCGTGGTACCTGATGCAACTCACCACGCATGAAGCCACGCCGACCATCCGCGCCGGCATTCAGCGCTATAACCTTTCGCAGGGCAATCAGAACACGGCGACCAGCGGCTACCACGAGACGCTAACCATCCTTTGGATTCACATCCTCTCGAAGGCGCTGCAATCGGCCAAGGGAGATGTGTTGATGCGAGTGCGGGCAATGGCGAGCGAGTTTGGAATGAAGGGCGGCCTGTTCAAGGAGTACTACAGTTTCGATGTCGTAAAGAGCGTCGAGGCGCGGTGCCAGTGGATGGAGCCCGACCTCAAACCGCTGCCCGAACTGTTTTAGCCAGCCTGCCGGATTTCGTCGACCACTCGTAACGCCGACTCGAACGCACCCTGCATCCAGGCGTTGTAGCGCGACGTGTGTTCACCGGCGAAGTGAATGCGGCCTTCGCGCTGGCGATTGATGGCGATGTTGCCGATTTGGCCAGGGTCGTATTGCGCGAACGAGCCGCGTTGGAACGGATCGTTCATCCAACTCTTCGACACTCCGCCTTCATAGTGCTGCTTCGCGCCGGGGAACACGCGCTCGGCATCTTCGAGAACGGCCTGTTGGCGTTGAGCGTCGGTCATCGTGTCGAGGCGGTCGGCCTTGGGGCCAATGTTGTAGCACTTAAGCAGCCCGCGCGCGTCCGGATCGGTTTGACCGAGCGCCCAGAAGCGTTCGCTGAGCAGATCGGTATTGGCCCAGCCGCTCAATCCCTGCTTGCGCCAAAATTGGGACGTCATCTGCAGGTACACCTTGGTCGTTGACGAATATGGCTGCGATTCGATTGTGAAAAGCTTTTTCTCCGGCAGCCGCGCTTCGGCAAACATCTTACGGCATACCGAGAAAGGCAGCGTGCAGATGACGTGGTCGGCCCGGAGAGTTTCCTGCTGGCCGCCGTGGTTCACCACGAGCCAGGCCTCCTTTTCGTTTTGCCCGAAAGCGGCAGCGGCGCGGCCATAACGGATGACAGGCGCAAGCGAAGCGGCGAACGCGCGTGGAAGGCGGTCGTTGCCGCCTTGAATGCGCCGCACGGGAGGCGGCGCTTCGTGGTTGATCTCGTCCAGAAATGTCCATGCGGCCGAGCCGAGATCGGGATCGAATCCGAGCATCGTCAACTCGATTGCATCGGCCGAGAGACCCTTCTTGCGCAGGTATCGAGCCATCGTCATGCTGTCTCCCTGCAGCACGGACTTGGGCACATCATTGGAGCGAGCTTCCGCCAAACCTGCTGCGATCGCCGGGTGGACGTAACGCTTGTAGAGTCCGTCCGGGCCGAGCGCTTGCTCTTCCGGCGACAGCGCCAGTGGCCATTGGTGGCGCACACCCGGCTTCATCACGAAATTTTCGCCGCGTAGGTGATAGACGTCGAAGAGACCGGGATAGAACAGCGGCTCTAGCGGAAGATCGAAGTGGCGGACGTAGCGCAGCGTGAGGTCGTGCGATGTAGGAATGCGCGTGGCGCCCGCTTCGGCGTGAACTCCCGGTGTGAGCCCTTCGCGAAGCGTGAGCACGCGGCCGCCCGGACGTAACTGAGCTTCGACAATGACAACGTCGTGGCCGAGCTTGCGGAGTTCGTATGCAGCGCATAGGCCGGCCAATCCCGCGCCGGCAATGACGACGCGCTTGCGCGAGGCGCCCAGGCTCAGTCCAGCTCCAGCGAGCGAGGAGAGAAATGCGCGGCGTCTCATCGGCGTTCGCTGAGCTTCTCCGTGTTGAAGTATGGATCCGGCTCCGGCACGGCAGCTCCGTCTTTGCGCGGCGAACTCGCGCCGTAATTCACCTTCGCCGACGAGTCGTGCATCACTGCCTGGCCGCCCCCCATGGTTGACGAGAAGCTGGGCTCGAGTTGCACGTAGTGGCCGCGATCGCGGAGTTGGTCGATGACGGACGAGGGCACGCGGCGTTCGATCTTCACATCGCAACCGGAGAAATTCAGTTTCGTGAAGCGCGGCGCTTCCAGCGCGGCCTGTATGTTCATCTTGTGATCGATCAGGTTGGAGGCGAACTGGGCGTGCGCTTGCGCCTGGTTGAGGCCGCCCATGATACCGAAGGCGACATGCTGCGTTCCCTTCTCCATGTAAGCCGGAATGATCGTGTGAAACGGCCGCTTGCGTGGCGCGAGTTCGTTGGGGTGGCCCTTCTCGAGCGAGAAGAGCGCGCCTCTGTTGTGAAGATGGAAGCCGAACTCGTCAACCACAACGCCTGAGCCGAAGCTGAGATAGATGCTTTGAATGAGCGAAACAACCATGCCATCGCTATCAACAGTAGAGAGGTAAATGGTGTCGCCCGCCGAAGGAAGTGCGGGCTTTCCGGGTTCGACCGCGCACGAAGCTTTGGTCTCGTCGATCAGCCGCGCGCGTTCGGCGGCGTATGATTTCGCGATCAGCGCCTGCGTGGGAATCTTCGAAGAACGCGGATCGCCGACGTAGCGATTCAGATCGGCATAAGCAAGCTTTTGCGCTTCGATCTTCAGATGCAGCGCGTCGGCCGAGAGCGCGTCGTGCGAGCCAAGGGGAAAGCGCTCCATGATGTTGAGCATCGCCAGAGCGGCCAGGCCCTGGCTATTGGGCGGCAGTTCGTACACGCGCCAGCCGCGATAGTCGGTGGAGATCGGATCGACCCATTCGCTCTGGAAATCGGCAAGGTCGGCGGCGTCCAGATAGCCGCGCTGGCGCTTGCTGGTCGCGAGGATGGCCTTTGAAATTTCCCCTTTATAGAATGCCGAAGGCCCTTGCGTGGCGATCAACTCCAGCGCATGCGCGAGTTCCTGATTGCGAAAAAGTTCGCCAATCTTTGGTGCCATCCCGTCATGCAGGTAGACGCGGCGAGCGTTCTCATCCGCCAGCAATTTTGAAAGGCCGCCTTGCCACGCCCCCGCGATCCATTCGGTAACGGGGAAGCCTTCACGGGCGTAGTAAATAGCCGGAACGAACAGCTCAGCCCACGGGAGCTTGCCGTATTTGCGATGCAGGCGAGCCCAACCGTCGACACATCCGGGAACGGTGACGCCCAGGATGCCTTCTTCCGGCATCGTGGAATGGCCCTTTGCGCGGACAGCATCGGCAGTGAGCGCGCGGGGCGCGTAGCCGCTGGCATTGAGCCCGACAAGCTTACCCGTCCCCGGCTCACGCACGATGGCGAACAGATCGCCACCGATGCCGTTCATCATCGGCTCCACAACGCCCAGCACGGCGTTTGCGGCAATAGCGGCATCCACGGCACTGCCGCCGCGGGCGAGAATCATCGCACCTGCCTGCGAGGCAAGCGTCTGGCTGGTGGCGGCGATACCGCGCTGCGTGATCACCATCGATCGCGCCTGAGTGCGATCTTGTGCGTGAGCGTTCTGCAAGGAAGGGGTCATGACAAAAAGGGCGACGATCCAAACGGCTCGCATTGGGTTCATTGTACTGGCTGCTGTTTAAGAGACTTGAGAATCTTTTGCTGGTATTCGCGCGCTTTCGCGAGAACAACGGCCTGATTCAGCATCTGCGGCACACGCGCACGGACAACCCAATGGCCGTTCACCATCACGTCGGAGACGTCGGAGGCCTTCAGCGCATAGACCAGTTGTGAATAAGCGTTGTAGAGCGGCACGGCGTGCGGAGCATTTGTGCGGACGAAGATGAGGTCCGCGCGTTTACCCGCTTCGAGCGAACCGATCAACGTATCCATGCCGAGCGCGCGGGCGCCGTCGATGGTGGCCATCTCCAACGCCTTTTGCGCACTGAGGGCCTGCGGATCGTTCGTGGATACTTTCGCCAGCATGGCGGCAAGATCCATCTCTTCGAACATATTGAAGTCGTTGTTCGATCCGGCGGGACCGTCGGGACCGAGACCGACGGGAATACCAAGCGCCAGCATCTTCATGACCGGTGCAATGCCGGAGGCCAGCTTCATGTTCGACGTTGGGCAGTGCGCGATGCCCGTGCCGTGGCGCTTGAGGATGGCCATGTCGGCGTCGTCGAGCCAGACTCCATGCGCGGCGAGCGTGCGGCCGTCAAGCACCCCGATTTCGTCAAGCACCGCCGTAGGCGACTTGCCGCGCTTGGCCATGATGTCGTCGTTCTCGCGCTTCGTCTCAGACAGATGAATGATCAGCGGCGCCTGATACCGATCGGCCAGCGCGCGGCACCCGCGGAGCGTTTCGTCCGAATTGGTGTAGAGCGCGTGAGGGGCGACCGCGGGCACGATGAGCGGATCGGCGGCGAATCGTTTGAGAAACGTCTCGGTACGCGTCAGTCCGTCAGCTGGCGTTTTTGCATCGGGCACCGGAAAGCCGATGATGGTCTGTCCGAGCACACCCCGCAGGCCGGCCTCTTTGGTTGCT
>JBDTVQ010000154.1:0-14017 GCA_040007195.1 Acidobacteriota bacterium | reverse complement strand
ACGAAGCGGCGCGTGGCGGCCATCTTCAGCACGGAGTTTCTGATTCTGGGTGCGGCTGCGGGATTGCTCGGAGGCATCCTGGCGACGCTGTTCTCCAATCTCCTGCTGACCCGATTGCTGGAATCGAAGTTCGTGTTCGACGCGCTGCCGAACATCGCGAGTGTGGTGCTGTCGGCGGCGGTGGCGAATGCAGCCGGGTGGCTGGCCAGTTGGAAGATTCTTCGCGAAAAGCCGCTCGAAGTGTTGCGGCATGAGTGAGCCCTGTTCAGAGTAGCCGCTGCGACTTGGGGCTTTGCGCGAGGCGCTGCAGGCGCGTGTGGCGCTTACGGACGTCCTCGAGATCTTCAATCGCCAGCGCCTGCACAACCCATTCGAGCGCCATTGAAAAATTCTTCTCGCGGTGTTCGTAGTGCTTGGAGAGCTCAATCAGCGACGCGGCCTGATGTGGATTGGCCACGGCTGCCAATTCGCTCCAGATCGCAACGGCCGCTTCCCAGCGTTTCTGACGGCGTTCGATGATCGAAACGTCCCAGAGCGTCCGGAACATCAACTCGTCGCGAAGTCCGCGGGCGGCGGCTTCGCGGAACAGTGCCAGAGCTTCATCCACTCGCGAGGTTTGGTGCAGCCAGCGCCCCATTGAGACCATCTCCTCGGGATGATCGATCGACAGGCTTGTGGGCGCCTGGAAGCGCTGTGGAACAACGGCGGCTACGCAAGCGAGCGTCACGATGTCGAGGGCGTTGTGTTCGAAGACTTGCGCCAGCCATGCTGCGCCCTGGCCGCGCAGGAAATCGAAATAGGCCGTGGGAATCTGGTCGCCCACAATGTCTCCATGGCGTTCGAAACCGATGATGTCGCGCTCCAGTTGCTGCAGCTTGCAATTGTCCAGACGCAGGCGCCACAAGCGGCGCGCGCCATAGAGGAGGTCAACGTGGTCCATCGCGGCGAACGGCGGCTTGGCGCGATTCATTCGATACCGCGTTTCGAGTAAGGGCACGTCGAACGCACGGCCGTTATAGGTAACGAGCGTGGTGGCGCTGGAGAGTTCTTCGCTCAGCGCTTCAAGGACGCTCGGTTCCTCGCCGAAATCGCGCAGAAAGAACTGACGCAAACGGAAGCCATCTGGCGTGATGCGCCCCACGCCGATGAGGAAAGCGCAAGTGCCAGAGCCGCCCGCGAGGCCCGTGGTTTCGGTGTCGAGGAAGGCCCACTGATCAGGCGACGATGGTTTTGCCTCGCCTGCCGTGACGGCATCGAAGAGGTCTACCGGCAACTCGGAGAGCGCACCAATATCTACGCGGCCGTGGTGTGATCGAGGGTCCCACGTTCGCTCGCATTCCAGGTGGACGCCCTTCGACGTTGTGACCTGATGGCCGCGCGTGAGCTCAGTGAGTTGAGCGGCGGCTTCGGCGCGCCGTGCTCTGGCCTGCTCCTGCCGCTCCGCCACTTCGACTTCGACGCGCTCGGAGGCTTGTGCCATTCTGCGTCGAAGCTCGGCCAGTTGCTCCTGCAGGTCCATCGCTACCCACCTTGGGATTCGAGTTCAGCCGTCAGTTCCTCCCAACGAGTCATCAACCGCTCGGCTTGCGCACGGCGTGACTGCACTTCGCCCGCCGTGCGTTGCGTTTCTTCGGCGCTGACATAGACAGCGAGTTGCTGTTCGCCTTCGGCGATTTGCGCTTCCAATCGCGCGAGGTCCTTTTCGATGCCGCCAAGCTCTTCGCGCATCTTCGCCAGACGCAGCGGATTCACCTTCTTCGCCGGCTCGGCCGCCTTCGCCAATGCCGGGTCCGCTTCAGCGGCTGCTGTTCCCGTGACGAATTCGTTGTGGTGCATCTCCACGACGCCGGGTGGCATGAGGCCGCCGCCATTGATGCGCCACAGATAGTCTTCGTAGTTGCCTGGATAAACACGGACTTCGTGATCGGCCACTTCGTAGATGCGCGTTGCCAATCTGTCCATGAAGTAGCGGTCATGCGAGACGAACACCACCGTCCCGCTATACTCCTGTAGAGCGCCCAGCAAGACATCTTTGGCCCGCATGTCGAGGTGGTTCGTGGGCTCGTCGAGCAGCAGGAAGTTGACGGGTTCCAACAGCACGCGGGCCAACGCGTAACGATTGCGTTCGCCGCCGCTCAAGACGCCAATTCTCTTGGTAACGTCGTCGGCGCCAAATAAAAAACATCCGAGCAAGGACCGCAACTCAGTGATTGTTGCCTTGCTGCCCACCGAACTCAGGTCGTCGAGGAGCCGGGCATCGTTGTCCAGTTCCTTGTACTGATCCTGTGCGAAGTAAGCGACCGAGACGTTGTGGCCGAGCTTGTAGTGGCCCGCGCTGAGAGGCTCCGTGCCGGAGAGCAATTTGATGAGCGTCGATTTGCCCGCGCCGTTCTTCCCCACCAGCGCGATACGCTCACCACGCTCAATGGTGAAGTTGATGTTGTCAATTACCAACTTCTCGCCATAGGCCTTCCGCACGTCTTTGAACTCGGCCACGATGCGGCCGCTTTGCTTCGGCTGCGGGAAGCGAAAATGAATCGTCTCCTCTTCGGGCGGGGGCGCTTCGACCTTATCCATCCGCTCGATCTCTTTGATGCGGCTCTGTACCTGTTTAGCCTTCGTGGCCTGATAACGGAAGCGGTCGATGAACACCTGGATCTGGCGGATTTTGTCCTGCTGATTGGTGTAGGCCGCCTCCTGCTGCGCCCGCCGCTCCTCTTTCTGCTTCAGGTACTTTTCGTAGTTGCCCGGGTAGAACCACACGCGCTTGTTCCAGACTTCGATGATTTTCTTCACCGTAACGTCGAGGAAGAACCGGTCGTGCGAGATGAGGATAAACGCGTTGGGATACGACTCGAGGTAGCTTTCCAGCCAGTTTCGCGCTTCGATATCGAGATGGTTGGTGGGCTCGTCGAGGAGTAATAGATTCGGGGCTTCCAACAATAGCTTGGCGAGCGCGATGCGCATCTGCCAGCCGCCGGAGAACTCGTCGGTGAGGCGGTCCCAATCGTCGCGTGGGAAACCGAGGCCACCCAGGACGATGCCGACTTTCGATTCCAGCGAATAGCCATCCTTGGCCAGAAAGATGCTTTGAATGTGGTGGAAGCGATCGGCAACGGCCGCGTACTCGGGCGAGGCGGCATCGAGTTCGCTCATCTTGTGCGTGAGATCTTCCATCTCACGTTCTTTCGCCTTCAGGTCGGCGAAGACGCTCAGGCATTCCGCGAACACGGTGCGGCCGCGCAGGCTCAAGCCTTCTTGCGGCAGATAGCCAATCGTCGCGTCCCTCTGGCGCGTGATGGAGCCTTCCTCGAGGCCATCCATGCCGCCAAGGATCTTCAGTAGCGTCGATTTGCCCGTACCGTTGCCGCCGACGATGCCGACGCGGTCCTGCGGCGTGATGAGCCAGTTCAGCTCTTCGAACAATATTTTGGGGCCGAAGTGTTTGGCCCCACCGGTGACTTGAATCATTGTCCAGTTGCCATCGCCGCCTGCGCGGCAACACCCCAACGGCGAACCACATGGCCGCCGCGATTCTCCGTGAGCTTGCCGTCATCCACCATGACGACTCCGTTCACCAAAACAAAATCGAAGCCTTCCGTGTACTGGTGCGGCTGCTGAAAGGTGGCCTTGTCCTGCACTCGAGCAGGATCGAATAGCAGAAGATCGGCCACAAAGCCTTCGCGGATTTCCCCGCGGTCGCGGAAGTTGAAGGTGCGCGCCGGCAGCGACGTCATGCGGCGGACGCCGTCTTCGAGCGTCAATAATCCGCGCTTGCGGACGAATTCGGCCAGCACGCGGGCATTCGTGCCGTAGCTGCGCGGATGCGGCATGCCTTCGCCGAATACGCGAATGCCGCCATCACTGGCAATAGCCGTGTTGGGGTACTTCATAATGCGCTCCACGTCCTCATCGCCCATGGAATGAAACACCATTTGAGCGCCGCCCTTCACAATTATGTCGAGAACGGTTTCGGCTTCGTTCTCAATCGTTTTCTCGCGGCCCATCAGCACATTGACCTCGCTGATGTTCTTCCCTTCATACGTTTGCTCCGGTCGATAGCGGGCGACGATGGCGTAGGAGTAGTCGGCATGGCCGAGGTTCCTGAGTTGCGCCAACATCTCCGTCTTCACGCGCGCCCGTGTGTCGGCGCTGGTGAGGCGTTCCTTCACAGCCTGATCGCCATCGGCGAGCGCCCAACTGGGCAGCGTGATGCCGAGGTTCGTAGATGAATGGTCATAGGGATACTGATCGACGACGACATCAACGCCTTCCCGGCGATACTGCTCCACAAGCGCGATTGACTTCGTGCTCATGCCCCACAGCCGAGGCGTGTCGATTTTGAAGTGCGACAATTGCGCCGGGACACCGGCAGCCTTGGCGACTTCCGCCGCTTCGCGTATTGCCTCCAAAACCTTTTCGCCTTCGTCGCGCATGTGGCTGGCATAGACGCCGCCGAAGCGGCCCGCGGCGACGCCCAACGCGACCACCTCAGAAGTACTCGAATAGGTGCCGGGAATGTAGATGAGCCCAGTCGAGAAACCGACGGCGCCTTCCCGCATCGCAGTGGCGACAAGTTCTTCCATCTGCTTCAACTCGTCTTCGGTGGCTTGGCGATTGGCCGTACCCATTACTTCACGGCGCACGGAGTTATGTCCGATGAGCGTCGCAACATTCAGACCCAATCCTGTTTTTTCGAGTCCCGCGAACCATTCCGCCACCTTTACGGTGCTGCCGCCGCAGTTGCCGGTGACGACGGTGGTGACGCCGTCCATCAAGTAGTTGTCGCCGCGCGGCACCTGTTCCACACCGCCCTCGATGTGCGTGTGAACGTCAATGAATCCAGGCGCCAGCACGCGGTCTTCGGCCGCGATGGTGCGGTCGGCGGTCTTGCCGCTCAGGTTGCCGACGGCGGCAATGCGGCCCGCTTTTATTCCGACGTCGGCGCGGAACCAAGGGTTGCCGGTTCCATCCACGACGCGGGCGCGAGTGATGAGGACGTCAAAATCCGCGGCCGACAGCAGAGACACAACGGCCACAGCCAAAGCTAGGAACCGCCACATGGAAAAACCCTCCCGCGAATTCAATTGCCCACGAAAAAGCTGAATGCGTCCGCGATGTAGCCCTTCATTTCGGTACGCGGGACGATTGCATCCAGAAAGCCATGTTTGAGGAGAAACTCGCTCCGTTGAAAACCTTCTGGCAACTTCTGCCGGATGGTTTGTTCGATGACCCTCGGCCCCGCGAATCCGATCAACGCTCCGGGTTCGGCGATATTGAGGTCGCCCAACATGGCGAAGCTCGCCGTGACGCCACCCGTGGTGGGATCGGTCAGCACGCTGATGAAGGGGATGCGCGCTTCGTCCAATAACATCAGGGCCGCGGAAATCTTGGCCAGTTGCATCAGACTCACCGCTCCCTCTTGCATGCGCGCTCCGCCGGATGCGGACACAATCACGATTGGCGCGCGAGACTCGAGCGAGCGCTCGATGGCGCGCGTGATCTTTTCGCCGACGACCGTGCCCATGCTGCCGCCGATGAATTTGAGCTCCATGGAGCAGATCTCCACCGGACGGCCCATCATCTTGCCCCGTCCGGAGACCACGGCGTCCATCATGCCGGTGGCTCTCTGCATCGACTTGAGCCGATCCCGATAGGGGCGCGAATCCACAAACGAAAGCGGATCGGTGGTTACGAAGGCGGCGTCGAGCTCCTCGAATGTGCCGTCATCGATCAGCAACCGCACCCGTTCGCGGGCGTCGATGCGGAAATGAAAGCCGCATTTGTCGCAAACGTTCAGATTGTCTTCCAGCGTCTTGCGCCAGATGATCTGGCTGCAGCCGTCGCACTTCTGCCACAGACCTTCGGTCTTCACCGTCCGTTCGCCTTCGGGGCTTGAGACGGGCGACTGCTTTTTGGTGAACCAAGACATGAGTCAGAAACCAAGGTAGCGCGTGGCGAGAGGCCCCTGCAACGATTGAGGGAGCCACATTCGCCGCAAGCGGCGCAAACGGCTACACTAATTAAGTTATCCCTGTGACTCAGGCCACGACAAATCGGGCACATTACGCCCTTAAAAAGAGCCCGCACAGTAGCCACCACCGGATTCTTGCGCTTTTGGTCAACCCCGGCGAGCGGCGGCGTGTCTTGGACGTGGGTGCGGGAACGGGCGAGCTGTCGCTAATCCTGGCGGAGCGCGGATATGAGGTCACGGCGGTCGAACGATTTCCGATTTCGGAAAACGTGGCCGGACGCGTTGAGTTTTACCAGGCCGATTTGGACGAGGCATTGCCGCCGCTGAAGGGTGCCTACGATTGGATTCTATGCGCCGACGTGCTCGAACATGTTCGCGAGCCGCAAATCCTATTGCAGCGCCTCCATGCGTTGCTTACTCCGGGCGGCGTTGTGTTGGCATCGCTTCCCAACAGTGGACATTGGTACTTCCGGATTCATATATTTTTTGGCAGTTTTCCCCGGCATGATAAGGGCCTGTTCGATCGAACGCACTTGCATTTCTTCATGTGGCGGAATTGGCTGGACTTGTTCCAAAGCGCCGGCTATCGTGTGGATGCCCCCGTGGTCACGGCGCCGCCGGCGGACTTGAAATTTCCAAACGCGGCCGGGTCGCTTTGGTTAAGGTGCCTGGACGCGGTGAGCCGGGCTCTGGCAAGATTTTGGAAAGAGCTTTTCGCCTATCAGTTCATCGTGGTGGTCCGGCCCGTCAGGAGCGGTAGGCAATAATGGCGGACGAACGCAAGCCAAAGGTCGTTGTCGTGATGCCCGCCTATAATGCGGCCCGGACGTTGCGCATGACATATGCCGAATTACCCCATGATGTTGTGGATCTGGTGATTCTCGTTGACGACGGCAGTTCCGACGAAACCATCCAGATCGCGCGCGAGTTGGGATTGGAACTGTTTGTCCACAACCGCAACTACGGCTATGGGGCGAATCAAAAGACGTGTTACCGCGAAGCGTTGCGCGCGGGCGCGGACATCGTTGTGATGGTGCATCCGGACTATCAGTACGATCCGACACTGCTGCCGGAGGTTATCGCGCCAATCCAAAACGGTACTGCCGACGTCGTGCTGGGTTCGCGTCTGCTCGGCGGAGACGTGATGGAACAGGGAATGCCCTGGTGGAAGTTTATCGCCAACCGCTTTCTCACCTGGTGCGAGAACGTAGTGTTCCACCTGTCGCTGGCCGAGTATCACACTGGTTACCGCGCCTATACACGCGAAATTCTTGAAGCCGTGCACGTCGAAATGAATTCGGACAATTTCATCTTCGATCAGGAGATCATGGCGCAGTTCGTCGAGGTGGGGGCGAAGATTGCCGAAGTGCCGGTGCCTACGCGTTACTTCCCGCAGGCCTCTTCCGCTTCGTTCATGCAAAGCAGCCGCTATGGCATCTCTATTCTTTGGGTGCTGATGCAGTACATTCTCCATAGAAGCGGAGTGTGGAAGCAGCGCCGGTTCGAAAGTTTACGCCGCCGCTATTCGAGCGCTACGAATCCTTCTAACGGGCATGCCCCTGTCTGAGCGCTGGCGGAAGTTTGCACCCGCCCTCGATCTGGTGCTGCTCACGGCATTGGCGGCCGCCTTCATCTGGCCCGTGTTCCGATTGGGTTTTCTCGACAGTTGGGGCACGATCGAGAGCACATTCATCTCCGACGCCCACTTCCTGGCTGAAAACCTCCCACATCCCAACTGGCAACCGAACTGGTATTGCGGCACCCGTTGGGATTACATCTATCCGCCGGCAATTCGTTACGGAATTGCCCTAATTCACGAGTGGACCGGCCGCTCGTTCGCCCACTCCTACCATCTCTTCGTCGCGCTGTTCTATTGTGTCGCGATCGGTGGCGTGTACTTTTTTGTGTATGTGTGCACAAAATCGCGGCCGGTTGCGGCGGGCTCGGCGTTGGCGTCGTTGCTGATTTCGCCAGGCTATTTACTGTTGCCCGCGTTTTGGCCGGACGTATCCATCTACTATTGGCTGCCGAACCGGCTCAATGCCCTGATGCGTTGGGGGGAAGGTCCGCACATGTCGGCATGGGCACTCCTGCCGTGGGCGCTTGGAACCGCCTGGTTCGGATTGCGACGCGGCCGTTCGGGGTGGATGGCGGCATCGGCGATTCTGTGCGCCTGGGTTGTCTCTACCAATTTCTACGGGGCCACCGCACTTGCACTCACGTTCCCATTCCTGGCGTGGGCTATCTTCCTCGCTGAAAAGGACTGGTGGGTGTGGATTAGAGGCGCGGCGATTGCCGCACTCGCCTACGGGCTAACCGCTTCGTGGCTCTCACCAAGCTATTTGGATATCACGACACGCAATCTGCGATGGGTCTCGCAGCCAGGGCATTTGTGGTCGGCGATTCTGGCTGCTGTGATGCTGGCGATCTACGCCGTATTGACTTGGCGCTCAGCGCGTGGGCGGCCGGAACGGGCTTGGCTCGTTTTCGTCCTGGGGTTCGCCATGCTGTTCACGCTGAACACGGCTGGCCAGGATCATTTCGATTTCCGAATTGCCGGTGAACCACAGCGGTTGGCGCCCGAACTGGATCTGGCGCTGATCCTGCTGTGCATGGAAGGTCTGCGATGGATCGCGCGGAAGCGTTTCGGCCCGGCACATCCGCGATGGGGCCAGTGGTTTCCGCGTGCGCTCGCGGTGGTTTTGTTCATATGCGCGTTGATTCCGGCGAAGGGCTACATCCGTCGGGCGTGGACTTTCTTCCCTGAGGACAGGAATCCCGAGAAGAGGATTGAATATCGCCTCACCGATTGGATCGCCACCAACATGCCTGGGGAGCGCATCCTGGCGATGGGCTCCGTCCGGTTCTGGTTCAACGCCTGGCATCACATCCCACAACTTGGCGGCGGCTCCGAACAGGGGATGCTGAACGATTTGGTCGCTGAGCCCTATTACCAGGCAAGCTCCGGCGAAGATGCCGAGGCGACGAAGGTGGCGCTGCAAGCCTTCGGTGTGGACGGGATCGTCGTGAACGAAAATACCTCGACGGAGATGTATCACGACTATGTGCGGACAGATTTGTTTCCAAAAGTCTTAGAGGCAATCTATTCGAGCGGGCAAGGCGATTTCATCTATCGCATACCGCGGCGCTATCCGGAACGCGCCCGCATCGTGCGCCAAACCGAGCTACGAGCGGTGCCCGAAATCGGACGCCCAATTAACAACGATCATTTGCGCGCGTATGTGAAGGCAATTGAGCTGGGGCCGGAGCAACGGCCCCACTATACGCGCGAAGCACCGGACCGCATTCGCATCGCCGGACGGTTTGGCGAAGGTGAAGCTCTGGTAGTGCAGGAAAATTACGATCCCTACTGGCGTGCGTTCACGGCGGCGGGCGCTTCATTGCCCGTTAGTCGCGATCCGCTGGGATTCATGTTCGTTGAGGTGCCGCCAGGCGATCGCGAGATTCTGCTGCAGTTTACGTTGCCGCGCGAGAATGCGATCGGCCGTCTCATCACTCTGTTGACGGCCGGGTTTCTCCTGTTCTTGTTGATCGCGTCACGGCGCGGCGGTCCCTTGTCACCGAAATGGCGCCGCACCTCGCTGGCGGTGGGTAGTCTTCTTTTGATCGCCGCAGTGAGTTTCGGACTCAACCTGATTCTCTTCTTTCCAGGAGAATCGGTGTATCGCGACAGCATCGAGATGGGATATGCGTCAATAGCCAAGACGATTTCGGGCAATCCGAACCCATGGAGTTGGGAGCCGCTGCACTACAATGGCCTGCCCACGCAATTTCTCTATCTGCCGCTGCTTCCCTATGCCGCCACGCTGGCGTCGCGCATTTTCCCGACGGTTGAGTTTTACTTTCTCTGGCGATTGTTGGTAGCGTGCATGGCCTGCCTCGCGCCCGCCGCCGTGTGGTGGATGGTGCGAAGGTTCACGCGAAGCACGCTGTGGGCGATGCTCAGCGCTTTGGCTTGGACGCTGTGGTCGCCCGGCTACGCGCTGTTCCGGCAACTGGACGCGGACCGGGGACTGGCGCAGCTTCCGTGGCGATTGCAGGTGCTGGCCAAGTATGGCGAGGGGCCGCACAATGCCGGCCTCGCGATACTTCCGCTTGCAATTCTGGCGGCGTGGAGTGCCGCGACGCGGCCCGGCTTTTGGCGCATTTTCTTGGCTGCGCTTGCGATGGCGGCCGTGACGCTGAGCAATTGGATCGCCGCCGTCGGCCTGGCATGGTGCATGATTGCGATGTTGCTCACCGGCGCCGGCACGTACGGGGTGACCAGCTTCCGCGCGACGCGGCTGCTGGGCGCTGCGTTGCTTGCCTATCTCATGGCGGCTTTCTGGCTAACACCCTCGTTTATTTCGACAATGGCGTTCAACTGGCCAAAGGACGCGTACGCATATACGTTTCAAACGTCGCAGTTGTGGATGCTGGCGGGCTTGCCGCTTGGGGCAATATTGCTGCGGGTGCTGTTTCTGCGGGCGAAGCAATCCGTCTGGCTATGCTTTCTGACGATTTCCGCTTTCGGATTTGCGTGGATCGTCGTAGGTTTCTACCATTTCGGCTACAACACGCTTCCGGAGTCTCGCCGGTACGAGATGGAGTTTGAGCTGTTCGCGGTTCTGCTTGGCATGGAGATCGTGCGAACGGCGATGCATCACCGCTGGCTTCTCGTGCAGGGGTTGGGCCTGGGACTGTTGATCTCCGCCGTGGTATTCGGCGCGGGTCAGGTACGGCGTTACGCCGCCACTTCGTATGAACCGCTCCACCCGATTCCCAGCGGGCAGACTGCGGAGGTGCGAACGGTTCAGGCGCTCGAGGGGTTGCGTCCGCAGGGGCGCGTGGCTGTTACCGGCGGTACGCGCTACCGGTTGAATGCGTTCACTTCCATTTCGCAGCTTGGCGGCACGTTTGAATCGGGACTGACTGATCGCCGGGCGGCCGATTTTCTCTACCGCGTGCGCTCATCGGCTCGCAGCCAGCCGGGCGAAGAGGGGCGCGACGCGGTGTGGCTATTGTCCGCGCTGGGAGTGCAGTACGTAGCCGTTCACACCGAGAACTCTTCAGAGTACTTTCGCGATTTCCGTCTGCCAGCAAAGTTCGAGGGCCTGCTGCCGCGAGTTTATGATGACCGCGGCGACCGCATCTACCGCGTTCCGTACTCAGGACTCGCTCACCTGATTCCGCCGTCCGCCGTGCCCGGCCAATCACCGCTCAACGCCGGTGCCAGCTCTCTTCGCAACTACCTGGCGGCCATTCACGACCCGCGCGTGAGGCCACCCATCGCTTACTGGCCCACGCGTTCGCGAATCGAGATCCGTACGGCGATTCCGGCCGATCGCGTGCTATCGATGCAGATGAGTTATCATCCCGGCTGGCAGGTGACGCAAGGCGGGAAGCCGATTCCGACGAGTTCCGATGCGCTGGGATTTCTGGTGGCCCATGTGGACGAATCCCCGGATGCGCGTATCGTCATGCAATTTACTGCGTCGTGGGAGACGCGGCTGCTGGGCATCCTATCGATGCTGGTGTTCGTCGGTTCACTCGCAATGTGCGCGCGCGAATGGTGGCGCGGCGACGCTAGCTGGCACGCGGAGGCATAGGGAAAGTGGCGCGAATTTTAGCTCTGCTACAACGAGCCGCGTTCATCACGTACGACGAGAACTGCCTCTCCATCTCGAAGGGCGCGGCGTACTCGGCATTACTCGCCTTCTTCCCGGTGTTGACGACCGTTGCCACGTTGCTCGTTCAGGCGCAGGCCAATTCGGTGCTCCAGGTGCTGTCGCATTTCCTGGAAGAGATTGTGCCTCCGGGTGCTGAGGAATTGGTCTTGAAGCGGTTCGCTGTGGAAGGGCAGCGGCCCTTGTCCGTGCTCATCGGTGCGACCCTGATCAGTCTTTACGCAGCTTCAGGGTTGATGCTGAGTCTGATGGAGGGCTTCAACGCCGTCTATCACGTTCCCGTGGGGAGGCCTTGGTGGCAGCAGCGCGGATATGCGGCGATGCTGGTGCTCACCTCCGCTTTGCCCGCCGTAGGAGCCTCCGCGTTGATCTTGTTCGGAGACCAGACGGAGCGATGGATTCTCGCCGCTTTGAACGACGATGCCATTTTGAGCCAAGTGACTTCGGGATTGCTTTTCGCGGGACAGGCCCTGCGCTTACTCGTCGCATTCGCCGCAGTCGTAATGGTAACGATGATCTTGTACAGAATTGGCCCGCGCAGACACCAGTCTTGGGCGGCCGTCTGGCGCGGCTCGGTTTTGGCCACTGTCCTGTGGTTCCTGCTCACTCTCGCGTTTGGCTGGTATGTGCGCAACCTATCGAACTACAACGTGATGTACGGCAGCGTGGCGACGGTGATCGCCCTTATCGTTTGGCTGTACCTGCTGAGCATCGTCGCGCTCTATGGCTGCGCCTTTAACGCGGCTTATGAAAACGCGATGGGAACTTCGAAGGAAGCTACTCCCCCAACCAGCGCTTGAAATCTGCCGCGCGCTCCTGGCTCACGGTAACCTCGACGCCCGAAGGCGGGATCAGATGCACCAGCAACTTCCCTTTGCCGTGCGGCGTGCACCGTGAGACCGCATCGATGGATGCGAGAAAGTTCCGGTTCACGCGAAAGAATTGCGCCGGTTCCAGCATCGATTCGATATCGGCCAGGGTCCTGTCGACGATATGCCGCTTGCCGTCGCGGGTGACGAGGAACACCAGCTTGTGCTCGCTGAAAAAGTAGGCCACGTCGGCCGTGCGCACCGGGACGAACTCGCTTCCCTTGCGAACGAGGAAGCGGTCCCGCGGCCCTGATGTTTTCTGCAGCGCCCGCGCGATGGCCGCACGGTCGGAGAGGAAGTGCCCCTTCAAGCGCTCGTATTTTTCCAATGCGGCGGCGACCTTTTCGAGACGGATCGGTTTCAGCAAATAATCGATTCCGTTGGATTGGAATGCTTCCAGGACATAGTCGTCATACGCTGTGGTGAACACGACCGGACAGTCCAGTAGAGAGTGTCGAAATATGTCGAAAGACGTGCCGTCGCCCAACTGGATGTCCACGAACAGGAGATCCGGTTGGCCGTGTGCCTTGAGCCAGGCGATGGTGTCGGCGACTCCTTCGAGCGCGGCTACGATCTTCACGCCGGGCTCGCATTGGCGGATGCAGTCGCCAAGCATTTGCCGGGCCAGCGGCTCGTCCTCTACGATGGCAACTTTCACGCGAGTTTCTCCACTGGAACCGTAACGGCAAACTGTCCGGACCGCTCGTGGAATTCTATTCCCCGGCCGATCGTGAGCCGGCAGCGCTCGTCCAGGTTGCGTAATCCGGTGCGGCTCGATCCACGCGCGGATATGCGCGGGCGCAATTCGTTGCTCATGGTGAGCCCTTGCTCCTCCGCCGATAGCCGGATCCGCAGCGGACGGTCGCCGGAGAACTCATTGTGTTTGACGGCGTTTTCCAACAGGATCTGTAGCGAGATCGGCGGCGTCAGATGCCGGTCGCCCAGGTAGCCGGCGGGCATCTCCAATTCAACCGCATCGCCGAAGCGCAGGCGGAGGAGTTCGAAGTAGCGAATCAGGAACGCAAGCTCCTCTTCAACCATCACCAGTTCGCGGCTCTTGTTGTGCAGAATGTACCGGTACACTTCGGCGAGGTTTTCATTGAAGCGCGAGGCGCCCGGAGCATCGTTCTGAATCAGCCAGGCCAGGGTGTTGAGCGAGTTGAAAAGAAAGTGCGGATCGACCTGCGCCTTCAGCGCCTCCAACTCCGCCTCGGCTTTGGCGCGTTCCAGCTTCTCGAATTGCACCAGGTCGCTTCCGCGCTGTTGGATGAGGTAAACCGTTTCATAGACATGCGTGATGAACAGCACGCAGACGATGCACATGAGTGAGGCCGAGCGGATGGCGCTCCAGTCCGCGGCGAATCCGTTGGCTCGATACCAGCCATAGAGCATGGAGACGGAAAGCGGGGCGGTGAAGAAAATATTCGCCACTACAAGGAGCGCGATCTTGCGCGCCGGGTGGCGAAACCAATCAAGCCGTCCCCGCT
>JBDTVQ010000153.1:0-14024 GCA_040007195.1 Acidobacteriota bacterium | reverse complement strand
AATGGTAACTTCAGCGGGGCCGTGTTGATGGGCAGTATGTCGTTCAGTTGTTCAAATGGATCAAACAGCACCTCCGCATAAAGGCTTTCTTCGGCACGAGCGAGAACGCCGTGAAGACCCAGATCTGGATTGCCGTCTCGGTGTACGTGCTGGTGGCGATTGTCCGGAAACGCTTGGGATTGCAGCCCAGCCTCTACCAAATTCTACAGGTCCTCAGCGTGACGCTCTTCGAGAAAACGCCCATTTTGCAGGCACTTCAAGCGTCCGACTCCGGAACCGATCCAGGCAACTCCGGCAACCAATTGAATCTGTTCGACTTATAGCCGGACAGCAGTGGCAATGGCAGTCGGTTTCGCGAGAAGTCCCGCCGCACCGTGGAAGCCCGCGCCGCGGAGAGCTTCCGCCGCATTGCCGGCGCCTGCATTGAGGTTGAAATCGCCGCCGACCACGAATATCGGCTGCTCGGCATATCCACGACAATCCACAGGGACTTCGTTCAACTGGCTCAACCGAAGGCTGTCGGCCCCTCTGCTTTAGAGGTGAAGATTGTAAGTGACAACCTCACGGCCGTGGATGGTTGCTTCCGCTACGAGGGCAATTCTGCGGCGATTCGCCGCGACTCGCATCAGCCATGGGAACTTCGAGCCGGATCGAAGGTAAAATACGAGTAGAGAGCGATCGGCCAGACAATGTTCGCACCGACGGCGGCTCCGATGAATGCCATGTAAGTTGCACCGAAGAGCGCGAAGGCCAGGATCAAATAGGGCATGCAGCATCGGCGGGTCAAGAACTCAGCATGCCGGCCGAGGAAAAGGAACGGATTCGAGCGCCGCCGGGACGCCTGCCCATGCCACAGACTCAGGTACTGCTCTGGCCGGGCTCCAGCTATTCTGCGCCGCTGCAGCCCAATTGTGAGAAAGCTGGCGATCGCGCCGAAAAAGAACATTGCGCCCCAAATCCGGTAGACCGGCCCTCTCCCCAAAAGCCCGATGGTCATCCCGGCAAAGACGAATACGTAGTACAGGTAGTCGCATACCGTTTCCAACCAGCAGCCAAATGCCGAGTCTTGCAGCTTCAGCCTTGCGACTTCGCCGTCGCAGCCGTCCAAAATACTCGCGAAGACCGAGAGAATCGCGCCGATCAACATATTCATGCGGCCGCCGAGGGCGAAGAATACGCCGGCCAGAAAACCTACACCAAGCGTGAAGTAGCTCACCATGTTCGGCGTAATGGGGAATGGGATGAGCCGGCGGCTGATCGGGATGGACACCCTTCGATTCATCCTCGCAAATACGCCATCGGTGGGTTTAACCAGCCACTTGTCCAGCTTCTGTTCAGCCAGCAACCGATCTTCCGGCGACGATACCCGCTGCCACAGATCTGGCGGAACGAATCCGCAATCGATTGTGTCGTCCGCGGAAAGTCGTTCTAGCAAGTCCTCGATGGTCCGCGTTTCTGCGGCACATCGCTTGAGCAAATCGATGGCTTGGGGGGAACTGAATGCGTAGATCCCCGCAGGCTGGCCATCGGTGGTCAGAGCCAGAACGCCGTTCCCCTTCCACTCGGCAGCGCGCCGATGCAAGGAGGGATGGTAGGTCCTATCCGCGGCGATCAGCACGATGCGGCTATCGCTTTCTGCGACTTCACGCAGGACGGGCGCGATTTCGCCCGCCGCTGCCGTGCACCACTGGACATCATCGGGAAGCCGTCGCGTGCGCCGCAAGTCTTGCTTCAAGCTCAGGGACACCGCGCAGTCGGTGACCACAAAGATCCGCGCCGCGCAGGCCTTATGCGCACTCACGATTGCGCGCAGCAGCACGGGCAGCGCCCCTACGCGCGCCAGCAGGCACGAGACGGGAACTCCTTGCGCCAGAATGACAGCGGTATGTTCCTCTCCCGATGGCTCGGCAGAGTTCTCAAGTTTATCCTTCTGCCGCCGCGACGATCCTGGCAGCGTGATCGCGCAAACGACGCCCACTGCGGCCCAAAAGAGAGAGCGGACTCTACGGATCAGCCCCAGAGTCAGCCCGACGGTTCCACTCATTCCCACTAATCGTGCAAAGAGCATATTTCCTCCTTCATAAGTGCCAGCATTTCCCGGATTGATCATTCCGATCACGTTGACCAGCTTGGTGAGACCTTCGATGGCGAGGGCGGAAACGAAACTGGCAGGGCAGCCCATCAGCCGCAGGATCAGATAGACTTCCAAAACGGCGGCCACCTGTGCGGCCATTTGGAGGAGCAGGTTCGTTCGAAACGCGGCGGGCGAATGATGAAAGAAATCGAGCAGCTTTGCTTCCACGGACCGGATCGCCTCTTGCTTTTTTTCCAGCCAGGGTCCGATCTTCCCGATCCCGCCCAAGGCTCCCAGCGGGCCTGTGATCAACGGCCAGCGCCGCCGCACCGCGATCGCCGCAAGAAACAGACTCCCCACAAGCGCGCAACCGAATATCTTCCCGTATAGTGCGATTTTGCCGGAAAGAGGCAACACGAAGGCCAGCGCAACAATGCCCGCGATGGTAACGAGCGTACTACTTAGTGTGTAAAGGGCACGATCAAGCGCTACAGAAGTAACTCTGGTTACAAGCGGCAATTCCGCGCCCAGCTCCGCGACTCGCCAAGTATCGCCGAAGACCTGCCCGAATACGCCCACCTGTCCCGCTGCCTCCGATGCCAGGCGCAAGCCGAACATCCGGCCGAACGAAGGCTTATCCCCGACGTCGCCGAGCGTCAGCCGCCACGCCAATGTCCGCACAGCTTGCGCCAATCCTGCCAGCGCGATAATCAGCAGGAGCCCCCATCCGACGGAGGCGATCCCGTCCAGGAGATTCTGCGGCCCGGCGCGCCGCACTAAGTGCGCCAGAAGCAGCAGCCCGATCAGCGCGGCGGCAAAACGGCCGAGTACTTTCCGGGAAACAGCGTGCTTAGGCTGCATAATCGAGGTTTTCCGCGTCGGCATGTGCGAATGCTTCGGGGGTATCCAGGTCGTGCCAGGGGGCGTCGATCTCCAACGCGCGCAGACGCCTGCCGCGCGCCAACCGGCGCATGCCGTCGGAGAGCGAACAGTTCCCATCCTTGCTGGCGCGGTCGAGATCGTCGAACAACTTGGGAGTGCACAGGAACATGCCGGTATCGATCGCGTCATACTCTGCGATTTCCTTGCCGATGTCCACGATCCGGTCGCCACGGCGAAGGACCTTAGTGGCATCGTCGATGTCGAAGATGCGGTCGACTTTGGGATCGACGCCGAGAATGACTTCTCCGGGCGCAAGGTGTTGGCGAACCATCATTCTGGCTGTCTCGGGTTCGAAAAGGTGGTCCGCCATCAATAGGAGAAAGTTGCCGTGAAGCGCATTCCTGGCTTTCAAGGCGGAGATTCCGTTGCTCTTGTGGTAGTCCGGATTTACTACCCAGGTGAAGCGGGCAGCGCCGCCCAGACGGCGCTCGCACCAGTCGCGGATCTGGTCCCCGCGGTATCCGAGCACGATCACGAATTCCTCGATCCCCGCTTGCTGTGCGTGCCGTATCACGTGTTCGAGGATGGGACGGCCTTGAAACTCCACCAGGGGTTTGGGGAGGTTGTCGGAAATCGCACGCAGACGACTGCCGTTACCCGCTGCCAGAATCAGACACTGTTTTGTTGTTTGCATATGCCCTCCTAAAAACCCAGGACGAACTTTCCTCTGAACGAACGCGTGGCCGAATTGAAAAAAGAGCCATAGCGATAGCTGTCCATGTTGTTCTGCACGTCCCTTGGGTTGAAGCTATTGAGTAAGTTGAATACGCCGGCGCCAACTTTGGCCGTGCGGTTCTTAAACCGTCCCGGTAAGTGGATTTCCTTGAGTAGCTGGAGATCCAGTGAGGCGAAGCGAGGATACCGGTCGACGTTCCGCGGTCCGATGTATTCCCGGAGCTCGTTTTGGTTCGAATATGGGAACCCTGTATGAAGATCGAGAACCGGGAACACGGAAATCTTCTTGGGAGCAGCGATCTCGCCCCAAATCAGAAACCGGTTGGGCGCGTCGAACGACAGGCGGCCGCGCGCGTTCGGCTGGATTACTGCCGCAGGATTGTTCCCGAAGAACTGATTGAAATCGTTGAGATCGCCATACGCCCGCGATCTCGCATAGGAAGCGTTCACGGTGTGGCTGCGAATCTGATACGCGCCGGTAATCTGAAACTCCCGGTATGAATCCCGTCCGCCGTTGGCCACGGTCAAGAAATTCCCATCAGGGTTCACGAAATAGGCATCGCGGGTTCTACGCTTCTGATAGGCGATCCGGACCGCCAGTTTCTCGAGCACCTGGCGATCCAGCTCGATATTCCAGGCGGCGCTTCGCGGATTACCGAGAGACCCGAAGATTGTGTTGGTATACGCCGTCGAGCCCAGCACCTCTCCGCGCGGCCCCAGAGTATGCACGGTGCGTCCCGGGAACTCTGGGAATGCGGGGATGTTCAGCGGCACGCGGTCGTAGAAGAGTCCGCCTCCTGCCTTGAGCAGGGTTCTCCGGTCGCGAGTCAACGCAAGGGTGACACCGCCGCGCGGAGCGGCGTGAGTAGCGTCGGTGATCGAATCGCGATCGAACCGCAGCCCGAGATCGACCGATATGCGCTCGCACGGCTGCCACTGATCGCCGGCGAACCAGGCGATTTGAGTCTGACCCACAGAAAAGCTCGTCGGCGACCCGAAGTCGATCCGTTGGAGCGAGCGTCCAGTGGCGCCAACCACATCGATCGGTGAGAACGACTGCCGTCCGTCATAGTCGCTGCGCGAGAAATCGAGGCCTGCTTTGAGAGTGTGCGTTCCGAGAAAGTGCCACTGCCCGGCCTGATAGATCTCCTGCCACTGAACGCTGCGGCTGCGGCGCCTCTGCCGGTCGAAGAACCCGCCTTCGGTGGTTTCGAGGAGCAGCCGGTACGGGGCCGTGCTGTTGGGCAGGATGTCGGCATCGTACTGCCGTAAGTTGACCTGGGAGGTGAGCAGTCCCTTGGCCCCGAAGATGTACCGGTCCTGCATCGAAGCCTCGTAGCCGCGTTGGTGCAGGTCGGAGGTCGACTCCTGCGGGGTGAACGTATTCAGCCCCACGTAGGCCAGCTTTTGCGGGAAGGCCGAGAACGAGAACGTCGCCGTATGCATCTCGGTTGGCGATACGTCCACCTGGGTAAACGAATCGAAGCTCTCTTGTTTCATGTCCCGCCGCAGGGGAGGCAGACTCTGTACCGGCGTTCGCACGAAGCGGTACTCGAAGGACTGGGTGATCGCCACGCGATTCTTTATGAGCGGCCCGGTAACGGTGAGGCGGGGGGTAAAGGATTCGATGCCGGCAATGGTGCCATCGCGCTTCCGCGCTCGCGGAAAGAGATTTTGCATCGAGAAATGAAACTTGTCCATGCGGCCGGGTTTGGTTTCGACGCTGGAGACGGCTCCCGTGAACCTTCCATACGCCGGATCGTAGGAATTCGAAATCACCTGGATCGAAGACACCACGTCGATGGGCAGGTTCATCGCCTCGGCGCCGGTCGCCGGATCGGTGACGTTGGCCGAATTGACGAGCCATCCGGCCTGAGTGGAGCGCGCGCCCTTCATGTTGATATGCCCATCTGGCCCTCGGACCACTCCAGGGACGAGGGGCAGCAGGCTCTCGAACGTGTCGTTCCGATTCGGTGCGTTCTCGACAGTCGATTGCGCGATCGTGGTGGATTGTGCGCTTTGCTCGGTGGCCGGTACCGCGGTAGAGTCCGCCGCGGTTACGGTGACTGAAGTCGCGACTACGGTCAGCTCAATTGAAATGGGTGCAGCCGCGGTTTCCCCCGCTGCCACATCAACCGGCACCGCTCCCTTCAATCCCGGGGCATTTGCCTCTGCTGTGTACCGGCCCGGCGGCAAGAGCTCAAAGCGGTATTGGCCGCTCGCGTCCGATTCCGTTTGGCGCTCCACTGGACCGGAGAGGCTGATCACCGCTCCGGGTACGACCGCTCGTTGTCCGTCCGAGCTGGTGTTGAAAACTTCTCCGGCAATTGAACCGGCAGGTAACTTCGCGTCCTGTGCAAAGCAGCAGGCCAGCGTAAGGAATAACAAGCAGAGCCTAAGCGTTTTTGCGTGCGCCATGAAGAAGGCGGCCACAGCAATGCTTACAAGTACACGAAGTGAAGAGCCCACAAAAATCTCCCTATCTGCCGCGTGTACGGGAGGTGATCCCGATTGCGACATCTTTTTCTCGTTCTGCCGGTACAAAGTGCACGGCTCTTGCCACAGATTTGGAGGAGCTTGTGCTACGGGGCGCCGTGCTCGAAGTGCTGCGCTTGCAGCGAGCTAGGGTCGATCATGCACTCGGGAGAGTCGCTCACGGGACGTCAAGTGCCGTGGCAAGTGCCGAGTTCGACATCGCCGAGAGGCGAAAACGTGAGTTCGGTGGGCAGAGAGTTTCGGCGGCATGGCCAAGTTGGAGTGACCGATGGCGATGGGCGGCGGCTCGGGGCTCGCACGATTGACGTTTGAACAACTCCGAAAAGGCTCCCGGGCCCCACTCCTGCCGTTTGCGATCAACTCAGAATCAGGCTGAGGTTGCAGGGCGTCCGAATGGCAATTGGTCGATCAGTGTCGCGCCAGCAGCTCCATCAAAATGTCCGGATCGCGCTACCTCCTGGCCGGTCAAGGAGTCCATCCAGAGTTGGCCTGGAACCGAGCCCGTCGCGGAATCGGGTATGCAAGTCCGGCACATGCGCGGCGATACCGGCAAGCTTGCTTGAGAGCGAACTGTTCGGTCACGAGAAGGGCTCATTCACTGGAGCGGTGGCGCAAAAGATCGGACGCTTCGAACTGGCGCACCACGGAACCCTATTCCTTGACGAGATCGGCGAAATGCCGCTGGAACTGCAGCCGAAACTGCTGCGCGCCATTCAGGACCAGGAATTCGAGCGCGTTGGCGGCAATCGCACCATCCGGACCGATGCCCGCCTGGTGGCCGCCACGAACCGGGACTTGATGGCGATGGTGGAGGACAATAAGTTTCGCGCCGACCTCTACTATCGCCTGCACGTTTTTCCGTTGAACGTTCCACCCTTGCGCGCTCGCCGCGAAGATATCCCGCTACTTACTCGCTACTTCGTCCAGAAGCACGCGAACCGTATGGGCCGTGACATCGATACGATCCCTACCTTCGTATTAGACGCCCTTACGAAATACGATTGGCCAGGCAACATCCGCGAGCTGCAGAATGTGCTGGAGCGATCCGTCATTCTCACCAGCGGTGAGGTTCTCCAAGTGTCGATGACCGAACTCATCGGCAAACCGTGCGCAACTGCGTCGAACGAAGGTTCGCCTGCCGTCCCGCACAACTCCGAACGGGCGAAGATTGTAGCGGCGCTGGAGGAGGCCGGAGGGCAGGTGGGAGGGCCGGCAGGCGCGGCGGCCCGTCTGGGCATGAAACGAACGACGTTGCAATCTCGCATGCGGAAACTCAACATCTTGCGCCAGTTTTGCTGAATCCGAAACCTAATTTCAGCCACCCCGATTCGCGAAGTCCTCCACGGAATTGCAGCGGGCACAACCATTCCAGGCATTGCGGACCTCACGCCCGCCGATATGTGCAGTTAATGCGGTATCGCACATTTGGCGGCATCCGCCTGGCCTGCCTCCTTACTGGCAAGCGCAAGCACGGCGTCGGGACACAGCGGCGCGCAATCGCCACCGCTTCCATGCGCCGGTTAGGACCCGGATGATTGCAAACGGGTGGTGCCTGGCCCAACCGCGTTTTCTTATGTTCCGGCGGATTTTCTCTAAGGCACCGGGCACGGTTTGGCCTCCCAAATCTCAGCCGCATATTGGGCAATAGTACGGTCACTCGAAAACTTGCCGCTACCGGCGACATTTAGGATCGCTTTCTCCGCCCATGCGCCGGAATCGGAGTAGAGCGCGCCGAGCCGATCCTGCGCCTGGCAATATGACGTCAGATCGGCGAGGTGCATGTAATGGTCGCCACTAGTCAGGAGCACATCTCGCAACGAGTCGAAAATCCCAGGCTCGCTTCGATTGAAGTGGCCGGAGAAGATAAGATCGAGAGCCGCCTTCGTTTCCGGGTCGTTCTCGTAGTGCCAATATGGGTTATACCAGCCTCTGCTGGCCTCTACCTGTTCCACAGTTAGACCGAACAGAAAGAGATTGTCTTCTCCGGCTTCTTCCGCAATCTCAATCGTTGCGCCATCCCATGTCCCGACCGTCAGGGCCCCATTCATCATCAACTTCATGTTGCTTGTGCCGCTCGCCTCAAACCCAGCCGTGGAAATCTGGTTCGAAACATCGCTCGCGGGGATCAGCCGCTCCGCCAGGGAAACGTTGTATTCGGGAAGAAAGATAATTTTCATACGGCCGCGAGTAGCCGGATCAGAATCGACCGTCTCTGCCAGATTGTTGAGGAACTTGATAATCAGTTTGGCCAACTTGTACGCCGGGGCCGCTTTGCCGGCAAAGAAGTACGTGCGTGGAACCACCTCCAGATTCGGGTTCTCCCGCAGCCGGTTATACTCGACGATGATCCGCAGCGCGTTCAGCAACTGTCTCTTGTATTCGTGAATCCTCTTCACTTGGCAGTCGAAGACCGTTTGCGGGTCCACAACTCGCCCCGATGTCGCCTTGAGCCAATTCGCAAACCGTGCCTTCGCCTCGGCCTTTGATAAGAGAAACACATCCCGGAACCCGGCGTCGCCGGCAAGCGGCTTCAGCTTCGAGAGTGCTCCAAGGTCGGTAATCCACCCTTCCCCGATCGCTTCCGTGATGGCGCAGGCCAACCCCGGATTGGCCTGTAGCAACCAGCGGCGCTGTGTCACTCCGTTGGTCTTGTTGTTGAAGCGTTCCGGGAACATCTCCGCGAGATCTCTCACCGTGGAGGTCCGTAACAGCTTCGAATGAACAGCCGCAACGCCGTTTGTGCTGTGCGAACCAACAATGGCCAGATTGGCCATTCTTATTTTTCGCTCGGCGCCCTCTTCGATCAGGCTCGCACGTGCCACACGGCCTTCGTCTCCAGGGAATCGTGCGCGGACCTCGTCCACGAGCCTGCGGTTGATTTCGTAGATGATCTCCAATTGCCGCGGCACCAGAACTTCGAACCCTTCCACCGGCCACTTCTCCAAGGCTTCCGGCAGCAGCGTGTGATTGGTATAGGCCAACGTCCTCTTGGTAAGGCGCCAGGCTTCCTCCCAGCCCAAGTGAGCGTCATCCAGCAGAATCCGCATCAGTTCCGCGACGGCCATGGCGGGATGTGTGTCATTCAGTTGGATCGCTGCCTTTTCCGGCAGTTTGTCCCAATCCTCGTTCAGCCGTCGGAACCGGCGGACGATGTCGGCCAGCGAACAGGCAACGAGGAAGTATTCCTGCGCGAACCGCAGTTGCCGCCCCATGGTGGTCGAGTCATCCGGGTACAATACGCGGGTAAGCGACTCGGCTTCGAGGGTCTCACCGAGAGCTCCGATGAAGTCGCCGTTCCCGAACTCCTGAAAATCGAAATAGTCCGGCGCCGCCGCGGCCCACAGCCGTAAAGTGTTGATCGTCTTCCCGCCATAGCCCACCACGGGACGATCGAAAGGAATGCCGTAGAGGCTCGATGGACGGCAGCGGATCACTTCGAATTGGCCGCCCCTTACCTGAATCGAGCAATTCAGCTTGACCTCCACTCGTTCGGTCGGCCGTGCAACCTCCCAGGGGTCGGATTCCCGCAGCCAGTTGTCGGCGTTCTCCTGCTGCCAGCCGTTCACAATGGATTGCTTGAACATCCCGTACTCGTAGCGCAGACCGTATCCGGTCGCGGGAAGCTGCATGGTGGCCATGGAATCGAGGAAGCAGGCCGCCAGACGGCCCAGTCCGCCGTTTCCCAGGCCGGCATCCGGTTCCTCCTCCATCAGACCGAGTAAGTCGAGTCCCTGCTGATCCGCGGCTTCCGTTACCAGAGGGTCGAGCAGCAAGTTCGCCACATTGTTCGACGTTGAACGTCCGATCAGAAATTCCATCGAAAGATAATAGATCCGTTTTGGATTTTCTCTCTCGTATGTCTTCTTTGTGAGTATCCACCGCTGAACGAGAATGTCGCGGACGGAGCGGGCAAATGCCTCGAAACGTTCCCGCGCCGTTGCCACCGATGGGTCGATAGCTCGGTCGAATATCAGATGCCGTTCATAGAAGGCGTTCTCGGTCCCGACGAATGGTATTGGTCCGCAACCGTACTGCCGCAGCAGTCTTGACACTTGCGGGGAGCTGTTTACGGCCTCGGGTATTCTCGTCATTGTCGTCTCGCTAAGATCTGTTTTCATCTGATGTTCCTTCTCTGCATTAATGCAAGCTGAGGGCGCTCTTCCGGTGGGCAATCGCACCTATCTCTGATGTCAGTCGTCATAGTGGCCGCTCATCAGCCAGGTAATTGAGCTCCAACCCGCGCGGCAACCGCCTCGGGCATATCGAGAATGCAAGACAAGGGGAAGCCATGCTCGCGCCAAGCCTTGAGGCCTCCCTCCAACACCCATACATTCCGAATGCCGATGCGCTTCAATCCCACGGCCGCTCGCGCGCTGACCGTATCGCTTCCCGAAGAGCAGTAGAGGACAATATCGACATCATCCGGAACGATGACCCGCCCGGACTTGCGCAATAGCCGGGGATCTACACGGAATGCGCCGGGAATCCCTTCCACTAAATCACCATCTGGACCTTCCTCGAAGTTCGCCAGGTCGAGTATTGCAAGCTTGCTGTCGTTCTCCAGTCTTTCCGCGAGCATCGGCGCGCTGATTCGGCGTACACGCAGTTCACGAATCATTCGCACAAGAGCCAGTCCCCGCCAGCCGGCATATAGGCCAATCGGAATTCCGACCGCCATTCCGACAACTATCCCAAACTGCTGAGCCCATCGGATTGCAGCGGTGAGTTCATGGGAGAACGCATATCCCATCCATATATATAGCCCCGACCACAGCAGGCTGCCGACGGCATCGACGGTGAGAAACTGCGAGGGCGATGTTCCTTCCGCACCGCTTAGTGGCGGAATGGCGGCGTCGAGCCCGGGTAGGAACTTAGACACGCACAATACCCCAAGCCCATACTTGTGAAACTTCTCATGTGCTTGTATTGCAGCCTCACGAGGATGGGAAGTCAATTGGTACAGGAAGCGAATCGCCTTATTGCCCCATCGGCGGCCAGCCCAATACCAGATTCCATCTGCTGCGAGGCAGCCCAACACCGCCATCAAAAGAGCGATGCCTGCACGCATGTTTCCGTGGGCCGACAGAGCGCCGGCGCCAATCAAGACCACGGGTGCCGGGATGGGCAAGCCGATTTGATTGGCGAATACCGCAACCAGGACTCCCGTGTAGGTCAACTCCCTGGCTGTGCTCATGAGCGCTTCTCCGGCCTCCCGTCCGCGACGAGAACCACGACCGACCGCGCGGAAGCAAGGTACGTCGGCCCCAGGACGGGCTCTTCCATATTCCATTCGCAAATCTCATGCGGCGGATCCAGAGCGGTATCGATCCACCGCCGCCAACGCTGGCCACCACCGATCAAGATGGGAAGTTCGAATTCGAGACCCTCCGAATACGCATTCAGAATGAGGTGCGCCAGCACCGCCTCGTTCTTCAATTCCCCGCTGATTGCGATGCTGTGCGAAGAAGGCGACCAGTCCGGCTGATTGAGCTTTACGCCGTGCCAGGCGGGTTTCGCCTCACGAAGAACCTGACTTAGACTCGCGCGCCGGTGTTCATGTTCCATGTCGCGCACCATACGGCGCTCGATTAGCAACTTCACGAACCGAAGGACATCCGCGTGTTTCGAGAATAGACTCCAGTCGAACCAACTCGTGTAGTTATCCTGACAATAGGCGTTATTGTTGCCGCGCTGGCTGCGCCGTACCTCGTCACCCATGACAAACATGGGCACGCCACCGGATAACATGACGGCCGTGAAGAAGTTCTTCACCTGTTGGGTGCGCATCCTCTCGATCACGCGATCGTCCGACAGGCCTTCGACGCCGCAGTTCCAGCTTCGGTTTTCATCGGCCCCATCGCGGTTGTCCTCTCCGTTTTCCTCGTTGTGCTTGTGGTTATAGGACACGAGGTCGTTCAGCGTGAAACCGTCGTGGCATGTAGCGAAATTGATACTCTCTTCGAGTTCGCGCTCCTTCGGCCCATAAATGCTCGGGCTGCCCAGCAGGCGGTCGCCTGCGCGTCCCACCGAATCGTTCGCGCCCCGGAAGAAGTCGCGGATGTCATCGCGAAAGTGATCGTTCCACTCCTTCCAACTGTCGCCCGCGAAGTTGCCCACCTGATAAAGTCCAACCGCGTCCCATGCCTCCGCGATCATCTTGGTGCCCGCCAGCGGCGGGTCGGACTCGATGTCCCAGAGCACCGGTGGATTCGCCATGACAGCCCCGGATGAGTCACGCGCCAGGATGGATGCAAGATCGAAGCGGAAGCCATCCACATGCATTTCCTGCACCCAGTAACGAAGGCTGTCCAGGATCATGCGCCGTACGACCGGATGGTTGGCATTCAGTGTGTTTCCGGTGCCGGTGTAGTTTGCGTAGTTTGAACGGTCTTCACAAAGGACGTAGTAAGTGGGATTGTCGAGGCCGCGGAAGCACTGTGTTGGGCCATCCTCGCCTGCTTCCGCCGTATGGTTGAAAACTACATCGAGGATGACTTCTATGCCTGCTCTGTGCAGCGCCTTCACCATATCCCGAAATTCATCTGCCGCGCCCAACGGGTCCTGATGGCAGCTGTAAGCCTGGTGCGGTGCAAAGAATGAGATCGGTGAGTAGCCCCAGTAGTTCGTCAGGCCTGGAGGCGCATCCTGAGGATCGAACTGAAACACGGGAAGCAACTCGACGGCGGTAATGCCCAGTTGCTGAAGGTAGGGGATCTTCTGGACGAGTCCGGCGTAGGTGCCACGTATCGATTCCGGCAACCCGGAGCTGGGATGTGCGGTGAAACCCCGAACATGCATCTCGTAGATGATGGTGCGTGACCAAGGCCTCTTGAGGGGCACGTCGCCTTCCCAGTCATACGCCTGGGCGTCTGTAACAACGCTTTTCATGGCCGTCGCGGCGTTGTCCCCCTCCAGGCGCGCCGCTTCACGACTGTAGTTCGTAGGAACGGCCACGGCGCGGCCATAAGGGTCGAGCAGCAGCTTGGATGCATCGAACCGGAATCCCCGATTTGGCTCGAATGGCCCGTAGGCGCGGAAGCCGTAGATCTGACCTACTTGCACGCCGGGCACAGACACGTGCCAGTAGTGGTACGTGCGGTTCGCGCAAGGATCAATAGGAATGACACGGGAAGGACAAACGTCGTCCACCCGATCGAAGAACAGCAGTTCAATGCCGGCCGCACTCCGAGAGAAGAGGGAGAAGTTGGCGCCGCCGGTTACGAGCGTAGCCCCCATTGGAAAGCCACAGCCAGTTGTCGGAGTGGCAATTGGAGTACGCAGCAGGGCCTGTTCTTGATGTCGCGTCATGAGACTGGCAATTCATTAGGGAGCACTTCGCACGCCATTTGGCGCTCGCATGAAATCAAGCGATTACGAGAACCCCAGCCGAATCTGCTTCGGCGCCATCGTCACCTGCCGACCAACGTGCCAATGGCGACGGGCCTCAGAATCGGAATTCGTTACTTCCGCAACTCTGCTAATTGCAGTTTGTCTCAACGGAGGGGGTCACCCCAAAGGCCTGTGCCAAAACTGTGTCCAAACCCCATCTGTTTGGGATACTAGGGGTTACTGGTTGAGCGAAAGCAGATTCCCCAAGTTGTTGATAACAGGCACTTCCGTATAGAGTGGATGGAGGGTTTGGAGACAGGGACTGTACTTCGTAATCAGTAGGTCGCCGGTTCGACCTCGGGGGACACTGCAAAACCGGCCAATGAGGGACGTCTGAAAACCGGCCAACGAAACTGAGGCAGGACAAGACTTGTTCTACCTCGCCGGTGGTCTTCCTTTCCGGCAATTCCTTCTCGTAATTCTGTTCGACCGCGGCCTAAATCCTTGC
>JBDTVQ010000152.1:0-14049 GCA_040007195.1 Acidobacteriota bacterium | reverse complement strand
CCGACTCAATCCAGCGCAGCAGGCAATAGAACGCGCCGAGCAGGAAAGTGGCGCAGAGAATCTGGTTGTAGGCGGAGGTCCAACTCATCGGGAGACCGAGCGAGGCGTTGGCCGTCCACAGGATGGGTGCGAGCGCGGCGGCGAGCCAGGAACCGGTCAGGCGGCGCGTGATGGAGATCACAAGGCCGAGATTCAGAAGCTGGGTCGCAAAGACGAGGATGCGGTAGGGAAGCGCGTCGAGCCCGAACAGCGCGAAGAAGCCCATGAAGAACGCGCGCTCGCTCCATGGGCGGATGGTGCCCTGGGCCTTCGGCGCGAACAGCGCGTTCCATAGCTCCGGCGCGGTGTGGACGTTCATGCCCAGGCCAAGCCAGGCGAAATCGTCCTGTTGGAACCATGCCCGGAGACCGGGCCAATAGAGCCAGAGACAAAATGCGGAGGCCGCCAGCCAAAGCGCGAGGAAGCGCGAGCGGTGCATGCGGACGTCGGCGGTCACGAGGACCCGTTCACTTCGCCATGAGCGCGGCCGTTTGCACGATGACGCCGAGCTCACGTTCTTCCACCGCGCCCGCGGCAAGGAACTTATCGAGCGAAAATTCGACATTCACCGAAGGCCCACGGAAAATCGCGGCGGGAATGTCGCGGCGGAAGATTTGCGGTCCTTCCTTTTCGAACTTCTCGGGCGGCAGCGCATTGCCATCGAGCACGGCGGTCATGGTGACCGGGCCCGTCTTCTTGATCACGGCCTCCGGTAGGACAAACTTGAGTTCCAGCGTTGCGCCCTTTTGAGCCGCGCCACCAGGGGCTTGCAACGTGATGGAGAACTTCGATCTCGTCCAACGCCAGGAATTCTGCTCAATGTCGTAGAAGCCCTGCACGAACTGAACGGAGTGCGCCGGGTCGCCCGCGCTGACTACGGAGGCAAGCTCCGGCTGTTCTATTTCAATCGTCTCCACTTTGGCCGGCGTTCGGCTGCAACCAGTGGCGGCGGCCAGAACGAGGGCCGCGGCGAACAGCAGGGTTAGTCTCCGCATCTCTCTACTTGTACCAGACAACTATAGAAAGTAGCGCCCGCGCCGATGTCGGTAAGCCGTTCGGAGGTGAGGAAGTTTGTCGTCTGGCCGTCGGGCGACATACGCGGCATGCGGACGGAGGGGGCCGACACCGCGCCCTGGCGGACGTGGCCGTTCACGCTGGCGGTGAGGCGCATGGAGCCGCGTTCGTTGAAGATACGCACATGGTCGCCGTCTGAGATGCCGCGTTCGCGCGCATCTTCAGAGTGCATCCACAGCTTCGATGTCTGCGCGTCCACCGGCTTGCGATAGCCGAAGGTGGAGTTCATGCTGTCGTCGTTCTTCGGCGACACCAGTTCCAGCGGGAACTTGCGGCCGAGAGCGGCGTCGCCGTGGCGCGATTCGGTGGGAGGTTCGTAATCCATGCCCTCGGGCGCGAGGTCGCACTTGCCGCTGGGCGTCCCGAAGTTGCCTTCGGCGAAGGGCAGGAAGGGTTCGTTGTTGGGCGTGACGTTGAGGCGGATGCTGTGCTTCTCTTCCAGCGTCTCAAGCGTGATGCCCTTCAGGTATTCATGGCCGCTGGCAAGGGCGGTGCGGATCATGTCGTCTTCGGTGTCTTGGAAGGCCTGGTCTTTGAAGCCGAGCCGGTGCGCGAGCGCGCGGAACACCTGCACGTTCGAACGGGCCTCGCCTTCGGGCTCAAGCGCCGGCCGCGCCATCTGCGTGTAGAGATGGCCGTAGGCGCCATAGAGGTCCGTGTGTTCGAGGAACGTCGTGGCAGGCAGCAGGATGTCGGCAAAGTCGGCGGTGTCCGTTTGAAACTGTTCGTGAACGACAGTGAACAGATCTTCGCGCTTGAAGCCGCGGCGAACGGCGCTCTGATTGGGCGCGATGGCGGCGGGGTTCGAGCAGTAGACGAAGATCGCCTTCACCGGCGGGTCGTTCAGTTCGGTGAGCGCCTGGCCGAGCGTGGACATGTTTACGAGACGCGCTTCGCGGCCGAGCGGCGATTTCATCTGCAGGTCCGTGCGTTCGATCGCGGCTCGGTCGAAGCGGTGCGCCTGCGAGACGCTTGCTTGCAGTCCGCCGCCCACTTCCTTCCACGAACCGATGAGCGCGGGGAGCATCGCAACTGCGCTAAAGGCCATGCCGCCACGTTCGCTGCGCGAGGTGCCGTAGTTGAGGCGGATGACAGCGGGACGCGTAGTGGCGTATTCGCGCGCCAACGCCACGATGTCTTCGCGCGGAATGCCGGCGAGGGCTTCGGCACGTTCGGGCGTATACTTCGCGGCGGTTTCCTTCAACCTGTCGAAATTTGTCGCGTAGCGCGCGACGTAATCGGCATCGTGCAGGTTTTCGCCGATGATCACATGCGCCATGCCCAGCGCGAGCGCGAGGTCGGAACCGGGGTTCACGAAGAAATGCTTGTCGGCCATGCGGCCCGTACGCTGCTTCACTGGATCGATGGTGTAGAAGCGTGCGCCATTGCGCCGGGCCTCGACGATGAACGGCCACAAATGCACGTTAGTGCCAAGAATGTTCGCGCCCCAGGCGAGAATCAGTTTCGATTTCGCGAACTGCTCGGGCTCAGTGCCATAGCGATAGCCAAGCGTCTGATTGAGGCCGAAGGTGCCGGCGCTGGAACAGATGGTTCGGTCCAGCCGCGAGGCGCCGAAGCGATGGAAGAACCGCCGGTCCATACCATTGCCGTTCAGCAGGCCCATCGAACCGCCATAGCTATAAGGCAGCACGGCCTCGCTGCCGAACTCGCGAGCAACGGCGCTCAACCGCTCGGCAACCTCATCGAGAGCCGCATCCCAGGAAATGCGTTCGAACTTGCCTTCGCCCTTCGCGCCCACTCGGCGCATGGGGTATCGCAGGCGATCGGGATTGTATTGGCGTTCGAGATACTGCGCTACTTTGCCGCACAGAAAGCCGCGAGTGACGGGATGATCGGGGTTCCCGCGCAGCTTCGTCGCGCGGCCGTTCTCGATAGTAACCAGGAGGGAACAGGCGTCCGGACAATCCAGCGCGCATGTGGAGACACGCGTTTCAAGCGCCGTGGAGGACATATAGATATGGTAGCGCCGGAGGGCGGCTACTTCGCGCGCACGTCGTAGCACCACAAGTGATCGAGGTCGCGGATGTAAAGCCTGCCATTGGCAACCACCGGATAGGCCCACGCGCGCTCGCGTGTGTCTTTCCGTTTCGGCGGATCGGCGGGAGTGAAGCGGCCCTTCTCGCGGAAGGCGTCGGGCGTCGCTTCGGCAAGCAGCACCTCGCCCGATTCAAGATGCCAGTAGAGGCGGCCATCGGCGTAGAGAATCGCGCCGGGTCCGCCATCGGCCGACTTCCAACGGATCTTGCCCGTAGCGAATTCAGCGGCTACAGGACCTTCGGGATTCGTGCCGTAGAGAAAGTCGCCGAGCAGCACCTGGCCGCCGAGCGAGTTCGGCAGGTCGCGTTCGAAGTAAACCTGCTCCATGTTCACACCGTCGTTCACCGCGGTGAGTTGCACCAGGCCGCCGCCGAAACGGCGCGCGTTCGTGCTGTAGACATAGTTGCCGCGCGCGACCGGCGTGGCGATGTTCGCGGGACCGCCACTGGTCTGCGTGTAGCGCCAGAGAAACTTGCCGCTCTTGGCATCGACGCCGATGACACCTTTATCGACAAACTGAATGTACTGTTTGCGGCCCGCCGATTCATGCGCGATCACGGATGAGTACGCGGCCTTGTCGCCACCGGGCACGACCGATTTCCAGATCACTTCACCTGTCTTCTTGTTCAGCGCGAGCATGGTGGCCTCCGCGCCGCCGGGCGTGACGACGAGCGTCTCGCCATCAATGAGCGGCGATTCCGAATAAGCCCACGTGCCGGGCGTGCCGCCGAATTCTTTTCGCACGTTCTTCTGCCACGCGACTTTTCCGGTGGCCAGCACGAGGCAGGCGAGATCGCCATCGGAACTGAATGCGTACAGAAATTCGCCATCGATGGAGGGCGTCGAGCGCGCCATCGGATAGGGCGGCTGCTGATTGGGATTGCCCACGCCGCCGAGCTTGGTCGACCACAGCGTTTTGCCGTCGGCGGCCGAGAGGGCAAGGACGAACTCCTCTTCCATTCCGCGATTGCCGATCAGATAAACACGCCCACCCGCAATCGCCGGCGCGCCATAGCCTTCGCCGATTCCACTGATGTGCCACACCTGCTTCGGGCCGTCCTGCGGCCACTCCTGCAGCAGTCCTTTCTCCCGCGAAATGCCCGTGCGGTCCGGTCCCCGCCACTGCGGCCAGTCTTCGGCGAGTGCGACGAATGAGAGAAGCAAATAGGCAGCCGTCAACGCGCGCAACATCATGGTGCCGACTATATTACAAGTAACCGGCAGCAGTGCCGTTATAATCGAAGCTAGCCGTGCGTTGTGCTAGGGGCGCATTGCACACGGCGGACACTGACAATATGAGCGAGGCAATGATCGAGGCCATCGGCCTCAGCAAGTATTACGGCGACTTTGCCGCCACGCGCGACGTCAGCTTCTCCATTCCACGCGGGCAGGTAGTGGCATTCCTGGGCCCCAACGGCGCGGGCAAGTCGACCACGATGAAGATGCTCACCGGCTACCTTGCGCCGAGCGAAGGAACCGCGCGCATCGCCGGCTTCGACGTGCTCACCGCGCGCGAGGAGGCGGTGGCGCGGCTTGGATACCTGCCCGAGAACGGGCCGCTCTATGCCGAGATGACGCCACTGAGCCTTCTTCGGTTCTTCGGACAGGCGCGCGGCATGTCGAGCGCACGGTTGCGCGAGCGCATCGACGCGGTGGTCGAGCTGTGCTCTCTGCATGAGGTCCTGGAGAAATCAATCAGTAAGCTGTCGAAGGGTTACCGGCAGCGCGCGGGCATGGCGCAGGTCCTGTTGCATGAGCCCGACGTGCTGATCATGGACGAGCCCACCACCGGCCTCGATCCAAACCAGATTCGCGACGTGCGCAGCCTCATTCGCGAACTCGGCCAGACGAAGACAATCCTGCTTTCGACGCACATTCTGCAGGAAGTGGACGCTGTCGCCGGACGCGTGATTTTGATCAACGCCGGGCGCATTGTTTTCGACGGAACGCCGGCGGAGTTGTCGGCGGGCGAGGGCATGGACGCGGCGTTCTATCGCCTTACAGGAGCAGTCGCCTGATGCGTTGGCACGTTGTGCGCGCCGTGGCCCGGCGCGAGTTCGCTTCTTACTTTGGATCACCCGCAGGCTACGTCTTCATCACGCTGTTCGTCTTCGTAAGCGCGGTCGCGGCGTTCTGGCAGGAACGGTTCTTCTTATCGAATCTCGCCAATCTCGATCCCCTCAACGCCTGGTTCCCCTACCTGCTCATCTTCCTTGTCCCGTCGATCACGATGGGCCTTTGGGCCGACGAACGTAAGCAGGGCACGGAGGAGTTGTTACTCACGCTGCCCGCCAGTGGCCTGGAAATCATTCTCGGCAAGTACGCCTCGGCGCTCGGCATTTACACAGTGGCGCTGATTTTCTCGCTCAGCCATGTTGTCGTGCTCTCGTGGCTGGGTTCGCCCGATCCTGGGTTGATCGTATCGACATACCTCGGCTACTGGTTGATGGGCGCGGCGCTGCTTCCGCTCGGCCTGTTGGCCTCGCAACTCACCGAGAACCTGACCGTCGCATTTATCGGCGGAGCGGCCCTCTGCGCGATTCCCGTGATGCTCCGCTATGCGGGCGCGGTGATGCAGGGATCGTGGCAGCGCACGCTGGAACAATTGTCTGTTCCGGAACAATTCCGCGACCTGTCGGCGGGCGTGGTATCGGCGGGGCCAATTGCCTACTTCGTACTACTCGCGGCCGCAGTGCTCTACCTCTGCGTGCGCCTCACGGAGCGCCGCCGCTGGCGCGTGCCATCGTTGGGACGCCATTACGCCGTGCGCACCATCGCGTTGGTGATCGCCGCGGGCGCCGTGGCGCTCATCGCTGCGCGCCTGGGTTCGCGCATCGACGTCACCAGCGAACAGCTCCACTCGCTCGCCCCCGAAACTGTCAAGCTGCTGCAAGGTCTTGATCCCAAGAAGCCCGTGCTGGTTCAGGCCTACCTCAGCCCTGAGGTGCCGCGCAGCTACGTGGACGCCCGCGCGAATCTGATCAACTATCTGCGCGAGTTCGCCGCCGCCGGACGCGACCGAATCGAGCCCCGGATCGTCGACACGGTGAAGTATTCGCCCGAAGCGCGCGAGGCGCGCGAGCGCTACGGCATCCAACCGTTCCGCGTACCGGTCACTGAAGAAAGTGCTTCGTCGATCAATGAAATCTTCCTCGGCCTGGTGTTCACGTGCGGCAGCGAGGAGTTCGTCATTCCCTTCTTCGACCGCGGTCTGCCCGTCGAGTATGAGCTGATGCGTAGCGTCCGCGTCGTCTCCCGTGCCGCCCGCAAGCGCGTAGGCATTTTACAAACCGGCGCGAAATTGTTTGGAGGATTCGATTTTCAAACGCGGCAAAATGCGCAGGACTGGTCCATCGTGCAAGAGCTGCGCAAGCAGTACGAGGTGACGCAGGTTGCGCCCGACGCCGATTATCCGGCGAACCTCGACGTGCTCGTGGCCGCCCATCCCACCACGCTCAACGCCGAACAGCTCGCGCGCCTGACGGCATACGTCAAAACAGGAAAGCCTGTGTTTGTACTGGTCGATCCGCTCACGGCATTCAACATCAATCTCTCGCCGTCGGCATCGGAGACGGCTTGGGATGTGCGGGCGCTGATGACGGCCCTCGGCGTCGAATGGGCGCAGGATCGCGTGGCATGGGACAAATACAACCCGCATCCTCAGATGGGCGCCCTGCCGCCCGAGGTCGTCTTTGTCGGCGCGGGCAGCGGCGCCGCGATGCCGTTTCAACAAAAGGCCGCGGTCACCGACGGCTTGCAGGAGGTGGTGCTGCTCTATCCGGGCGAGTTGACCTCACGTAATCCAGGCGCGTTGCCGCTGCTCACCACGGGCAAAAGTTCGGGCATCATCCGCTGGAATCAACTGGTCGACACGACCATGTTCGGCCGCAACATCATGCGCGGCCAGCCGCACACGCCGGACAAAGGTGAGCATGTGCTGGCCTATCGCGTAAAGGCGCCGCAGGTGAACGCGATCATCGTGGCTGACGTCGACGTGATGAGCGAAGAGTTTTTCGAGTTGCGGCGGCGCGGCGTCGATTCGCTCAACCTCGACAATGTCACGTTCGTGCTCAACGCCATCGACGACCTTACGGGTGACCGTAGTTTCATCGCCCTGCGTAAGCGGCGGCCGAAACATCGAACGCTCGAATTGGTGGAAGCACGCACCCGTGTGTATGAAGACAAGCGCGCCGAGGATTCGCGCAATGCGGCCGCACTCGCCGAGCGCAGGCTGCACGAAGCGCAGGCGCGCCTCGACGCCGCGGTAAACGCCGTCCGAGCCCGCACGGAGTTGGATGAGCAGGCCAAGGAGATCATGATCTCCAATCTGCAAACGGCGGAGAACCGGCGCCTGCAAGTGGCCCGGCAGAACATTCAGGACGAACGCGAGCGCCAGGTGGAAGACGCGCGCGCCGGCATGGAATCGAGCGTGCGCCAGATTCAGAACACCATCAAGATTCTCGCCGTCGGCCTTCCGCCCGTGCCCGCGTTTCTGCTGTTCCTGTTCATCAGCCTGCGCAAGCTGCGGCGTGAGCGCATGCGCATTGCTCCCGAACGGTTGCTCAAGCCCGCCGCGCCCACGGAAGGAGGCCAAGCATGAAGAACCAATGGATCGTGACGCTCGCCTTCGTGGCCTCGGCCGCCGTGCTCAGTGTCGTCGCGGCGCGCGTGCAGCCGGAGAGCTACAGCACGGCCATCTTCAGCGATCAGGGCGAGGACCTCTTCCCTGCCCTTACGGATGCGAGCGCCGTGCAATCGATCGAGATTGTCGACTACAACCCCGAGCAGGCCGTGGCACGGCCGCTGAAGGTCGAATTGCGCAAAGGCCGCTGGGTGCTCGCCTCGCACGGTGACTATCCGGCCGAAGCCCGCGACCGGCTGGCGCAAACCGCTGGCGCGCTGGTCGGGTTAAAGAAGGATTCCGTCGCCAGCGACCGCTGGGAAGATCAAGCGCAGTACGGCGTCATCGATCCGCTCGACCAGAAGAACGCCAGCCTCACCGGGCGCGGCAAGCGCGTTACACTGCTCGACGGGCATGGAACAAAACTGGCGGAACTTGTTTTAGGTTCCGCGCCGCCGGACAAACCCGGCTTCCGCTACGCTCGATTGCCCGGCCAGAAACGCATCTATCTTGTGAAGACCTCCGCCGATCCCTCGGCGCGCTTCGAGGATTGGGTCGAGGCCGATCTGCTCAAGGTCGGCGTCGGCGACATCACCAAGCTCATCGTGAACAGCTACACCATCGACCAGATGGCAGGCACGCTCGCAAACCTGCGCCGCCGTGTGATGGTGCCCAACGGCGAGAACTGGGACGCTGCCGCGAAAACAGCCGCGCAGGCGCTCGCGGGCCTCCGGGTAGCGGGCGCCAGAGCGAAACCGAAGCTGCTTGCCGATCAACTGCGAGAGCGCAAGTTGACGCTGTCGCTGGAAACCGTCATGAGCCTGCGCGCGCGCGGATACTTCGTGCTGCCCACAGGGCAACTGCTGGCCAACGCAGGCGAGGTGGTCGTCGAAACTAAACAAGGATTTGTCTATACGCTGCGCTTCGGCGAGTTGGCCAGTTCGAGCATGGATGGCGACGCCGGGCAACCCTCGCCAACGGCCGCCGCGAAATCGGGCGACGACCGGTTCCTGTTTGTCACCGTCAGTTCGCACAATCCGGAAACCGAAGCGCGCGCAAAGGCGCTCGATGCGAAGTTCGCCGACTGGTACTACATCGTAAAGGGCGCCGATTTTGCAAAGCTGCAAAAGGCCGCACCGGCTGGATCGGCCGTGCCAGCGGAACCCGCGCCGCGTCCGTCAGCCACGCCGGGGGCGCCATCCGCTCCGCCGGCCGCGCGGCCTTGAGCCCCGCTGTTATCCTGAATGAGGCTTGTGGGCGCGTAGCGCAATTGGATAGAGCATCAGCCTTCGAAGCTGAGGGTTACAGGTTCGAGCCCTGTCGCGCCTACCACGTCATTCACCATCCTCCCGCCGGTAGCGGAAGTATTCGGCGATCCAGGTTTGCATTTCCACCTTGCCGGAGTTCCAGCGCCAACAGCCTTCTGGCGTCATCGCAAGATCTTCGTCCGGGTTGAATTGGAATTTCTGTAGCTGCGGGTACCGCTCCCGATAGATTCTGTGCTCGGTTTCGCCGTGCCAAAGATGCAGCATTTCTCCGTCGAGGCATGTGATGCGTCCGTCGATCGCCTCGTGGAACGGCCGCGCCCACGCAAGAAAGTGGCGGTGCCACTCCGGGCTCATGCGCATCGCAAACAGCGGGCGGTCGAATCCACCAGCGGCGGCGCTGAACAAAGCGACGTCACCGCTGCCGGCAACGCACGTGTCGTAGAAACGATGGGTATCGAGCAACTCTCGCGGCGCCGCCCACGCTCCGCCCCACGTCGTTTCGAGCAGTGAGGGAGCGGTGGCGGAGAAGTGGTCCATCGTCATCTCGCCAGTAAGCAGTTTTCGCGCGACAGAGGTTCCAAACTGCCACCGCCCGGCTCCGTCGCGGTTCATGTTGAAATGGCGCTCGAACAGATGCACCAGCCGGAACGACCGCAGAGCTTCGGTCGCGCGCTCAGCCCATCCTTCGGGCAGCAACAGGTCGCAATCGATCCAGGCCACCGCATCGCAATCGGAGGGCAGCGCATCGAGTGCAAGGTTCAGCAGCCGCTCCTTCTGGAACATCACATCGGTTGCGCGCACTTGAATGAGCTTCGTCGCGTCGCCTTCCTGCAATTCGAACTCGCCGTCGAAAGAAAGCTCCACGGTGATGAGCGGCTCTCGCATGTGTTGCCGGAAGACGTGATAGTTGGCCAGGCGGGAACGATAGCGGGCCGGGTTGAAGTAACTCGCGATGGCGTAGAGCATGAAGACAGGCGTCTTGATGGCGAAGCTAGTCCAAGCGCATTACTCGCCTTCCCCGCCAAACGCCAATTCTGAGAGTGTACAAGATGCCCGGGCGAGCCCGCGCGCGCCTACGCCAGAATCTCGTGCAGCACGTTGCCGCTCACGTCGGTGAGGCGGAAATCACGGCCGCTGTAGCGATAGGTGAGCTTGGTGTGCTCAATGCCCATCAGGTAGAGAATCGTTGCGTGAATGTCGTGCACGGGAACTGGCTTTTCGACGGCCTTGAACCCGAAGTCGTCTGTGGCGCCGTAGGTCATACCGCCCTTGATCGCGCCGCCCGCAAGCCACATCGTGAACCCGAATGGATTGTGGTCGCGCCCGCGCCGGATGCTCGCGCCGCCACCACCGACTTCGCGCACCGGCGTGCGTCCGAACTCGGAGCCGCACACAACGAGCGTGTCCTCCCACAACCCGCGCGACTTCAGGTCTTTGATCACCGCCGCGAACGGTTGATCGGAATTCTTGGCATTGATCTTATGCGCCAGTATGTCCCCGTGAGCATCCCACGGGTCGCCTTTGGCGTAGTAAACCTGCGTCATGCGCACGCCCTTTTCGGCAAGCCGCACCGCCATCAAACAGCCGCGCGCTGTGCTGCCGGGACCGTATAACTTCTGCGTCGCTTCTGACTCCTTGCGGATGTCGAACACCTCGGGCGCTTCGGTCTGCATGCGATAAGCGACTTCCATCGATTGGATGACGGCTTCCACCTGCGGATCGGCCGTGGTGCCGTTCATCTTTTCGAGTTTCGCCATCAGATCAAGTTCGCGGCGTTGCTCGGGCAGGAAGAACTTCGGATTGCTGACATAGCTGATGAGCTTCTTCGGGTCGAACGATTTCTCGATCTCGACCTTCTGCTCTTTCGCGTCCTTGCCGTCCTTCTTCTCCGCCATCTCGGGCATCGGGGGCGCGCCGTCGGGCCCGGTCTGAATCTTGTCGGAGATGTAGGTGCCCTGGTTGATCGCCGGTAAAAATCCGTTGTTCCACAGCGGCGGCCCGACCGTGGTTGGCACATCGGGACAGAGCACGACGTAACCCGGCAGGTTCTTGTTCTCCGTGCCGAGGCCGTAGGTGAGCCACGCACCGAGCGAAGGACGCCCAGCCTGATTCGCGCCTGTGTTCATCATCAGGCACGACGGCTCGTGATTCGGAATCTCCGTGTTCACAGAGCGAACGAAGCAGATGTCGTCGGCCACCTCGCCCAGATGCGGCCACAACTCGCTCAATTCCATTCCGCTCTGCCCGTACTTCTTGAACGTGAATGGCGATTTCATGAGAGCGCCCGTCTTGCGCTCGGTCTTCACTTCGCCGCCAGGCATCGGCTGACCATCGTACTTATCGAGCATCGGCTTCGGATCGAAGCTATCGACGTGCGAGCACCCGCCATTCATGAACAGGAAGATCACGCGCTTCACTTTTTGTGGATGGTCGAGCGCCGAAATAGCGGTGCCGTCGCTCACGCCGATCGTGTTGGCGCGCGCGATGGACTGGCTCAACTGGCTGGCGAAGGCCATGAAACCGAAACCGTTGCCCACCTGCAGGAGTGCCTCGCGGCGTGTCAGTGGATTGCGCGATTTGTGTGGAAATTCCATGTGACTCTTGCGTCCCTTAGTTGATAAACATGAACTCGCTGGCGCTGACGAGCACCTTCGCGTACCGGCCCCAGGCAGAGGGCTCGTACTTCAGTTCTTCGGCCTTTTTCGCGCCGCCGCGCGCTCCCGGCATTACGCCGGCCATCATCCCCATGCCCATTTCCATGGGCGCTTGTCCATCGGCTGGCATTTGACCGGCCCCGGCTCCCGCTCCGCCTTCTTCGGCCACCGGAATCGCGGCGGCTTCCACTGGTGCAGGCTTGGCGTCTCCCGTCAGCATCGTCTCCGGCGTCTTGGGCTTGGCTTCCGGTTTCGTATCCTTGCCGTCCTTATCCTTTGCCGGCCGCTTCTTGCCTTCTTCGTATTCGAGCATCGGCTCGGTCTTCAGGTACTCCAGCCCCGCG
Source organism: Acidobacteriota bacterium (assembly GCA_040007195.1). Taxonomy (GTDB): domain Bacteria; phylum Acidobacteriota; class Terriglobia; order Bryobacterales; family Bryobacteraceae; genus JAFLBB01. The sequence goes on along the minus strand of JBDTVQ010000152.1, from coordinate 1,991 downwards.
ACGATTTCCGGCTCCGCCGGCTGCCTCCCATAAAGCACCTGGTACATCTTGCGGATGCGCGCGCGATTGTCGGCCTCCGTGGCGACGCGCTTGGCGAGTTCCTCGGCTTCATACTGCACGAAGTCGCTATTCATCAGGAACAGGCGCTGCAGCGGCACGGTCGTCACGAAACGTTTTTCGGCGCTAATATTCGGGCTCGGGAAGTCCCACAACTGCAAATACTGGTCCAGCTTGTAGCGGCTCACCTTGCCATACACGGTGCGGCGATAGTTGGTGGGCGTCAGTTCGATGGATGGTCCTCCGAGCGAATTGTCGAGGTTGCCGGCGGCCATCAGAATCGAATCGCGAATCTGTTCGGCGTCGAGGCGCTTGCGGTTCGCCCGCCAGTAGAACCGGTTCGCGGAGTCCTTCGCGTAGGCCGTCTTGTCCATCTCCGTGCCCAGTTGGTACACCGAGCTCAGCATGATTTCGCGATGCAGCTTCTTGATCGACATCCCGTTCTTGACGAACGTTCCCGCAAGGTATTCAAGCAGTTCGGGATTGGTTGGCTTCTCTCCCGTTAAACCAAAATTGCTGGGCGTGTCGACCAGCCCCGTATCGAAATGGCCCTTCCAAATGCGGTTTACGATCACGCGCGCGGCGATAGGCTCTTTCACGATCGCCTCGGCCAGTTGCAGCCGTCCGCTGCCTTTCGAAAACGGCTTCGGCTCGTCTTTGCTCAAGACGCTCAGAAAGTGGCGCGGCACCTCGTCGCCTAAATTGAACGGGTCGCCCCGTTTACTCACCTGAATGTTGACGGGCTTTTCGGCGTCCTGCACGCCATGCAGGTACGGATAGTAGGGTTCGATCTTTTTCTTCGCCGCGTCGATGTCGTCCTTCACCTTCGCCATCATCGCTTGCGATTCCGCTCCCACTCGGCTTTCCAATCCCCACCCGCGGAACATCAGCACGCCCGGCTTGCCCATGCGGCCGAACAACTCCATCATGGCGTTCGGATCGTCGGAATCGTTCAATTCGCGCTGGAAGATTTCCGTCCAGAAGCTCATGTCGCTTTCGGGCAGGTTCTTCAACTGCAGACCGCAGCCGGGGCAGAAATCGTCGTTGGTGATGAACTCGTTCGGCTTGTTGGCGCGCTTTTTCTTCTTCGTGCCTTCCAGCGACTTCGCCGTGATGATCTCGTTCTCCTCGCCCAGTTCGTTCTTGGCAAGCATCACCTTTACGGCCATCTCCTGGAACTCGGTGGCCGACTTCTTCACCTGTTCAGCCGTGGCCTTCGGATTCTTCATCAACTTCTGCCACGCCTGCTTGTTGGTGTACTTATCGGTCTCCTTCGCCATATAGGCGATCCAGCGGTCGAGCAGTTCGTAGTCGAGCTTGCGATTCTCGACCACCATCGGCTTCTGCATCTTCTTCGGGCCCGTCACTTCCCACACGCCCTGCAGATAATTCTCCGTCTGGAACACGAGCGATTGCGAGAGCTGGTTGCTTAGGTTCTGCTGCATTTCGCGCAGCATCTTGTTCTTCTGCTCGATCTCGGCTTCGATCGTCTTGTACTTCGCCAGCACATCGGCCGGCACCAATGGATACTCGTGATAGCTGGTGTTGTAAAAGACGCCGGCCAGGGAGTAGTAATCGGTCGTGGGAATCGGATCGTACTTGTGGTCGTGGCAGCGCGCACAGCCGACGGTGAGGCCCAGGAACCCGCGCGTAACCACATCCACGCGGTCATGCCGTTCATCGGCGCGCGTCACTTCCACCGAACCGTTGTCGTAATACCAGGGGCCCAAGCCCAGGAAGCCCGTGCCCGGCAGCGTCTTGTGGCGTGTCTTCTCGTCCATCAGGTCACCGGCCAGTTGAGCCTTCACGAACTGGTCGTAGGGCATATCGTCGTTGAACGCCTGGATCACCCAGTCGCGATACACAAAGGCATTGGGATAGGGATTGAGGCCGCGCCGCATCGGATCGAGACTGCGGTAGTCGTCCTCGCCATA
>JBDTVQ010000151.1:0-14059 GCA_040007195.1 Acidobacteriota bacterium | reverse complement strand
GGACGCTGGCATCGGACGGTCCGACGCGCGCGATCATGTCGAGCACGGGCTGCATTGCGTGCGATTCGGACACGAGGGTGGACGACGCCTCTCCGCGCAGCATACGGTTTTCCGCTTCGAGACGCTCACCGCGGCGAAGGGCGCGCGACAGTTCCACCTGCGTGCGCAGGGTGGCGAGCAGGCGGGCATTGTCCCAGGGTTTTTGCACGAAGTCGCGCGCGCCGTGGCGCATGGCCTCGACGGCGAGATCGATGGTGCCCCAGGCAGTCATGACGATTACCGGAAGAGCGGGCGCAGATTCGTGCAGTCGAGTGAGAAGGTCGAGGCCTTCCGCGCCGGAGGTTGTGTCGCGGGCGTAATTGAGATCGATGAGTGCGGCGTCGAACTCCTCGCCGTGGGCGGCGGCGAGCGCGGCCGCGGGCGAGGTGGCGGTGTGGACCGTGTAGCCCTCAGGCTTGAGGAGCAGGCGGAGCGCTTCGAGGACACCGGGCTGGTCGTCGGCCACCAGAATGCGCGTGGCGGGGGTGGTCGGCATCATTCATAGCGTAACGAAGTGGCCGGATCGGCGCGGATGGCCAAGCCTAATATCAACAGTGCCGCCGCAGTAATGCTCGTGCTTTGGGAAAGCGAGCGAGCGCGCGGCATAGCGTAGATCCTGCAGAATTCCCATCTAGCCCTCCTGTGAGGTCGGCACGTATTCGCGAATGCGTTCGTCCTTTTCGAGTGAGCCGTCGCGGACGGTGATGACGCGATGGCCATAAGAGGCATTTACTTCAGAGTGCGTAACTTGAATGATCGTCGTGCCCTGCGCGTTGAGCTTGGAAAAGAGCTCCATAATCTCCTTGGCCTGGCCGGAGTGTAGGTTGCCGGTGGGCTCGTCGGCGAGGATGATCTCCGGATGCGCGGCGACGGCGCGGGCCACGCCGACCAACTGTTGCTGGCCACCCGACAATTGCGGAGGATACAGTCCTTTTTTAGCGACGATCTGAAAACGGTCGAGGATTTCGGCTACGCGCGCCGAGCGAGTGCTCGAATTCATGTTGCGGTACGACAGCGGCAGGTCGATGTTTTCGTAGACGGTGAGGTCATCGAGCAGGTGGTAGCTCTGGAAGACGAAGCCGATGTAGCGGCGGTTGAGTTCGATGCGCTGGTTCGGTTTGAGGCGGTGGACGTCGTGCCCGGCAAGCGTGTATTCGCCGCGCCAATCATGATCGAGCATGCCGAGGATGCTGAGCAGCGACGACTTCCCCGCGCCGGAGGGTCCCATGATGGTCACAAACTCGCCGGGGCGGATGTCGAGCGAGATGCCGCGCAGGATGAAGAAGCGGTTGACGCCGGCGGAGACGGATTTTTCGATGTTCTTGAGATGGATCATGAGTTACTCGGATCGTAGTACGTCGACGGGGCTGATGGAAAGCGCGCGCGCGGCGGGCCGCCAGCAGGCAAGCAGCGTGGCGAGCAGAAGCGCGGCGGCCGCGGCGGGCATGACGCTGATGACTTGAAAATCCTTGTTATCGATGCGCAGGCTCTGGCCAAGTGGGGATGATGCGCCAATGCGGCGCGCGGCCAGAGCCTGACTGATCACGGCGACCTGGTCGCCGCGTGCATCCTCTTCCACGGTGATTGAGCGTCCAATCGCAGGTTGAACGCCCAGCACGGGAAAGAGATTAGGGGTGACGAGAGCGACGACGGCGCTCTCAATTTCACCGTTTCGTTCGATTTGAAAGCGGATGTCGCGGGAGCAGGCGGCGACATCTTCAAAGACGCCGCTGCGCGACTTCCAGTCCATCATGCTGGGGATGCCGCTGCCTTCTTCGTGGACGTTGTGCTTGGGGTCGTCGGTCCAGATCATGACGAGGCGGTCCTGGTTGGCATAGGGGAGCGGACGGAGCAGGACTGCGTCGACGACGCTGAAGACGGCGGTTGTGGCGCCGATGCCGAGCGCGAGCGTCAGCGCGGCAGTGAGCGTGAACGAGCGATCTCGCCACAGACCTCGAGCGGCCTGCCTGAGCGGCCAGAACATTTCGACCTCCTGGTGATGGTTCGGGGTGTGGCGAATTGGGTTAGTGCGTGACGCTGTGCGCGCCGGCGCCGGCACGTTCGTCGACCACCTGGCCGTCGAAGAGGTGCACAATGCGGTCGGCCCATTCGGAGTAGCGCGGGTCGTGCGTCACCATGCAGATGGTGGCGCCCTGTTGATGCAGCTCGCGGAGGAGTTCCATCACCTGTTCGCCATTCTTGGAGTCGAGGTTGCCGGTAGGCTCGTCGGCAAGGAGTACCGAAGGTTCGCCGCCAAGAGCGCGGGCGACGGCGACCCGCTGCTGCTGACCGCCGGAGAGCTGGGCCGGGTAGTGCTTCATGCGGTGCGACATGCCGACGCGTTCCAGCGCTTCGATGGTGCGCTTCTTACGCTCGGCGCCACCCATGCCGCGATAGGTGAGCGGGAGTTCGACGTTTTCATACACGGTGAGGTCTCCGATTAGGTTGAACGCCTGGAAGATGAAGCCGATTTCGCGGTTGCGGATGCGCGCACGCTCGGAGGGCTTCAACGTTTCGACCGGCTTGCCTTTGAGGATGTACTTGCCGTCGGACGGCGTGTCGAGCAGGCCGATGATGGACAGCAAGGTGGACTTGCCACAGCCGGAGGGTCCGGCAATGGAGAGGAACTCGCCGCGGCGAATCTCCATGTGGACGCCGGCGAGGGCATGCGTTTCGACTTCGTCGGTGAGGAAGACCTTCTTGACGCTGTCGAGTTGGATCAAACTGTCTCTGGACTCCATGTCTTAACTCTCCGGGATGATTATTTAAACGCGATGCGGTCCTGACCGTCGACATTGGACATGTCGGACAAGATGACCTGATCGCCGACGTTGAGGCCTTGTACGACCTCAATCGTATTGACAGATGCTTTGCCGAAGCGGACCTGCACGCGATGTGCGCCTTTGCCATCGGGGTCGACGCGGAAGAGGCTGGATAAGCTATCGGGCTGGCCCGAGGCGGGGCGGCCGACAAAGACTGCGTTGGGGAGGCGTTCGACTTCAATGTTGCCGTCGACGCTCAGGTCGGGGCGGGCATAGTCGGGCAGCCTCTCGTCGAACTTCACGTCAACGGTGACCGTACCTTCGCGGGCGGCGGGGTCGATGCGCATGACATGGCCGACGATGATCCCGTTGCGCGTGTCGATCTCTGCTTTCTGGCCGATGGCGACGTCCTTCACCTGCGTTTCGGGAACTTTAAGTTCCGCTTTCAGGCGCTGCGGCTGGGCCACTTTGGCGATGACGGCGCCCGCGGAGAGGCGCTGGCCGACTTGCACCGGCAGTTCCTGCAGCATGCCCACAACGCCCGCGCGCACTTTCAGACCTTCCACCTGGCTCTTCTTGAGTTCGTAGAGGGCCTGCAACTGTTCGATGCCCGAGCGCGAAACCATCAATTGCGCCTCCACGGCTCTGCTGCGCATGGCAAGGCGCTCGCGCTCAATGGAGAGCCGGTTCGCGGTCTGTTCTGCATCCGCTTTGACGAGCTTGTAATTCAACTCGATGATGAGCTTTTCGCGGTAGAGCGTTTCATCGCGGTCGAGGCGGAGGCGGGCTTGATTGGCGGCGGCCTCGACAATCGAGAGCTGAGCCTTCATGTCGAGTGTTTCACTTTGAAGACGAACCTCAAGGTCGCGGTGGCGCGCTTCGGCCATCTTCACCTGGAATTGGGCGTCGAGGGTTTGCTGGACGAGTTCCGGATTCGAGAGGGTGACGATGACATCGTCTGATTTCACCGGGGTGCCGGGACGAATCAGGATGGATTCGACGCGGCCGTCGGTCATGGCCGGGACGAAGAGCGTGTCTTCGGCGACGAGGGTTCCGATGCCGCGCACCTGGCGCAGCATGAGGCCGCGTTTTACCTTGTCGGGCCACAGCGTGGACCACTCCACCTGCATAGCGGCGGGCTTCAGACGGCCCAGGCCGAGTGAGACCGCGGCGACCAGCGAGACGAGCACAATCCCCCAAACGATTCGCCGAATGAGGCGTTTACGGCCGGCGCCTTTGCGTTGTACGTCCAAATAAGTTCTCCGGCGTGAATATAGGCACGCCCCCTGCCAAAACAGTACGAACGTGGAATGAAGAAGTTAGGTTCAATTTTCTTGAAACAGAGGCGAGGATTCTGTTCGGGGGCGGGCAAGGGTGTGCGGAAACGGACACCCGGCCGTGCCCGATCATGGTTCGAGGGCGAAGCTGTAACGCTTGACGGGAGGCGGTGGAGGAAATTTGCCGTCCGGGCCGGGGTAGGTTGTAAGCGGGACGAGGACGACGAGGGAACCTCCGTCCTGGCGGACTTGGATGAGGTCCTTGGTGGCGGTCTTCAGGGCAAGCTCGGGTTTGCCGGATCGGAAGGCGAAGACGTAGACGTGGTCGGATGCGCCACCCATGCTTTGGACCACGAGCACATTGAATGCGTGCGCGAGGAAGCGCGGGTAGCCGTCGCCGGCGAAGATCAGAGAAGGCTGCGCCGCTCCGCGCTCCAGTGCTGTGACGTAGACCTGTCCTCCCTCGCACTGGCGGATTTCGAAACGCTCGCTGTCGTCGAGCGAGTTTGAAGCGCGCATGCTGGCCGGCAGCTTGGCGATGATCGGGCAACTCTGCCAATATTCCTTCGTTTGAGCGAAGAGAGGCGCGAGGCAAACTACTAACGGCGCGAAGCGCCACAGGGCGATCATGAGCCAGATGTTAGCGCAGGCTGCATGGTGATGCAGGCGGGAGAGCAGCTATTCGCCCAATATCGCTTCAATATCTCTGCTCCCGCGCAGCACGCGGAGTATAAGAGAGTCCACGCCCTGGAGGCGGTAAATGATTAGAAAATCGCCCACCGGAAAGCTGCGCAATCCGGGACGTAGATCAACGTCACGCGGCCGGCCAATTCGCGGATACGAGGCAAGCAACCAAATCCGATCAATGATCGTGTCAATGAGGCGATTAGCGATTTCGGCGCTACCACTATTGCTGGCAACGTAGAGCCAGATCTGATCGAGATCCGCCTCAGCTTCCGGCGATAGGCGCAGACTCATCCACGTTTGGCGCCTTCATTTGCCAGCCGGGACAGCCCCCGACTTTTGATGTCGTCCGCCAGCTTGGCTAGGTCATGGCGAGTTTTGATGGCTCGACCCTCACCTCGTGATAGCGAGGCCTCGGCCTGATCGACAGCCGAGAGAATGTCCAGACGACGGCGCTCCCGGTTCTCCCAAAGCGAGAGGGCCTCGCGAAGGGCATCCTCCTCGTGGGCGTAGCGCCCACTTTGGATCGCCAATTGTACGAAGGCCTTCTGATCGTCGGTGAGTTGCACTTCCATGACCTGGGTTCCGCCTGTCTTCACACTAACCGATGGAACAGCCGTTGTCACGAGCCGGTGGCGCTGGCATCGAGCATTAGCGCAAGCTGGCTGTTTGGCGAAGCCGCTTGGCCTTTGTGGTCTGCTTCTCGTGATCGTAGAGATTGGCGAGCAGGTCGCGCGCGTCGCAGGTCAACGGATGTGTAGGCCCGAGGGTCTTTTCAGCCGCCTTGAGGGCGCGTTCGAAGAGCGATTCGGCACCGTGCAACTTGCCTTGCGACTGGAAGAGCACGCCGAGGTTGAGGTAGGCGCGCGCGGTGTCGGGGTGGTTCGCGCCAAGAGCCTGTTCCCAGATGGCGATGGCCGAACGGAGCGATGTCTCGGCCTCAACGGTGAGTCCCTGGCGAAGCTGCCACTGGCCGAGGTTGTTCAGCGCGATGGCGACCTTGGGATGATTCGGTCCGAGGCGCATGTGCCATATGTGCAGGGCGGTTTCCAGCGGTTCCAGGGCATCGGCGTCACGGCCATCGGCGACCAAAACCTGCGCGAGGTTGCTGGCGGCGGTGGCGAGGTCGGGATGCGTGGGGTCAAGTTTCGCCTCAAAGATCGGGTAAGCGGCTGCGATGTGTTGGCGGGCGAGCGGGACGTCGCCGAGCTTCAACGACAACATGGCAAGCGACTGGCGGATGTGCGCCTCGAGCAGCGAGCGCGGGCCAAGCGACTGGCGGGCAAGTGCGATGGCACTCTTGAGCGACTGTGCCGCGCCGTCCGCGTCGCCCGTTGCGCGGAGGATTTCGCCCAGGTTAAACGCGGCGTTGGCCTGATCGGCGGGCAGGTTCAGCCGGACAGCGGTGGCGACCGCTTCCTCCGCAAACTGTCGAGCTTCGTCGAAGTGGCCGGTGGCGCGGAGGGTGGAGGCGAGATTATTCAACAGCTTACTCTCGTCGGCATCGGCGGCCGAAGGGTGGGCGCGCCACCACTCCAATGCGAGACGGTACTCGCCTTGCGCCTCGGCATAGCGGCCTTGCACATGGAAGACGGCGGCGAGGTTGTTATGCGCACGGGCGAGGCGCGGATCGGCATCCGGCAGATTTGAGGCGAAGGAAAGGGCAAGGCGGAACGAGGTTTCCGCGCGGCTGTATTGACCTAGTTGGAAGGCCTCCATCCCTTGGGCGACGTGAGTGGTCCACTCTGCATCGCTCGAGGAGGCCAGCGAAAATGAGGCAAACGCGAGGACGGCAACAGGGGCGAACTTCATGCTTAATCATGCGGAAAGAGGTTCCCCGTGGGCAGGTAATCGTGGGTTAGGATTGGGTGTTCTTACGGTAAGAAGTCGACCCCGGTGCGGTGTGCCGACTTTAGGCTTCGGCTTTGCGGGCGGTGGCGTTCCACTTCATGCGCCGACCGTGACGAAGGGAGTCGATGGCCATGCAGAGGACGATGCTGGTGGATTGGCCCGCCTCAACCGGGGCGTTGGGTTCGTTTCGAGTGCGGATGCAGTCGAGGAAGTTGCGGATGTGGTCGCGGGTGGCGGAGTTGAAGGTGCCGGGAACGCGGCGCTCGCGGCTGGGTTTCATGTCGATTTCTGTCGATTGTGGATATAGCGCGTAGGATTCGCGGCCGACATCGAAGCGCGCTTTGTCGCCGTGGAACTGCTTGCACTGGTCGTTGAACGAACTGTAGCGCATGGCTTTGTAGCCGACGGTGAACACGGCCAGGTAGTTCTCCGGGTACTCGATATTCATGCAGGTGGTTTCGGGGACCTCGACGCCGTCGATGTTGGCGCGGCCGCCAGTGGCGGTGACGGCGAGCGGGGCGCTGGAGCCCATGAACCAGTGGATGGCGTCGATGATGTGCGCGGCCTGGCCGACCATGAGCCCGCCCGAGTAGTCCCAAAAGTAATACCAGTTGCGGAAGCGGACGGGATCGAAGTCGCGCTTGGGGGAGACGCCGAGCCACTGCGTCCAATCGACCTTGCCTTCGACCGGCTCCGTGTTGATCCCGGCCTGGTTGTTGTACCACCAGGAGTTCACGAGCCGCACGTCGCCGAGCACGCCGGAGCGGGCGATCTGCTGGGCCTCTTGAAAGAACGGCCAACTGCGGCGCTGCATGCCGACCTGCACGATGCGCTTGGTGCGGCGTGTGGCCTCGATCATGCGGTAGCCGTCGGCGATGGTATGCGCGAGCGGCTTCTCGACGTACACGTCTTTGCCGGATTCAACGGCGTCGATGGTCATCTGCGCGTGCCAGTGGTCGGGCGTGGCGACGATGACGGCGTCGAGTGATTTGTCTTCGAGGAGGCGTTTGTAGTTGTTGAAGTCCTTGGCGCCCGTGTTGGCGGCTTTGAGGCCTGCCTGCAGGTTGCCTTCGTAGACGTCGCAGACGGCGGCCATCTCGGCGCCGACCTCTTTGAACTCACCAGTGAGGAAGCGGCCGCGTCCACCCGCGCCGATGATGCCGACGCGGATACGATCGTTGGCGCTGCGCGGGGTCTGCGGGGTGAGCGTGGATTGGGCGGCGAGCGCGCTTGCGACGAACGTGCGGCGTTGCATATCAGACCTCCTCGATGACGACGCGCCGTCCTTCGATGCGGTAGCGGCCGGACAGGACGATGCGAATGGCTTCACTATATACCCGGTGTTCCTGTTCGAGGATGCGGGCGGAGAGGGCGTCGGCGGTGTCGTCCCTGAGTACGGGGACGGTGGCCTGGCGAATGATCGGCCCATTGTCGAGCTGCTCGTCGACGAAGTGCACCGTGCAGCCGCTGACCTTCACACCGTAGTCGAAGGCCTGGTGTTGGGCGTCGAGTCCGGGGAAGGCGGGCAGCAGCGACGGGTGGATGTTCAGGATGCGCTGCGGAAAGGCACGGGTAAAAACGGGGCTGAGAAGTCGCATGTAGCCTGCCAGGCAGACGAGGTCGACTTCCGCGCGTTGGAGGACGTCCACCAGTTGCGCGTCGAAGGCTTCGCGGTCGATTCCTTTGGATGGGAGCGAAACAGCGTTCAGGCCGAGCGAACGGGCGAGCGCGAGACCGGGGGCCGATTCGCGGTTGGAAATGACAACGGCGATTTCGGCATCGAGCGCGCCATCGCGAATATTGCGGGCGATGGCTTCGAAATTTGAGCCGCGGCCGGAGAGCAGGATGCCGAGACGTTTGCTCATGAGCTAGACGTAGCGGACGCGCGGCGCTTTGGGCCGGGCGGCAGTGATCACGCCGAGGCGGTGGAACGGCGAGCGCACCTTCTTGAGTAACGCCTCTGCGGCGGTCGCCTTCTTCGGATCGATGGCGAAAATTATGCCGATGCCGAGGTTGAAGGTGCGGCGCCAGTCGTCCTCAGGCACGTCGCCGATGGCGCGCAGAAGCTCGAAGACGGGCGGGACGGTCCACGAGGCGGTGTGAATTTCAGCGGCAGTGCCTTTGGGCAGGATGCGCGGAAGGTTGTCTGTAATTCCGCCGCCGGTGATGTGCGCCGCGCCTTTCAGCAGGCCGGCATCACGAAGAGCGGCGATGGGTTTGAAGTAACTGCGATGGCCCTTGAGAAGTTCTTCGCCGACAGTACAGCCGAGTTCAGGCAGGTAAGTGTCGACGCTTGTGTTGGCGATCTCAAAGAAAAGCTTGCGGGCGAGCGAGTAGCCGTTCGTGTGAAGTCCTGTGGAGGGGAGGCCCAGAAGCAGGTCGCCCGGTTTGATGGCGCTGCCGGTGAGGAGTTTACCCTCTTCGAGCGCACCTACGATAAAGCCAGCCAGATCGTACTCGCCGGGGATATACAGGCCCGGCATCTCTGCGGTCTCGCCGCCGATGAGAGCACAGCCGTTGGCCTTACAACCGCGGGCGATGCCGCTGACGACGTCGGCGGTTGTGATGGCGTTCAGCTTGCCCGTGGCAAAATAGTCGAGGAAGAACAGCGGCGTAGCGCCCTGGACCATGATGTCGTTGACGCAGTGATTGACCAGGTCTTCCCCCACCGTGTCGTGCTTGTTGGCCATGAAGGCGACCTTGAGCTTGGTGCCCACGCCGTCGGCCGAGCTGATGAGGACCGGTTTGCGCCAGTTGCGCAGGCTGAAGGCGGCGCCGAAGCTGCCAATTCCCGTTAAAACATTTGCAGAGAAAGTTGATTTGGCGAGGCGTTTGATGCGGGCCACCGCGCGTTCGCCTTCGTCGATGTTGACGCCGGCGTCCTTGTAAGAAGTAGGCGCGGAGGGTTTTGCAAGGGAGTTGCTGCGCGGAGTACGCGGCTGCTGCTTTCCGGAGGGCATGTGAGGGAAACCCCTATAATAGCGGATTCAAACCATATGAAACAGATCAGGATGGCGCTTCTTTATGCGCTGGCCGCGGGCGTGGCCATGGCCGGTGTGCCCACAGTATTGGCGGTTCGCAACGCACGAATCGTGACGGCCGCGGGGCCGGCGATTGAACGCGGCAGCGTGGTCGTGCGCGACGGATTGATCGAAGCCGTGGGCGCCAACATCACTCTCCCGGCCGACGCCTGGGTGATCGAAGGGGCTGGGTTGACCGTCTACCCGGGCTTCACCGACGCGCTGAGCACCTGGGGAATTCCCAAAAGCACGGACAGCGGCGCGCGGCGTCCCCCGGCGGTGATCGCCCGAGGTCCGGAGGACCGGCCGTCGAATACGTCGTGGGTGGCGGCGCAGGAGTTGGTTCAGACAAGCGATAAGTCGATTGAGCGGGCGCGGAATGCGGGGTTCACGTCCGCCGTGGTGTATCCAACCACGGGCTTGTTTGCGGGCCAGGGTTCCTGGCTCAACCTGGCAGGCGAGAAACCGGGACAAATGGTTGTCTCCTCGCCGCTGGCGCAGTACCTCAGCGTGCGGACAGGGGGCTTCGCAAGTTTCCCCGGTTCGCTGATGGGCGCCTTCGCCTACATCCGGCAGGTCTATCTCGATGCCGACTATTATCGCGAGGCCAAGCGGATGTATTCCGAGAATCCGCGCGGCATGAAGCGGCCCGATTACGACCGCGCGCTGGAAGGTGTGCTGGCATCGCCGCGAGCACTTTTACCGGCGGCAACAAAGGTTGAGTTAGAGCGGATGGTGCATTTCGGCGGCGAGTTAAAGCGACCGGTAATCCTCTACGGCGGCCACGACGCGGCGCGGGCGATGCCGGCCATACAGGCAAGCGGCTTTGCCGTGCTGGTGAACTTGCAGTGGCCGGAACGCGGGAAGGACGCGAATCCGGTAGTGGAGGATAGCCTGCGGACGCTGGAGTTGCGGGAAGCCGCGCCGGGGGCGGCCGCGGCCCTGGCGAAAGCCGGCGTAAAGTTTGCCTTTTACTCGGGCGGCATTGAGAAGCCCGCTGAGGTGCGGGCAGCGGTGAAGAAGGCGATCGACGCTGGCCTGTCGCGCGAGGACGCCGTGAAGGCGCTGACGGTCTATCCGGCGGAGATCTACGGAGTGGCGGATCGCATCGGAACAATAGAGCCGGGTAAGATTGCCAACCTCACGGTGGTGGATGGCGATTGGTTTCAGGAGAAGGCGAAGGTGCGAGCGGTGATCGTGGACGGCGTGAAATACGAACCGGTTGCCGAGGCGGAGGAAAAAGCGAAATAAGAGACGCAATTCATTTGGCTGCGGCGATTGCGTGGTCCGCGTCCCTTCTTGCGGGCGCCGATATTGTCATTCAGAACGCGAAGATTCTGACGGTGACCAAGGGGTCGTTCGAAGGTTCGGTTCGCATTTCCAACGGAAAGATTGCCGATGTGGGACCAAAAATCATGATTCCCGCCGGAGCCCAGGTGGTCGAGGCGGCGGGGAAGTATCTGATGCCGGGAATCATCGACTGTCATTCGCACATTGCTGCCGATTCGATCAATGAAGGCAGCGTTTCGGTGAGTTCGATGGTGGGAATTGAAGACGTTCTCAATGCCGAAGATATCGATATCTACAGAGCGCTTGCGGGAGGCGTAACAACGGCGAACATACTCCACGGAAGCGCTAACTCAATCGGCGGTAAGTGTTCCGTGATTAAGTTGCGCTGGGGCAAAGACGTGCGCGGTATGTTGTTTGAAGGAGCAAAGCCGGGAATTAAATTCGCATTAGGCGAAAATCCGAAACGCCGCGGCGCGACGCCTGCCTTTGGCGCGACGGTGCTGCGCTATCCGGCAACCCGCATGGGTGTGGAGGACGTGATCCGTGAGGCATTCACCGACGCCAAGCGGTATCAGGCGGAGTGGAAAGCGTACGAGGCAAAGAAGAGTAAAGGCGAGCGGGTCCTGCCGCCGCGGCGCGACTTGAAACTCGAACCGCTGGTGGAGGTGTTGGAGGATAAGCGGTTCGTGCATGCGCATTGCTACAAAGCCGATGAAATCCTCATGCTGCTGCGGCTCGCCGATGAGTTTGGATTCAAGATCCGTACGCTCCAGCACGTGCTGGAAGGCTACAAAGTAACGAATGAGATTGTTAAGCACGGCGCGGGCGCGTCGACGTTTAGCGATTGGTGGTCATACAAGGTCGAGGCCTACGATGCGATTCCCTTCAACGCAGCGCTGATGCATAAGAGGGGCGTGCTGGTGTCGATCAATTCCGACTCGGCCGAATTGATGCGGCACCTGAATCTGGAAGCGGCGAAGACGATCAAGTATGGCGGACTGAGCGAAGACGAAGCCCTGGCACTGGTGACGATCAACCCGGCAAAGCAACTGGCAATCGATTCGCGTGTAGGTTCTATTGAAGTGGGTAAGGACGCGGATTTGGTTCTTTTCGATCAGCACCCCCTTTCGAATTTCAGCAAAGTGGAGAAGGTATTCGTGGACGGCAACTTGATTTTCGACCGCGAACAGGATGAGAGAGAGCGTGTGACGAGTCAATTGCGAAAGAAGGCTCTTGAGGAAAAGCAGAAGAAGGCAGTCACGAGCCGGAGGCCCGCATGAAGGTTTGCATAGTATTGGCGGCCAGTGCGGCGTTGCTGTTCGCAGAGGACTCCATTCTGATTCGCAACGCGACGATTCATCCGATTTCCGGGCAGGATATTATCAATGGATCGGTGTTGATTCAAGGTGGAAAGATAGCCGGAGTTGGCCAGAAGTTAGCCTCGCCCAAAGGCGCGACTATTATTGACGGCAAGGGAATGCACCTCTATCCAGGCCTGATCGATTCGGCCACGGAAATTGGGTTAAGTGAAATTGGCGCCGTGAAGGAAACCAATGACACGAAGGAACTGGGAGACTTTAATCCGCAATTACGGGCGTAGATCGCAATTAATCCGGAAAGCGAACATATTGGCGTTACGCGTGCAAACGGAATTACTTCGGTCCTCACGCTACCAGCCGGGGGAGTTATTTCCGGGCAGGGAGCCCTCGTCCACCTAAATGGATGGACCTGGGAGGAGATGAATATTAAGGGCGATACTGCCGTGCGTTTGAACTATCCTGTCGTGCCGGCATCGACAGGAGAATTTTTTAACAGGCAGGCAATGCCGTATGAAGAAGCGAAACGCCGTTATGACGAACAAGTAGAGAAGTTAAGAATATTCTTCGAGGATGCCCGGCGCTACGGGAAGGCGAGGGCGGCTGGCGGGGCTGGGTTTGCGGCTGATCCGAAGTTAGAGGCGATGCTCCCTGTGTTGAACGGCAAACGCCCATTAATGGTGGTAGCAGTGCGGGAGAGGACAATACTCGACGCGATCGCATTCGCCCGTAGAGAACGTTTGCATATCATACTGGCGGGCGTTCGCGAACCCGGGAAGGCACTGGTGGAGATTGTGAAAGACAAGATTCCGGTGATACTTCCCGAGACTCACTCGCTGCCGCTTGATGAAGACGACGCCTACGACAGCCAGTACACGTTGCCGGCGGAGCTGTACAAGGCCGGAGTCAAGTTTGCCTTTGGGAGTTTCGACACCCAGTTCGCACGCAACCTGCCGTATCAGGCTGCGGCGGCCGTGGCTTTCGGCCTACCGAGAGACGTTGCTCTAAAGGCCGTTACGTCAAATGCGGCGGAGATTTGGGGCATGGGAAGCCAATTGGGGACGATTGAGGAAGGCAAGATCGCGGACCTGATTCTAACGGACGGCGACCCGTTAGAAGCACGGACCCAGATCCGTCAAATGTTCATCCAAGGCAAGCCGGTAAGCCTCGAGAACAAGCACACCAAGTTGTATGATAAGTACTCCAAGCGGCCGCAATGAGGATCGCTCCCTGACGGGCATGGCGCTGTCAGCAGATATAACCGCGCCACGTGCGGCCCTTGCCATCGCGGAGAAGGACGCCGAAATCGTCGGAATAGCCGCTGATATCGTTACCCTTCTCGTCGCGGAACCGGTAGCGCAGCGAGTCGTCGCCACTGACATCGACTGTACCTTGCCAAACATGGCCGTCTTCGTCACGAAGGCGAATGAAGTCGCCGTCGCCGAATCCGCACATGGTTTTCCCCGTGCTTTGCAAATGGTAGAAGCCGGCGGGCATTCGTTTTCCGCCTCTCCTGCGCCGGTAGATCATGCACCTTATTATGGGCGTGTGAGAGGCGGGGGTCCCTCAGCAGGAATGCTTAGTGAGCGCCCGAAAACGCCCGAAGTGATATTCCCCTTGGAGGTGGTGCGGTGAGAGCGGCGGTGCAGCGGGTGTCGGAAGCCTGGGTGAAGGTGGATGGCCAGACCGTGGGTTCGATTGGGACTGGCTTGTTGGTGCTGGTGGGTGTATCAGCCACCGACACAAGAACACAGGCGGATTATCTGGCGCGTAAGATTGCGAGTTTGCGAATCTTCACGAATGCGGCGGGCAAGATGGAT
>JBDTVQ010000150.1:0-14087 GCA_040007195.1 Acidobacteriota bacterium | reverse complement strand
GTCCGAAAAACGCATAGAGGATATGGCCGCCATCGAGCTGGCCGATGGGGAGCAGATTGAGGGCGGTAGCGAGCAGGCCAACCCAGGCGGCACGTCCGATGGGATGGAGGTAGATGTCGGCGGCGGGCGTTCCGGGGAAAAGAAGATGCTGCACGAAATTCTGCAGCAGCGGTATGCCGAAATAGATTTCGCCGCGCAGGTTGATGTCGGGGATGACCTTGGAATAGGCGACACCGATGAACAGCGCCGGCAGCAGGAAGATGAACCCGGCGATGGGACCGGCGACGCCGACGTCGAACAATTCACGGCGTGTGGAGATGGGCGATCGTATGCGGATGAACGCGCCGAGCGTGCCAATCAAGGTGGGCGCGGGCAGGAAGTAGGGAAGGGAAGCGTCGATGCCGTAGTACATGCACGCCACGTAATGGCCCATCTCGTGGGCCATTAGAATCGTCATTAACGTCAGGCTGAAGGGCAGGCCATCGAGCAGCAGCGCGGGATTATGGAGCAGGCGCGCGAAGGCGTCGAGATCGTTGTCGGAAAGCGGCGGAACGTTCTGCGCGAAATTGTGCAACAGCCGCGCGCCCATCACGGTGGTCGTGAAGAGGGTCAGGCACAAAAGCAGAATGTGAAGCCAAAGGCGTCGCCGGCCTTGGACAACGGTGGCGTATGGAAAAACGGCCGGCTCGACGGAAGACACCTGGAGAGCCAGCGGCCTAGAGGGCCTGAAGTTCCTTGCCCGGTTTGAAGCGGACGGCCTTGCCCGGAGGGATGGCGACCTCGGCTCCGGTTCGCGGATTACGGCCGATGCCGGTTTTGCGCGGGCGGACGTTGAAGATGCCGAAGCCGCGAAGCTCGATGCGTTCACCCGAGCTGAGGGCGCGCTTCATGCTTTCGAACACGGTTTCGACGGCCATTTCTGCTTTTGTTTTTGTGATGCCCGTCTTGTTGACGACTTCGTTGATGATATCGAGTTTGATCAAATCGTCCTCCCCGCTGAGCGGTCGCGCGATGAATTCGCGCGCTGCCCACAACCAAATGATATGATTGGCTTTAGCCCTTTGTCAAGAAACCGGGGTCGAGGAGAAGCCAAGCTCTTGGACGGACGCGAATTTCGACGCTGCTGCGGACAGTTTGCCACGGGCGTCGCGGTGGCATGTGTTTTTGGTAAAGACAATGAGCCGCACGGGTTGACGGTAAACAGTTTTAGTTCGGTATCGCTTGAGCCGCCGCTGGTGCTGATTTGCATTGGGCATGATTCGGGCGTGCTCGATATGTTCCATGATCAGCGGCGGTTCGGGCTGAGTTTTCTGCGCGCCGAGCAGCGCGATTTGTCGAATCAATTCGCCATGCGCGGGCAGAACCGGTTCGATGGCGTGGCCTGGCACGAGGGCGAGTCGGCGGTTCCGATCCTGGATGGCACGTTGGCCGATATGGAATGTGAGGTTGAGCGGGCTGTCGAAGCGGGCGACCACGATGTGATCATCGCGCGTGTACGGAAGGCAATGGTTCACGGAGGGCATCCGTTGTTGTACTTCAACAGCGCGTATGCCAGTCTTCGAGGGTAGCGAATGAGCGGACTTTTTTCACGGATCGCGGCGGGAAGCCGGTTGCTGAGCTGGACGGGTTGGATTCACATGGCGATGGCCGTGATCTTTATCCTGTGCGGCGCGTTCGACCCGACCGAGGTATATGGCGTAAACGTCTGGGCGAAACCCGTGAAGTTTTGCGTTTCGATCGCCATTTACGTGTGGACGATGGCGCTGTTGTTTGGTCCGCTTGGGAATTGGCCGGCGAAGCGATGGCTGGGGCGCGGCATTGCGATCGCGATGTTCGCCGAGATCTTCCTGATTGCCATGCAGTCGGCGCGCGGCGTGCCGTCGCACTTCAACAACACCACGCCATTAGATGCGGCGGTGTTTGGCGTAATGGGGCTGATGATCTTGCTCAATACGTTGCTCGCGTTCGGTGTTTTTCTTGGATACGTGTGGCGGGATGTGGCGGCCGAGCCGCTCGTCGTGGCAGGCGTTCGCACGGGTCTGGTGATGTTCATGATGGGGAGCCTGATCGGCGTGATCATGGTGGTGCTGCAGGGGCATACGATTGGCGCGGGCGATGGCGGGCCGGGGCTGCCCCTTCTAAATTGGTCGACGATGCACGGCGACCTGCGCATCGCGCACGCGGTGGGGCTGCATGCGTTGCAGGCGATTCCACTGGCGGCTTGGTGGATTTCGACGCGCATGCGCGGCAGCAGCCGGATGGCGCAAGGCCTCACGTTGATGGCGGTGTCCCTGGTGTACCTGGGAGGGCTGCTGTTAACTCTGCGGCAGGCGTTTGCGGGCAAGCCGCTGGTGGGATGAGCGGGCCAGCAGTACGAAGCCGCCAAGTTTGACAACATAGGTGCACGTTTTACGCAGTCCCAAGTATATCGGAGGAAGTGTGACCGCTGCGGACTATGTGAAGCAGTATCACGACATCACGGTGCCGAAGTTCGCGCTCACGGAGGGCCCGTGGCGGATGTTCGGCGGCGGCATCGTGGCCACGCCGGTGACGGAATACTGCAACGCACGGCACTCGATGTACACCGGCAAGTCGTTCAAGCAGCGCTGGAGCTTCTATGAAGCACTTGTGCGGTTCTTTCGCGACAAGATGGCCAAAGACTCAACGTCGGGTGTGAATTGGGGCAGCGGGCCTGGTGTCGTGAATTCTTGGGCGCCGATTTCGGGATTCAAGAAGAGCGAAATGCAGGCTTCGTTTGAGGGCAAGGCCCCGCCGGCCAAGCTGGCGCAGACGATCCAGTTAATCAGCTACTGGGCCTCGTACAAGGGGCTTGTGGATGGCGCGTCCACGCAGACGGTGCCTGAGTTGGTGGATGACTACCTTGGTATGGACTGCAACGGCTTTGTGGGGAACTATCTGAAAGAGAAGTTCTCCAACGTGAAGTGCAAGGCTTCCACGCCCGAGGAGCAGTATCTGGTTTGGGGTAAGTATGGCGGGGTCGTCCGGAAGGGCATGGCAGATCTGGCCATTGACGACGTGATCGTGTTTGACGGACACATCGCCATCATCAGTAAAGTCATCCTCGCGACCGACAAGGACGCACTGGTGGAGATCTCCGAATCGCGGACGCGTAAGAGCAAGAAGGGTGGCCCACAGACCAATTCCTGGAACATACGCTACAAGAATGGTGTCTTCGATATTGTGGACCGGGATACGGAAGTGAAGGGGATCGTGCGGATTTCGGGGATGGAGTAGGGGATGTGGAGGTTTGGCGCGGCGTTGGCGCTGATAATTGCCTGCGAGCCGGCGGTATACGGGATGGGCGATTGTGTCCTGCCTCCTGAACCATGCGCCCGGCTCCGGCCCAATATGGCAGCGTTTGTCGGCACGAAAATCTCGGAGACAAAAGATCGCTACCGGATTCCTACAGTCACTTTTGCAGTCCACGAATGGCTCTGGGGCGGTACAGC
Organism: Acidobacteriota bacterium; assembly: GCA_040007195.1. GTDB lineage: Bacteria > Acidobacteriota > Terriglobia > Bryobacterales > Bryobacteraceae > JAFLBB01. The sequence continues at coordinate 10,617 of JBDTVQ010000150.1, read as the reverse complement.
GGGCCACGCCGCTACCGTCCGGTTCTCGGATGGATTTGGTGATTATACAGATCGGCTACTGCTGCTTGTTACGCCAAGCGGTGATGGCACCTATTCTCTTGATGACTGCGGTAGCGGGCTCTATTTGCCAGCGACCCACAAATGGGCTCAGGAGATCGGCCAGTGGCTTCGGCAACGAAAGCCGGCAAGGATTTCCATCGAGACCAGGTCGTCTAGCTACACTCCAATTCAAGACGCTGAGGTTCAACTCACAGGCAATGGGGGCACGTTTCGTGCAGGCGGGGGGCTGATTCCCCTGCTGCGTTCGTGGAGCGCAGCATTCGACTTGCTCAAGCCCTTGGATCAGCGCATCGAAATGCCACCTGGCATGTATCGAGTTTCAACGAATCGTGCGAACTATCGTGTGGATGCGAATAACAACGAGGTCACGATACTTCCTGGATCGTGCGCCAACGTTCGAATTCAATTGGCTCCTGTGTCGCAGGTCACGGGACGAATTTTCTCAGCGGAAGGTCGGCCGATCGGCGACAACCGGCTGTTTCTGGAAGGTATGGCTCGCTCTGGCAAGGGAAATTACAGAGCTTCGGTAATGGCAACCACTAGCCCGGATGGGCACTTTCGCTTTGCTGGTGTCATGCCCGGCTGGTACTACATCGTTACAGACGTCGGAGGCTTGTATTCAGCGTCCGGGCTCCTCGTGCCGAAGTCGTTTTATCCGGGTGTTCCCAGTTGGCGCAATGCGAAGCAAGTACTGGTGGAAGAAGGCAAATCCATCGAAGGGATTGAGTACCGGTTGCCGGACCTTGGGAAGCTGTCCGAGGTGACGATGCAGATCTTGAGTGAGGACGACGTTCCAGTTGAGGGCGCTCGTGTGGGAGTCCGCGGCACTTGCTTGGGAACTCAGGGCCGTCTGTGGGGCGAAGTGGTGACTGATCGCCAGGGGCGGGCGACGGTCGGACTCTGGTCGACGTGCGACTACGACCTAGCCGCAGCTTTGTCCACGTTTCCAGACTGGTATCATTCCCTGCCGATCAGAGTCTCGCGTGGCGCGATACCGTCTGAGACCCGGATGGTGCTGCGTGGTTTGCAGCTAAAGAAACGCTAGGTTCGCCTGGCGATGTTCGTTCGCCGGCGTTATTTTAGTGTTTCGCCTTCCTGAACCACAGCACCGTATCCGGCCGTGCGCCAGCCAGCAACCCGCCATCGGCAGTGAGGTTCAGAACGTGCTGGCCCTGATACGTTTCGACGTAGCCCTTGGGCTTGCCGGTACGGCGGTCTAATTCGAAGAACCAACCGGGCGCGCCGTTAGGCTCGTTGAAATGTTGCGTGCCGATCCAGATGCTGTCCTTGGCCGCTGCGATGGAGAAGACTTTGCCGTGGAAATCCCACAACCCGAGAAAGCGGCCATCGAGCGAGAATCGCTGGACGCGGCCATTCTCCCGGTCCGCGACGTAAACGATGCCTTCGGCGTCGATGGCGATTCCGTGAGGAAGATTCAATTCACCGGGCCCGTTGCCGGCTTTGCCCCACTCGCGGACTCGTTGGCCTGTCGCGGTGTATTCGAGCACGCGGGCGTTGCCGTAGCCGTCGGAGATGAACAGGCGGCCGTCGGGACCGAAGGCGATGTCGGTCGTACTATTGAAACCGTTTTTCGCGGCCGGCTGGCCGCCGACTACGATCTCTAGCAACTGCTTCCCGAGGGGCGTAAATTTGGTGATCTTGGAACTGGCGGCATCCACAATCCACACGTTGCCGGCAGGGTCGACGCGAATGCTATGAGGAATGGTGTACATGCCTTTGCCCCAGGAGCGGAGGATGTGGCCGTCGCGGTTGACGGCGAGCACTGGGTCGGCCTTCTCGCCGCGCTGCAGGATGTAGATCACGCCCGATGCATCGCTGGCGACCGCGGAGGGGAAGCCCATTTCCCAACCCGGGCTGGGTGGCTGAACCTTTAGTACGGTCTTGGAGAGGGAGAGGTGGGGAGTAGCGGCAACTAAGGCCTGCAGCTTTGCCGCTTCGGCCGCCAGATTCAGTGAGGCAGGTGGCTGGGCGTAGAGGGAAGTCAGCAATATGCAAGGAATTAGGCGAAGGGAACGCATGGGTGGCGAGTGTATCGCGTGGTGCTTGCAGGCGCAAGGATTCGCTGTCTGATATTGCCTGTCCGGTACTCACCGCCTAGACCCTACCCGCCCCCGTACTGTATGTCTCCAAGTACCGTTTTCGGTACCTTCGTCCGGCTTTCTCAACTGCGTGGCGGAACTTACACTGATCCCAGACCGGATTCATCCGGCGCCCGAGCAAACAAGGAAGGTTCCTATGATCCGCGCTATCGTTATCTCGCCTTACGAGCAGTTGATCCAACAATTGGAGGCATCGCTTGCCGCCACGGGTGAGTCCATCGAAATGGCGAAGGAGTATCGACGGTATCCGACGAGCGACGAGTTAACGCGGGTGATCAACGGTCTTGGCGCCAATGTCATCTTCCTGGATCTGGATAGCATGACGTCGTCGACGCGAATCCTCGAAGCGGTGGAGAAGCTGCCCACGCGGCCAGCCATCGTCGCCATTCACAACAGCACCACGGCGATTGTGGACGCGATGCGCCTGGGCATTCGCGACTACCTGATTTCGCCGTTCGATCAGCCGATGGTGAACTCTTGCGTGAAACTGCTGATGGGACTGCTCGATCCCAAGACAGGCTACGCTCCGATCCAGTCGGGAACGAAGGTGATCGCATTTCTGCCCGCCAAGCCAGGCGCCGGCGCCTCCACTGTCGCGCTCAACACGTGCGCTGCGCTGGCGGTGACGCAGCGTACGTTGATCGTGGATGCAGACCCGTTCAATGGACAACTCGCGTTCATGCTGAAACAGGACAACAGCTTTTCGATCCGGCACGCGCTGGACCGGGCTGCCGAACTCGACGAGGATGTTTGGGACAAGATGGTGCGCTCCTTCGGGCAACTCGACGTGTTGTCCGGTGAAGACTACCTGGGTGCGCACGAGGCCTCCGCCGCCCCCCTCAAGCGCGTGCTCGACTTTGCCCGCGCCTATTACGACGTGGTGGCGTGCGACCTGCCCGGTCCGCTCGACGAGACCGCGCAGATCGTTCTCCAACAGGCTTCCAAGATCGTACTAGTGGCGACTCCCGATGTGGCGTCCCTGCGATTGGCGTACTGCAAGCTGCATTTGCTCGAGGGCCTTGGCTGTTCGAAAAAGGTCAGTCTGGTGCTCAATCGCACGAACGCCCGCGCCCAGTTCCGCCGGGTCGATGTGGAGAAGTCGCTCGGCCTCCCTGTTTCCTGCGAGGTGCCGGCGCACAACGCGGCCGTGCATATGGCGCTTGTCCAGGGCAAGCCGGTACGCGAATTCGCGCCGCGTTTTCAAGCGTTCGCTTCGAAACTGGTGGGCCGCCAAACGGAGGCGGCCAAGCCGCGCTACCGCCGGCGTTTCCTGCAGTTTTTCTCAATTGGACTGCCGGAATCCAGCCCAGTCGCTTTGTTGGGCGATGGACGGAAGTAGGGGCTGCTTAGCGGAACAACTTCGGCGCTACCGTGCTGAGGTACCGCCGCCAGACAGGATAGAAATGCCCGCCTGGGGTCTCGACATATTCATGCTTTACGCCGGCCTTCTCCAAAGCGGCGTGCAGCGCGCGGGCGCGATCGAGGGCGGGATCGTCCGTCCCGATGCCGATCCAGAAAAGCTTCAATTTGCCGTTGGTGCCTTGGGCATCACTCAGAACCTTCGCATGCCGCGCCTCAAAATCTCCAGGCTTGCCTGAGCTGAATACGCCGACGTGCGAGAACTTGTCCAGGTTGCTCAAACCTTCGCGGAGCGCCTGGCCGCCGCCCATGGACAACCCAACGACGGCGCGATTCGCTGCGCCCGGCTTGAGCCGGTACTCGCTCTCGATCCAGGGCATCACTTCTTCCACGACATACCGCTCGTGCAAATCTGAATTTTTCGACTGAATCTCGCGCGGTGCGCCAAACGGCACGGCGTGGCCCCAGGGCATCACGATGACCATCGGGACGGCTTTGCCTTCGGCGATCAAGTTGTCCAGGATGAGGTGCGCGTTGCCCGTCCAGGTCCATCCCGCGGCGACGTCGTTGCTGCCGTGAAAGAGGTACAGAACCGGGTAGCTCGATTTGCTCTTCGCATAGCCGGGCGGCGTGTAAACGAACACCTGCCGCTCGGCTCCATCGAGCACTTTCGAGCGGTGCGTGAGCATCTCCACCTTGCCGTGCGGCACGTCGCGAAGCTGCCACAATTCGGTGCCTGGTACTTCTACGAGGCTGGCGGATGTACGAGCGCGTAACTTCATGCGTGGATTCACGGGATCGGCGATGTTCATTCCGTCGACATTGAACGAGTAGAGATAGACCTGGGGCTCAAGAGGGCCGGCCTGAACGGACCATACGCCGTCGTCACTCTTGGCGAGCGGAACGCGAGTGCCCAATTTCATCCAATCGCCGTTCAATGTGACCTTTTCCGCCTTGGGCGCATAGATGCGGAACGTGATGGTTGCGCCGGATACTTCCGGAGAGACTACGCGGTCCGCCACCGAGGGCGCCGGCGCTTGCGCCGCGCACAGGCCGGCCATGATGATCGACAGGATCGAGAGCTTCATTGCCCGGCTATCTTATCCGAATCGCGAGTGTGGTGTAACCTCAAGCAATGCGTCTGGCCGTATTCTTCCTTCCTCTGCTTCTCGCGGCTCAACCTTACGATCTCGTTCTGAATAACGCGCACGTCATCGACCCGGAATCGGGCCTGTCGGCCGTGCGTCATCTCGGCATCACGAGCGGTAAGATCGCGGCGATTTCGCTAACGCCACTCACCGGACGCAAGACGCTCGACTGCACGGGTCTTACCGCCGCGCCGGGTTTTATTGATCTACACGCGCACGGTCAGGATGAGGAGAGCCAACTGCTCCAACTGCAGGACGGTGTCACGACGGCGTTGGAATTGGAGATTGGCGTGGGTGACCTCAATGCCTGGCACGCTGCCAGGGAAGGGAAGCGCTTCATCCATTCCGGCGCGTCTGTCGGCCATGTGCCGCTGCGCATCGCGCTGTTTCACGATCCGACCGCCGAACTGGTCCCGTCAGGTCCAGCCAAAGACAACCCCGCCACCGAGGAGCAGATTACGCAGCTTCGCGCGGGAATCGAGCGTGGGCTGTTGCAGGGAGGGCTGGGGCTTGGCTTCGGCATCCAATACACGCCGGGCGCATCGCGATGGGAGATCCTCGAAATGTTTCGCGCCGGGGCCCGCTTTCACGCGCCGGCATTCATTCATATTCGAACCATGGGAATTCCGGGTGGTCCCAAGCCCGATGCTCTTGCCGGGCTGGAAGAGATCATCGCCGCCTCGGCCGTCACGGGCATGCCCGTTCACATGGTTCACGTCACTTCGAGCGGGCTTCGCCAGGCGCCGCGCCTCATCCAGACCGTCATGGAGGCACGTGCCCGAGGCGTGGACATCTCCACCGAGTGCTACCCTTATACGGCGGCGCTTACAGCGATTGAGTCGGCAATATTCGACGATGGCTGGCAGCAGATGCTCGGCATTACCTATTCCGATCTACAGTGGGTGCAAACAGGCGAGCGCCTTACGGCGGAGACGTTTGCCACCTATCGCCGGGCCGGTGGACAGGTGATCATGCACATGATTCCTGAAGACGTAGTCCGTTTTGCCGTTGGCCACCCGGATGTCATCATCGCCACCGATGGCGTTATCAAAGATGGCAAAGGGCATCCGCGCATCGCCGGCACGTATTCACGGGTGCTCGGCCGGTATGTTCGAGAAGAGAAAGTGCTCACCCTCGAATCGGCGATTCGCAAGATGACGCTACTTCCGGCGCAACGCCTGGAAAAGTACGTGCCTGCCATGAAGGACAAGGGCCGCATCCGTGTGGGCGCCGACGCCGATATTACAGTGTTTGACGCCGCCCATATCATCGACCGGGCCACGTTTCAGCAGCCTGCGCTGCCAAGCGGCGGCATCGCTCATGTGATCGTCAACGGCACGCCTGTGCTACTGAACGCTGCCGTCCAGCATGGTGTCCATCCGGGGCAGGCGATCCGCGCACCGCAGAGGCAGTAGGCGGCATCGGGAATTCTGCGGATTGACTAGATGGGCGATTCGCCCGTACCATCATAAATAGGCCGCAAGGTCTCACGAATTACCGTGCATTTTTACGCGCATATTACCGGAATGTGTAAGGCCGCAGCGATTCGTCTCGCTGACGCTGTCCGTTCCGGCATGCCGTAACACTCGCCTACAAGCGAACAGTTCAAAGGCCCCGGACGGAAACAAACCGTTCGGGGCCTTTTTCATTTTCTGAAGGAGGATCGATGCAACAGCCAGCCTACCCGCTACGCCAAGTGATCGAGGTATCGCTTGAAGACAAGCCCGGCGCCCTCATGCGCGTCACGGGCATCATCACGGCCAAGGGGATCAACATCGACACGCTGTCTCTTTCACCCGACCCCGAGCGTCCCGGGCTGGCGCGCATCAAATTGAGCGCCCGTGTTGAGGAGCGTTATCGCACCCGCATCTTGAAAGAGATGAACCGGCTGGTGCACGTGCTGCGCGCCGAAGAGGTAACCTGAGCGCTACTCGGCGGCTCCGCCGGTGGCGACGGCGGGTTTCTTCTCCGGCTTGGAGATCGTCCCTGGATTTACGTCGACGGGAATGACGAAGTCGGCAAACCCGGCCAGCATTTCTTCCCAGCTCTGATCACCCCAATAGACGTCCTTGGACGGATCGGGATTGTACTTATTGTTGGGCGAGTTGTCGTACCAGGCGGTTGCCGTGAGTTCGGTGCCCTTGGGGAGCAGCAGCGGCTTTTCCAACTCGTAGGTGAGTTGCCAGTTGAAGTCGTAGCGTGGCACACGCAGGAGTGTTTGGGTCTCGCCTGACGGATACTTCGCTACATATTCGAATGCTTTGCCGCGAAGGTGCATGTGCGGGAAAAGCGATTGCAGCACGACATCGCGGTGCACAATGACGCGGGCGTCTACGCGATGCTCGGGCTCTTGTGGCGGGATGTGCAGGTTGAGATTTGCGATGAAGGTATTGACCACACGCTCTTTCGGAGGTTCCTTCGCAAAAACGATACCCACGACGCTGCGGTCGACCGCTTCTTTTCCGTCGGCCGTATAGTGCATCTGGAACACAAGATCGCTACCCGCTTTGATCAGGCGCGCCTGCCCCGGCTTGGTCGTGTAGGCCAAACCACCGGGCACATAGATGCTCACCATTTCGTCGCCGCCGTCCAACCGGGCGAAGACGCCATTGCCATTGTCGGGCTTGCCCGAACCGTCGCGGATATCACTGTGGGCCGGCACGAAGGGAATCCCCGGTTTGGCGTCCTTGAACGACTTGCTGCCCGGAGCACGAGCCATGAGCACGATGTGGTGAACGACGCTACGCGCGCCTGGGCGCACTTCGATCTTTTCGATCCACTTGTCCTCGGTGAAGCCGGTGGGTGCGACGAAGTAGGTGTACTCGACCGTTCCCTGCGCGGGCACTTTGTAGTCGACGCCCATGTCGAGCACGAGGTCTGGTTTGCCGATCGTCCAGCCTTGCGCAAACGTTAAGGCGGGAGGCGCATCTTTGGGGCTTCCCTCTTTCGCTCCGCTATCGGCCCAGGCGGACAGTGTGTCGATTTCGGCCTGCGTCATGGAGCGGTCGTTTGCCCACTTGCCGTGCGCGGAATCGGCGAACCACGGCGGCATTTTCTTCTGCACCACCGCCATTTTCATCGCCTTCGCCCACGGGCGTGCCTCGGCATAGGTCAACAGCGACATCGGTGCTGCTTCACCGGCACGATGGCATTCCTGGCACCGCTTTTGGAGAATCGGCAATACGTCTTTATGAAACGTCACTTCCTTCGGCGCTGCCATTGCCGCCGATATAAGTACTATGCCAACGCCACAGGCCCGAGCCCACGCGATCATCGTCAGTTCTCCTCATCCCACTATACGCGGGATTGGAGAGGCATATGTCTCAATCTATTTGCGGAGAGCCTGCTAACCCTGGAGACGCAGGGTGGCCAGATAGATTGCGGTGATCGTCTTCCCGGAGGCGTCCTTCTCGTGGCTGGAATAGTAGGAAAGCCAGCCCTGCGTCGCGCTGAGGGGGACAAAGCCCGGGTAGGAATTGTCACCGCCGCTGGGTAATTCCACCAACTCTTCCAGGCGGTCTCCGGCCAGCCAGGCCAATGTCATGCGCGGGCCCGCCGGCGTCTGTTTTCGCCCTCCCACGAGGTAGCGTGAGCCCCATTTGGCCAGTAGGGGGCCTCCGAGGTAACGGCCGAGGTCCGCCTTCTTCCAGGTGCGGTAGGGTGCGGGCGCCCTCAACACTTCCGCGTTTCTGGAGCCACCGCCGCGGGCGAGCGCAACGACTGACCCATCGCGTTCGAACAGGAACGCGGTCTCGTTGCCATAGCTCGGCTGGAACAAGGCCGCTGTCCGCCATACAAGCCCGTCGGTGCTCTCGAGCATAGCCGCTTCAACGGAAGCATCCTGCTCCTGCCGGGTCTTTGTTTCGATGAACTCGCGCTTGCGTCGGCCGCATAGGAAAGCTTTGCCGCCCGTCGCGGCGGCCCTCCAAATGTAGTGCCCATAGGTGCCTTCCAACATGCGAGGGTCATCCCAACGGGCGCCGTCGACCGTCCATGCCGCATAACCCAAGTGCTGGTTCATATCGAATTGCGCGGGTGAGGTCTCACCGCAATACCAGGTGCCCGTGTAGATAAACAACTTGTCCTGAAAGATCAAGAAATGCGGATCGCGGACGTCGCGCAACGGAACGCTGAACCTGTGTACCTGCCGCCATTCGCCGCCGTCGCGGCTGGCAAGTACGAGGATGGCGGATGTGGGGTGAACCATGTGGCCATCCGGACAAGTACGGAACGTCAGGTAGTAGGTTCCCTTGAACCGGACCAGATCGGTGAAGGCGTTGTGTTCCCCGTTGTGGAAGAGGCGGCGCACGGACTCCACGTGTATTTCGGCGTTGGCACTGCTTCGGGCCTGCTGGGCTCTGGCAACAAGTGCGGCTCCAGTCGCGATGGCAAAGCTTCGGCGCGTGGCGTCCATTGCTATGCCTCAATCTCCAAAACGTGGCTGAACGGTGCAAAGCCCGTTAGAAATACCGTCGGACCCGGGAGCTTGGCATCGATTCCGCGGCCGTTGATCGCTTCGTGCAGGGCGAGCCCAGGGCCGAAGGTAACCGTGTTGGAGCCGGCCGTGTAGGTCGCGTGGCCAGAAGGGAGGAGGTAGCAGTCGTCAATGCGCGGATGCTTGACCGCGCCATCCAACTTGCCACCCGGCCGTAACGCTAGTTCGATCATTACGGGCAGGTCCTTCGGTCCTTCGGCCTCGAACTTCAAACTGAATCCCTTAGCCGTTTCGGTGGCCGTTACGCGATAGGTGAGATAGTTCATTTCAGTCCGGCGGCGGCGCTTCCGGGACTCTTCCCAATCCTCCGTGCCGACATGTTCAGGCGGCTGCAGCGGCTGGTAGTAAGGGGCGTCGAGCGACTGTTCCAAGATCCACGAAGGACGCCCTTCGACATCGGCCGTGCGCCAGCAACGCTGCGGTTGAAACTGCGCCTTTCCGAAGAAGAGGCTGGAAAATCGCACTGCCTCGATGACCGAGCTGCCACTCCTTATGCCGAAGAAGCGGCTGCGTCCATCGAGTACCAATGTCGCGCTCTTCTCGCCCCGCCGGACGCGGCCGATCTTGAGGAATGGATACTCTTTGACATAGTCCACGGGGACCGGCTTCGGGGTCGGACCGCTTTGCTGCAACTCCTCGTATTCGAGCGTGTCGCCCAATGAGGCGGGAAAACGGCGGGAGAGAGTTTCCAGGACGCCATTGCCGTCCTTCACCGCGAGGTACCGGAGCGGCAGGGCGTATCCGGCCATGGTTCCGGCCGTATAGAGATCCTGGCGCCTTGATATGTCGGTGACCACTTCCTCACCCGGATGGAGTAAGTACAGCATGCTGTCGAGGTTCTTACGGACGTAGGAAAGTAGCTCAGGTTTTTTTAGTTTTACCGCAAGTATGGTAAGTGCCCGATTTGTAATTCCGTTATAACCCCCGGTCGAACGCTCCGTGTATTGCCCGTCGGTGTCGATGTCGATACCTTCGGCAAGCCATTGCTCGATTCGCTTCAAATACGACGGATCCGAGTGCAACTCGTAGAGCTGCGCCAGAGCTGAAGAAGCCACCCAGCGGTGATTCGGTGTATGAATCCCACCCTTGGCGAGGGCGCGTCCGCACCGCCGCAAGACCGGATCGAGCAGGTTGTCTACTTCGGTCGCGCCGAACTTTCGCGCGAGGTGGCCGATTTGGCCAATGCCCCAAACCATGAAAGCCGTGTCGGGCGGCGAATTGAAGTTGGTGATGAGGAGATCGACGTTTCCATCCTTTGAGGTGTGCGCGTCCAGGTATGCATTCACAAGGCGCATTCGCTCGAGCATCAGCGGGCTCTTATGATGCCGCGATTGAGGGAGGATGTAGCCGAGCCCAAAGGTGTGAAGGGCGCCACCGCTGGCACCGCCGTGCACGAGTCCATCGACGTCGGGGAAGCCGCCATAGAACCGGTGGC
>JBDTVQ010000149.1:0-14096 GCA_040007195.1 Acidobacteriota bacterium | reverse complement strand
ACTTGGTCAGCGTGCCTTCTACAATGCTTTCGCCCATCTGGGGCATTACGACGTCTGTCATTCGATTCTCTCCGTCACGCCCGCCGGCCAATCGTTGCCGGCTGCGGTATGTCAATCTCGAACACTTCGGAAACAGCGGCCAGCAAGCTCTCCTTCACATCGTCCATCGACGCGCCGCAACCGAGCGCGCGCAGCGACGTGACGGGCTTGGTGAGGCCGCACGGAACAATAAACTTGAAATGGTCCAGGTTAGTTTCCACGTTGAGCGCGAACCCATGCGAGCTTACCCAGCGGCTCAAATGAACGCCGATGGCGGCCACTTTCGCCGGGCCCACCCACACACCGGTCGCGCCGGGAACTCGCTCGCCATCGAACCCAAACTCTCCGATCGCTTCGATAATCACCTGCTCGAGCGCGCGCACGTAGGCGCCCACATCTCGCTTCCATTCCCGTAAATCGAAAATCGGATATCCCACAACCTGTCCCGGACCATGATACGTAACATCGCCGCCGCGGTCAGTCTCGTGGACCTCAACGCCCGCCGCCAGCAGCGCCTCGCGCGAAAACAGGATGTTCGACTCCCGGCCAATGCGCCCCATCGTAATCACCGGCGGATGCTCGACGAACAGGAGTTGATCCGGAATCTCACCCGCCTTCCGGCGCGACACAAGTTCCCGTTGCAGCGCATAGGCCTCTTCGTAGCCCATACGGCCCAGGTCGCGAAACTCGCACGGCCTCCACATGGCCTAGGCGTTGATGGCCATTCCGTTGACTGCGTTGAACGCTTCTCCGATCGCCTCATACAGCGTCGGGTGCGCGTGAATCGTGTGCAGCATCGTTTCGAGGGTCGCCTCGGATTCCATGGCGGTCACCGCCTCGGCGATCAGCTCGTAAGCGTGCGGCCCGATGATATGCACGCCAAGAATCTCGCCGTAGGTCTCGTCGATGACCACCTTCACGAAGCCGTCGTGCGATCCCAAGATCGTCGCCTTCGAATTCGCCAGGAAGGGAAACTTCCCGACCTTGACGTTATAGCCCTGATCGCGCGCGGCCTTCTCGGTAAGTCCCACGCTGCCAATGCCGGGTTCGGTGTAGGTCGCACCCGGAATGCGGTTCTTGTTGATGGGGGTGGCCGGCTTGCCCGCGATGTGCGCCACCGCAACCATGCCTTCCATTGTCGCCACATGCGCCAGTTGCGGCGTTCCCGCCACGATGTCGCCAATCGCATACACGCCCGGTTCGCCCGTGCGCTGATATTGGTCGACCTTGACGAAGCCGCGGTCCAACTCAACCTTTGTGTTCTCCAGGCCCACGTTTTCCGTGTTCGGCTTGCGGCCCACAGCCACCAGGAGTTTTTCGAACTCCATCGTTTCGCGATTGCCGTTGCCAAGGAGAACTTCCACCTTCACGCCAGAGCCGGTCTTCTCGACCTTCTCCACCTTTGAGCCGGTTTCGATGCGAATCTTTTGCTTCTTGAACGCGCGTTCCAGTTCCTTGCTGACCTCTTCGTCTTCCACCGGCACAATGCGCGGCAGCATCTCGAAGATCGTCACATCGGAGCCGTAGCGCTTATAAATGGACCCAAACTCCACACCCACCGCGCCCGAGCCGATGATGCCCAACGACTTCGGCACCTGCTGCATTTCCAGAATTTCGACGTTCGTCAGGATGGTGTCGTCCGGCGTGAGGCCCGGCAACATGCGCGCCTCGGAGCCCGTGGCCAGGATGATCGCCTTCGCCTCAACCGTGCGCGTCCCGTCGGCTGTGGCAACTTCGATCTTGCCTCCGCCCTTGAGCTTCGCGTAGCCGGCGATGACCTCCACCTTGTTCTTCTTCATCAGGAAGGAGACGCCCTTTGAGTGCTTGTCGACGATGCCCTGTTTGCGCTGCAATACTTTCGGCAGGTCGAGCGTGGCGCCCTGGCAATGAATGCCGTTCTCTTCGCTGTGCTGGAAATAATCCCAAACGTCGGCTGTGTGCAGCAGCGCCTTCGTCGGAATACAGCCAACCAGTAGGCACGTACCGCCCAACTTCGGCGTCTTTTCAATCAACGCGGTCTTCAGGCCATATTGGCCGGCTCGCACGGCGGCAGAATACCCGCCGGGACCGCTCCCGATCACGATAACGTCGTATGACATGGAAACCACCAGTTTAGCACTGGGGGTTTACCATCCCACCGCAGGCAAAGTTAGCGCTTCTTCTGGTGCACCGGATAGGACACACCTGGCAGCGGTAGGGGCTGCGGACCTTTACTTTGCCCCTCGTGGGTGTGCTTGTCGCGTACCGCCCGTACTGTGTCTTTCGCGATACTGGCATTGACGGGCACGGCGATGGGCTTCGGTTTAGGCGACGCGGGCCCTTGAAGGTGGGGCTTCTCAATCTTGCTCTTGATCTGCGGCTTGCGGACAAGCTCTTCGCCATGAATGTTGATGAGGCGTTTCATGACAAACTTGGCGACGATAAACGCAGCGCGTTCGCGCGGGCCATCCCGACCGAACTTCTGAGCGTCTAATGCTTCGGAGCCGGCATAACAGCGCTCCTGAAATCTAGCGTGGACGACATCAAATCCCATTTCCCAAAAGTCGGCCGCGGTTCCGAGTGGCGGGTGATGGTTGCTGAAGACGTTATGCAGGCTCTGCGAAAACGACATGATCAGCGCCTGCTTGGCTGCTCCCGGATTCTGAGCGACCATTTTGGCCCACTCCCCCGCCGACATCTTCGACGACGGCTTATGCCGGTATTTGAGCCCCTCGGCAACAATAGAGAGGAATTTGTGCGCAAGACCTACCTTGTCATGCCCGGTGAAATCGAGAGGCTTCGTGATGGCATCGCGGTCGGCCATGAACGCAGCCATTTCATCGTCTGCGAATTTGAGGCCTTCGGTGGCAAATAGCCTGCGGATTCCCTCCGTTCCCATCCGTTTCCACATGGGCAAATAGCAGTTCAGAATGGGTGCCGCCATTTCTACCACCCGCGCGTGGCCGTCCGTTTCGCGGACGAATCCGTACAGCGCCTCGGCCTCGATCCCGACCTCCAGCCGCTCGAGCATGATCTGATTCTCCGTGGCCTGGTCGCCGCGCCTGTGCGCTTCGTTCTCGAGCGCCTGCAAATGCTCCGCTTCCTTCTTGTAAGCCGTGTACCTTTCATCCCAGGTTTTGGTACAAATGTTTTCACCGCTGTTGCCCGTGTTGATCGCGGCCCGTTCGGCGGCTTGTACTTTTTTCTTAAACTCATCTGGGCTGATCCTGCCGTTTCGAAGATCCTCTTGCAACCCGCTGAGAGGCGATTCGAACAGTTCCGGGGCTTTGGAAGCCTTCTGCTGCTCTAAGGCAAGTTGCTTTTCACCTGTGGATTTCCAGCGCTCCGGCGAGACGCTGAGCACTTTTTCTCGAAACTGATCCGGTGGAAATCCGCGATTCACGGCACCGCCGATGGGATTGAGAGCCGCCTCGGTGGCCTTCCCGCCGATATGTCCCGCCAGCAGCCCTCCGAGGATTAATCCGATTGCCTCCGCTCCCTGTTCGAGTCCGGCCTCCGTTGTTCGCCTTGTAGCGTGCCGGTAGAACAGGCGCCAGTGCGCCTCGTAGGCCTCATAGTTTGTGGCAACGTCGACCGCGCCAAGCAGCACCTTCATCGCGGCGATTAACAAACTGAAGCCCATCGCCCCTGCAACGGCGAAACATGTGAAGATTGCGCCCGTCACCCCAAGGTTCTCCGCCGAAACCAGACCCGCAAGCTGGGCCTTCAGTTCCGGAACGACATAGCGGTCGACGGCAATGTAGAGCATTTCCTCAATCTTTTCGTATGTGGTCATCTCATCGGGATTGATCTTGCGCCAGTAGTAGGAATAGCTCTTAAATACGTTATTGACACCCACGAAAAAGTTGCCAGTCGGATTGGGATTCACGTCACTTTGCATGAAACCGCGCATGTGTTTCCGGTTGTCGATCGAAAAGTAGCGTAAGGCGACCATTCGGTTGCCACTGGGCGCAAGCAGGTGCGTGAAATCCTGCGCTTCCTCGATGCCCCCTTGGCTCGGTCCGAACATGGCCACCCATCCAGTGAGATTCGTCCGAACCTTCCATTTACCCGCCCACAAATCGACCCACACGCTGGCTGTACCTTCCTCGGGCTGGTCGGGCACGTAAGGGTGGTCGATAATGTTTTGGTCGATTGGGTTCTTTTCCAATTGCACGGCAACGGTGTAGCGTGACATGTGTTCCCTCTACCGCCTATTGCGTGAGGCGACCAATGGCTGTGTCAAAAAAATCTGCCTTTCTGATATTCAGCTCAACCACCCCCCGCAACCTGCCGCCGCCGGGCGCGTCCATAGACAATAGATCCATGCGAGCGATTGCTCTTCTTTGCCTTGCCGCCCTCCTGCTGCCTGCCCAAACCGCGCCCAAAAAGCGCCCCGCCGCCAAGCGTCCCGCCGCCACGAAAGCGGCGCCTGCCACGGCCGAGGCCGAACCAGCCGGACAGCACGCCATCACCTCACTGCACGCGGAAGGCAGCAAGCTTTACTCCGAGACGGGCATCCTCGCCCTGACCGGCCTGGCCGCCGGGCAGCCCGGATCCAAAGACATCTTTGACGCCGCCCGCGACCGCCTGCTCTCAACCGCTCTTTTCGAAACCATCGGCTACCGCTACGCGCCGGGCCCGGGCGGCCAGGGCTACGCGGTCACCTTCGAAGTGGCCGACATCTCCCAGGTCTATCCCGTCCGCTTCACCCGCCTCGGCGTCTCCGATGACGAGGCCAACGCAGCCCTCGCCAAAGCGCTGCCACTTTACTCGGGAAAGATCCCCCCCACGGACAAACTTCTCGCCCTCGCCAGCAAAACGCTCACTGACCTGCTCACCGCCAAGGGAACCCCGACGCCCGTTTCGCACAAGGTCACCTCCGACAACCCGGCCGACCTCCACGTGCTCTTCTACCCAACAGGCGCGCCGCCCATCATTGCGGAGGTACACTTCCGCGGGAACAAAATCCTGCCCACTCCCTCGCTGCAACTGGCCATCCACGGCGTAGCCATCGGCACGGAGTACCGCGAACCCTACTTCCGCCAGGTCCTCACAAACGCCATCGTGCCGTTGTATGAGGCTCGCGGGCGCCTTCGCGTGAAGTTCCCCAAGATCGATGTGGCCAACGCCAGCAAGGTCAAGGGCATCTCCGTTACCGTCGAAATCGAAGAAGGCGAATCCTACAAAGTCAGCAAAGTCGCCGTCACCGGAGCCGAACCGCTCAACGAAGACCTGCTCGCCACGGCCAAACTAAAAGAGGACGACATTGCCAACTTCGACGAAGTCCGCGCCGCGCAGGCGCGTATCCGCGACAACATGCTCCAACGCGGCTATATGAAAGTGACCTCCACCGTCGAGCGCGTGTTGGACGACAAAAAGCTCACCGCCGAGCTCACCATCAAAATCACGCCTGGCACTCAGTACAAGTTCGGCAAACTTACCATCACCGGCCTAGACCTGATCGGCACGCCAGCCGTGGAAAAGCGCTGGGCCCTGGAGCCAGGCAAGCCGTATAACGCCGCCTATCCCCTGTTTTTCATCAATCGCCTTATCGAAGAGCGGATGTTCGAGGATCTCGGCGGCATCCACCACAAAACTGCCGTGGACGAGGCCGCCCAGACCGTGGATGTGAACCTGATTTTCGACCCGGCAAAACGCGAGGCGAAGCAGGAGAAGTTCTAACTTCGGCGTTTCCTCATGCCGTGCCCGCCTATTCGGCCCGCAACATTGCGGCTGGATCGATGCGCACCGCCCGAATCACGGGCGGTAAGGCCGCCAGTAGCGCTGCAGCGAAGATCGTGAGCAGCGGCAAAGTGAGCATCGCCACGTCGGTAACCTTCACCTGAAACAGCAATGCCTCCAGGTAATGTTCGCTCGCCACACCCGCGCCCAGTCCAGCCGCCGACCCGATAAACAACATCGCCAGCACTTCGCCTGTCACGCGCCTTGCCACGTCACCCGCTTGTGCTCCCAATGCGCGGCGAATGCCGAACTCCCGCCGCCGTTGCAGCACCGCGTAATTTAAGACGCCGTATAACCCCACGGCTGCCAGAATCAGCGCGACGGCGGCAAAGAACGCCGACAGCAGCGCCAGCAGCCGTTCCCGCAACGTCTGGTTTCGCACCAGCTCTGCTTGCGACCGTACGTCGCTGACGCGAAAATCTGGCCGCGTTTCCTTTACAGCGCGGCGCAGCGCCGGAGCCAGCGCGGTCACATCGTCGCCTTTTGTCCGCACCACGAACGTGGCCCAATCCTTCGGGCGTAACTTGCCCTCACCATCCAGATCACGATTCGGAACGTAGACCGTCGGACGTATCGCTTCTTTCATATTCCGGTAGCGGGCATCGCGAACGTAGCCGACAATCTCAACCCGTGCCCGTTTCTTGCCCCGCTCAGACTCGATCGATTTGCCGACCGGATTCTGCCCGTCAAAGTAGTAGCGCGCGAACGCTTCGTTTACGATCGCCGACTGCAGTTGCGACTCTTCCCGCCGGAAGTCGCGCCCGTCGATCAGCGGAATCTTCATCGCCGCAAACCAACCGGGCGACACATCCAGAAAATAAGGGCTGGCCTGCTGAGACGGTTCCCGCCCATTTGCCCAAACCGCACTGGACCAACCGTTGCCGGACATCAACCCCCAGCTCGCGCGCGCCACCGATTCCAAACCTGCCTGTTCGCGCAGCCGCTGTTCCACTTCATCCCAGGCCGCCGGCGATTGATCGCCTTTGGCCGTCGTTGCCAGCAGCAATACGCGTTCCGTGGCGAAGCCCGTAGGTTGATTCGACATTCGTTCAAACGACGCCACAAACAATCCGGTCACAAAGTGCACCAGGAAGCAAAACGCCACCTGCGCGGCCACCAGCGCATTCATCATCCGCCGCCGCGAGTGCGGGTTGTCGCCGCCCTTGAGCGCACTCACCGGCTTTATGGCGGATGCACGCAGCGCGGGTAACAGGCCGAACAGCAGCGTCACCCCCGTTGCCAGCGCCGCGCCAAAGCTCAACACGCGCCAGTCCGTCGTCAGTATCAATCGAATTGGATATTGCGGCGGGTTGATCATGCTTACAACAAACGGCGCCGCCCACCACGCGAATAGCCATCCCAGTGCCGTTGCGGCGATGGCGACCAGCAGGCTCTCCATCAGAACCAGTTGCACCAGCCGGGCGCGGCCGGCGCCAATGGACACGCGCAATGCCAGCTCGCGGGCACGCATCGCCGCTTGTGCCGTCATGAGGTTTGCCACATTCGCGCAAGCGATGAGCAGCACCAGGCACACAACCGCTCCAAGTATCGTGAGTGCCCGCCGGTAGCTCTTCTGCATGCCCGACACTCCAGCCGACGCCGGCTCCAGGTGCGCGGGCGCGGCTGTGTATTCTTCGATCTGACTCTTCGTCCTACCGGGCCCGAATCCCTTAGCTTTCTCGTTGCGGAAGTTGTGTAGTGACGCCTGCAGCTTTTGCCTCACCTGTTCGAGGTCGCTTCCCGGCCGGAGGTGCACCCAAGTGCGAAACCAGCCCCAACTGGCGTTGTTGATGGCGCGCGCGTTCGCCATAGTCGGCAGGAAGAAGTCCGTTACCAGACCCGTCTCAGTACCCGTGAAACCTGCCGGTCCGACTCCTACAACCTCGAAGAGATCTTGTCCTTGCCGCAGCTTTTTGCCAAGCACCTTCGGATCGCGCCCGAAGCGCCGCGTCCAGTAGTCGTAGCTCAATACGGTTACCGGATGCTCACCCGGTTTCAGGTCGTCACTCACCGTAAGCAGCCTTCCCAGCGCGGGCTTCAAGCCAAACACGCCAAACATTGAGCCGGACACAAACTGCCTCACGGCCTTTTCCATCTCGTCGTCGGACCCATAGGTGACATCCTGTGAACCGGCGTAGGAGATCGCCATCAGGTCGGCCTGCCCTTGCACAGCCTCCCGCATCAAACGGAAGCCCGGATATTCATAGCTATCGCCCGTGTCGAACTTGCCCTCACTGTCCTTGAGGTCGTAGGTGAGGAAGAACAAGCGTTCCGCGTCTGCCACCGGCATCGGCCGCAACAGCATCGCATCCACTAAACGGAACGCCGCCGTGCAGGAACCGATGGCCAGCGCCAGCGAGAGGATGGCCGCTCCCGACACGGCTTTGTTCTTTAACAGCTGACGCCAGCCAAAAACAGCGTCCGCGGCAAGGGATTCCAGCCACGGTACAAGTTTCGCGTCGCGGCTCTCCTCGCGCGCATGCAGCACGCTGCCAAAGCCACGGCGCGCCTCTTCCGGGTCGCGGCCCCCCTCGATGGCCTCTTCGATATGAGACCGCATCTCCTCATCCAGGTCGCGGTTCAGCCGCTCTCCGCTAATCGCATTTCGCACCCGCGTCAATAGCGACATATCAAGCCATCCTTAATACCCGTCCCACGGCCTGCGTTACCGCAAGCCACCGCGACTCTTCACTGGCCAACTGCTTTTTTCCAGCCGCGGTCAACTCGTAGGCCCGGGCGCGCCGGCCGTTCTCTTTCGTCACCCACTCGGCCTGGATCCAACCCGCTTCTTCCATCCTGTGCAGCGCCGGATACAGCGAGCCCTCTTCTACCCGCAATACGTCCTCGCTGATCGCCTGGATGGCAGTCATCAGGGCGTACCCGTGCAGCCCCCGCCGCCGCGACAATACCTTCAAAACGAGTAGATCGAGCGATCCTTGCAACGCGTCCGTTTTTGCCATACTAAGACTTCTTAGTATATAGAGGTCTAGGCCTTTGTCAACCGCCACTGGCCAAAGTACAATTCGCAGGTAACGGTCCACTGCCGCGATTCGTCTGCCTCCAACAACGCGAAGGAGAGGACATGAGAACTCTATTCCTCATCTCTGTAACCGCCCTCACACTCACGGGTCAACCCGCCCCGCAGCAGCCTCCTGGGCCAGGCCCGGCTGCAATTCCCCCCGCCCCAAACGAACCCAGACCGGAAGACCTCTGCGCCATTCAAGGCAAGGTCGTCAATGCCAACACCGGTGAAATCATTCCGAAAGCGCTGCTCATGATGCGTCGCGCCGAATCCGACCGTGTCACCCCACCACCGCCCACCTTTACGACGTCCACGGATACTGATGGACGATTCGCGATGAAAGACATCGATCCGGGGACCTACCGCCTTACCGTCGTGCGCAACGGCTATGTCGAAACGGAGTATGGAGCCCGCGGGCCAATGCGCTCCGGCGCCACGCTGAAGTTAGAGCCTGGTCAGAAAATGACGGCGGTGGACTTCAAACTGACGCCGCACGGAGTCATCAGCGGCCGCATTTTGGATGAAGACGGCGAACCGCTTTCCGGGGTGCAAATAGTGCCCATGCGCCAACGCTTCACCGAAGGCCGGAAGCAACTGTCACAGACGGGAGCGGCGTCGACAAACGATCTCGGTGAATTCCGTATTTTCGGCTTGGCGCCCGGGCGCTATTTTTTAAGCGCCGTCTATACGGGCGGCAACCTGTACGAGCCCGCCCAGGATCGTTCAGCCGCTGGACTATCCGATGATTCCTACCTTCCCACCTATTTCCCCGGCTCAACCGATCCGTCTGGTGCATCCCCGCTGGAAGTTGGTCCTGGTCAAATCTTCACCGGCATCGAGATGCGATTGTCGAAATCCAAAACAATGCATATCCGCGGGCGCGTGAACAATCAGACAGGGGTGCGACCGCAGCGGGCTATGGTGATGATCGGCCCAAAGGACGGAGAAATGTACTCCTACTCGAACCGTTCAGTCGCCCAGGGGACCCAAGGTCAATTCGAATTCCGTGGCTTGGCGCCAGGATCGTACTTACTGACTGCCATGATCGTCGACGGGCAAACTCGCTACATCGGACGACAGCAGGTGGACGTCGGCTCCGATCACATCGACAATGCCGTGCTGACCATTGCACCCGGACTGGAAGTGCCGGGGAACCTGAACGTGGAAGGACCTGGCTCGGCCACTTTTGACCGCTCGCTGGTGCGGTTATTTCTGACTCCGGCCAGCTCTGCAGCCATGATTTTCGGCTCGCTATCGAGCGACCGGCTTAAGGAAGATGGGTCATTTCGCATCGTGAATGTGAGCGCTGACCGGTACCAGATTCGCGCCACCGGACTCCCCGACGGCTACTATGTGAAGTCCGTGCGCATCGGGAACCAACTGGCCGAAGACGATTTTGTCGACCTCACCTCCGGCGCGGTCCCCACTATTCACATCAATGTTGCCGAAGGGGCCCCACAGGTGAATGGCACCGTGACCAACGACAAGCAGGAGCCGAGCTCCGGCGCCACAGTCGTGCTGATCCCCGAGAAGGAATCACGCCGCAGCCGGCAGGAATTTGTGAAAGTAGCCAGCACGGACCAGCACGGCCGCTTTACGGTGAAGAACCTCGACCCCGGCGACTACCGCATCTACGCCTGGGAAGATATCGAGCACGGCTCCTGGATGGATCCCGACGTAATCAATCCGGTCGAGAGCAAGGGTAAGAAACTGACACTGAAGGAGCGAGGCAATGAGACTGTTGCGCTGCGTGTAATTCGGAGTGAATGACCAGATACTCTGCTTCCGTCCTATGGTTCTCCGCTGGCCTATACTCAAGTCATTCGGAGAATCCCAATGCGCACGATAAAGCTCTTTGGAGCCCTGTTCCTGCTTTCCTGCAGTTCCCCGCCGGATTTAGGGTCGCAAGTCGTCGTCAGCGACGAACTGTCGCAAGACACACTAATTGTCCTGCAGCGTGGCGCTTGCGAGCGCCGCTGCGCGGTCTACAACCTCATCCTCTTCTCTGACGGGTCTGCGATCTTTGATGGCCGCCACTACGTCGGCAAACCGGGACTTACCAAGACGACCGTCAGCCGCGAGGCCGTGGGCAAACTGCTCGATGAAGCGGCTGCATTGAAATTTTTCGACCTTCCTGAAAAGTACGTGCCCGGCTCCCCCGGCTGCAATGCTGCCCCGTCTGACGCCCCAACAGCCGTCCTGACCATCAGCGCCCGCGGACGGACCAAGACAGTCCTCCATCACCTCGCCTGCAAAACCGGCGATGCCGGCAAACTTGCCGCGCTGGAAGAAAAGATCGATAAGACACTCAATACCGTCCGCTGGGTGAAGTGAGGTGATCCGTGGCCTACGACCGCGATAAGGCGATTCAGTACGCCGAAAAATACTGGAACATCCCCTGCGATGATGGAATTTTCTGGCTTACCAACGAACGGATCAGCGTTGCCGCAAAGCGCAAAGAGCTAAAGGCGCCGGTAGCGGAGGGTTGGGTCGCGATGTTTGTGAAAGGATCCGGCACCGATCCCGAGAAGGCCGTATTTCGGCGAACCGACGCCGGCGTGACCTATGAAAAGGTCATCAATGGCTGGGCTGGCTTAGCGGATTGTGCACACTACCTTTCCCGCTGTCTGTCGGCTGGCGGAGCCAAAGTGGATGAACGCGGCGTGACCAGCCTTGTCAATACTCTGCGGAGCCGCTCCGACACCAAAACGCTGTGCGAAAAGGTTGCCAAGGACAAGGCTCAACGGGTAATCGATACCGGCATTTTCAAGAAAGGGGACATGCTCGGTTACTTCAATACCAGCCCCGACGGCGATTTCGGAGGTCGCCTTTCGTACACGCACTCCACGATGTTCGCAGGCAAGTTGGACCGGGCAGGCGTTGGTGGCGTCACCTGCCATACTGTCGCGCGGTTTCCTCCGAAGTCGTGGGTTGAGGATAGTTGGTGGCTGCACGACGGCTATGTCTATACCCTGATCCACTTCACAAGCGACGATCCTGCTCCCGATCTTCTCAAGGCCGAGGCCCTTGCCGGGTGGTGGAAGCTGGAATACTCCGGCCGCACCGAATATTACTTCATTACGAAGTCAGGAACCGCCCGCTATTCCAAACGCGCGCCCAAGAAGGCAACGGAAACCATCCATCCCGTGGAAGGCTCCGCCTACTGGTTCATGGACAGTTCGGGGAAGATTACCTATATCTGGAAATCGAGCGGGACCGTCGAAGTGTGGACACCTAAGAGCGGCGGGGGCGGCGGCTATGACAGCATGATCAACGGCTTTACCCCGGGTGTTGTGACGCGGCTTTTTTGATTAACGGGCTCCGGCTAGGCCCCATCCCGGATCACACGGCACGATTCGATATCAAAGGTCACTTCGCCAATCCCCAGCCGCGTCTGGTCGCGGAAGCTCTCGACGAATTCGACAAATTTCGACACATCGGCAAAATTGCTAGCGATACCCAGCGATACCCGGATCGCTCCGGCGCTCTTGTTAATTCCACGGCTCTGCATCAGGCGTACAAAGCCCTGCAGGTTCGCTCCGTCTCCCAGTTCGAACCCCGCCCGCATGTCGTCTTCGGTCAAGCCCTCCGCGCACTCGCCTGCGCCGGGATTACAGAAACAGCCCGTGCGCAATGAGATTCGCGCCTCGCCCGCAAGCTCTTCCACGCGCCTGTAGTCGAGCAGGTGTCCTTCGGGATCGTACAGGTTCAACGTCACCGTTCCGCCTCGCGCTTCCGTCGTCGCGGGACCATAAATGCGCACCATCGCCCGGTCGTTGGAGTGCCGCAAAGCGAGCAACTGTTCGAGCAGCCACCCTGTCAGACATCGAACCCTTTCACCGATTTTCTCGATGCCGATGGACTCAATGTGCCGCAATCCGATCTCCACGGCGGGAATCGACAAATAGTTCAGCGTTCCGTCTTCGAACGCAGCTTCGTTTCCGGAGAGCACATGCGCCCGCGCCTGCACCGAAGCGAAATTCACCGTGCCTCCGGCGAACCACGGCCGCCGGAGCAACGGGAAAGCGTCTTTCCGGATAAGTAAGGCCCCGACACCCGTCGGGTATCCAAACATCTTGTAGAAAGACAGCGTGACAAAGTCCGGTTGAACAACCGACAGATCCAAGCGGTTCGTCGGCACGAATGCAGCCGCGTCCAACAGCACCCGCCATCCCAGAGCTTTTGCCTCCGCAACCAGAGTCAGTGGATGCTTCACGCCGGAAAAATTCGACTGCGCCGGAAATACGAAGAGCCGCTCACCAGCCGCCGGCTCATGCAACGCCCGGTCCAGTTCCGTTGGATCGAACCGCAGTTGGGGCGCCTGAAGCGGTACGTACGTTACCGCCGCCCCGCGCGCCCGCGCGAACTCGCGAATCCCGTTCACCGAGTTGTGATTGTCCGCCATGGCCAGAAACCGGCCGCCCGCCGCGAACGGAAAAGACTCGCCCACCAGCTTCAGCGCGCTCGATGCATTCAGCGTGAAGACCAGGAAGTAGTCGTCGCCTGCGTGGAAGTAGCGGAGAGCGTAGCGGCGCGCGCTCTCCACCAGATTGGTCATGGCCACTGACGTGGGATTGGCCGAATGCGGATTCCCCAAAACCGCGCCGCTCAGGAGCTCCACATGCCGGGCAATCTGCGACTCGGCGTGTAGTGACCCGCCGGTATAGTCGAGGTACACCTGCCGCTGCTCGTCCAGCCGCCGGTATTCGGTCGCCCGCAATTCATCAAGGACCGACGTCTCGCGATAAGACGGATAGCCCGCCAGGAACTCCTCGTACACGGAACTACTTCGGTTGCGGCACAATGCGCAGATACGGCTTGGGCGACTTCCAGCCGTCGGGATACTTCGCCTTGGCCTGATCGTCGGAAACAGAGGGCAGAATGATCACGTCTTCGCCGTGCTTCCAGTTGACCGGCGTCGCCACCTGGTGCTTGGCCGTCAATTGAATCGAATCGAGCACGCGCATCACTTCATCGAAGTTGCGCCCCGTACTCATCGGGTAGACCAGCATGAGCTTGATCTTCTTATCCGGCCCCACTAGGAACACCGTGCGTACTGTGGCATTGTTAGCGGCCGTGCGGCCTTCCGATGTCGTACCCGCGTCGGCTGGCAGCATGTCGTACAGCTTGGCCACCTTCAGCTCGGGATCGCCAATCATCGGGAAGGTTACCACGTGGCCCTGCGTCTCCTCGATATCGGCAGCCCACTTGCCATGGTTCGTCACCGGGTCCACGCTAAGCCCGATCACTTTGCAATTGCGCTTGGCAAACTCCGGCTGCAGCCCCGCCATGTAGCCCAATTCGGTTGTGC
>JBDTVQ010000148.1:0-14109 GCA_040007195.1 Acidobacteriota bacterium | reverse complement strand
GAGTGGGACACTTCAGTCGAACGCTACCGGGTCACTTCTGGAGAGCAGCGAAGCGAAGCGCGTGTCGCGGATCTGGAGCGGGCGGCCGAAACGGCAAGCGGAGTAAAACAACGATGAGCCAGTTGCTCTGGCGTGTTTCGAAGCTGGAGCACAGCGAGTTGTCGAGGTGAACGCCCTCGCGCGTCGAGTCTCAAAGCTGGAGCGAGTCGCGGCGCAGATTCGCAGTACTGAGGATACGACCCTTACGTTTCGGTACGGGTCCGTGAAACCGCTGCCGGCAGACTACGTTGGCGAACGCCATCTGGTCGTCGTCAAGCAAATTGAGTCTCGCAGTCCGGGTATCGAATGGTGCGAGATGGAAGAACGGCCGGGGCCAGCGCCGGAATCGGACAAATACATCTTTACCGTGCGCTTTGTAGAATCGCCGGAGGCCCGCGGATGAAGGCAATACTCACCCGACTGCGCCGGCTGGAACGGAGCGGTGCTGTATCGATCGATCCAGAGGCGGAGCGCTTAGCAGCGGTACTCCCGGACCGGCGCCGCAATAGGTTGCTAGCCGCAGGACTGCCCCTGGGTGACATGGCCGCAGAGCGGATGCCCGTCGCGCCAGGCAGACGTCTATCGATTGCGGAAACGCTACGGCTTGTGCGCCAGCGTGACCGCGGACATGCAGCGGCGACAATCTGAATCGCTACCGATATATCGCCATAACGGGCTGAGACAAACCTCTCCGGAAGTGACCAGCATTGGGTGGTCGGTTGGCGGGCACCACGATTATTAAGCGGGGAGCGGTGCTTCACTAACGCAGTACACGGATCCGGTGGGCCTCGCTGTCGGCAACGAACAACATACCGTTCGCGAATAGCACCCCGTGAGGCCGCGATAACTTGCACGTCATCGGAGTTGTCTCCGGGCCGTCGCCCCGCTCCCCCGTCCCCAGCACCGTCGAGATGATCCCGCTGGTCAGACTCACACGTCGAATTGCGTGATTCTCCGTGTCCGCCAAGTAGAGGTTCTCTACACCGTCATATGCAAGGCCTTTTGGCCCGCCCAAGGTGGCACTCAAGGCCGGTCCACCATCACCAGTGTAGCCTTGCTGCCCGGAGCCAGCCACCCGATGCAGAGTCTGCGTCTTCGCGTCTATGCGGTAAATGGCGTTGCCCTCGCGTAGCGCGAGAAACAGGTCTCCGTTACCTGCCATGGCGAGCGTTCGCGGGCCTTTCAGCGGCGTTCCGCGGACCGGCGATCCTTCGGGTGTGGCCGCCGCCTCACCCGTACCGGCGTAGGTTTCAATGAGTCCGCTATCGAGATGGAGCCGTCGAATCCGCTGATTGCCAATATCGCAAATCAACAGCGTGCCGTCCCGGTCGAAGAGAAGACTGTGCGGTTGACGCAGTTGCGCCTTCGTACCCGGCCCACCGTCACCGGTAAAGCCCGCTGCGCCTGTTCCCGCTATGGTCGAAATCATCGCAGTTCTCATGTCCACTTTGCGGATGACGTGATTGTCGCGTTCCGCGATGTACAGATCGCCCTTGGCATCAAAGCGCAGCTCATGCGGCATATTGAGTGACGCCGCTATCGCCGGACCGCCGTCGCCCCGGTAGCCTTTCTGTCCATTACCAGCGACGGTTGTCAGCGTTTTGGTCTTGAGGTCCAGCCGCCGGATCCGCTGGTTATCCAGGTCGCAGAGGTACAATCCACCGTCGGGCCCGATCACCAGACCGTAAGGATTGTTCACGTTGGCATCGGTGAATCCTGGTATCCCGGTGCCGATGAGAGTGGTCACGGTCAACGACGCAGCGAAACCAGCAACTGCCGTGACCAGAAGAGCAAGCCGCACGCACAGCAAACCGGGCGATTTCATGAGTACCAATATACCCCCAGGAGCTTCGGCCGGTTAGTTAGGTCGACATGGAAGCCGTCGATCGTTATTGCATCGGTTGCCAGGTCCTGGGTCAGATCGGTGGCAGCGTGACGGTATCGCTGTCCGGCGTCTTCGCCGGGATTCTGTGGGCCAGCCAGATGACTTTCTGCGGTCTAGGGGAGCGCAGACCCGGCGAGTCATCGTGAAACGGTGTTACCTCCTCCTACAATTCAGGCTGGCCCGCAATGAGTGCCCGCCTAAACGGCATCAGCGTCGTGGTGCCACGCCCTGTCAGATCTTCTTGGAGGCGTTTCGGAGTTGTTTCCAGACCTGAACGAACTCTTGCATCACCGCTGGCTGTGGTGCTCGAAGCGGATTAAACCGGCAAGCGTTGTGGGCTGCCTTGTAGTGCAGCTCCAGTTCGTGCGACGGCATCTCAGAAAGGCGCTTTCGAAGGGCGACCAAATCGGCTTCTGACAGCTTTTCACAACAAGCCGATGTCCGGATGTGAATTGGCTCGATGATCCTGAGTAGCGATTGTTCATGTTCTCCATCGACGCACACAGATTAGCGGCTACAGTCCTCAGCTAGCACTTCGATCCACATCACACTGATCCGGACATCCGTTTCCGTGCGCACCAAAAACCCTTTCGCATTGACCTTGTGGCCTGCGTGGGCTTCCGGATGAAAGCCGCTACTGAAGAAGTGAACATCGAGAAGGTGAGATGTCTGATCGCCCAGCGCCTTAGCCGCCGCGGCTGCTATTTCCGATTCGGTGGGCCGCATCGGATTTCGCGTCCGTGCCGGTTCGGTTCCGTTCGTCAGCATCCATGTGTCTTTAAGCCCGCGCACAAAACATCCGACCACATCCACCAGAGCGCCGTTGGGAACGGGAGCAGGCCCATCTTTACCCTGAACCTGAATGTAGGGTATGGCTTCCGCCTTCAGTTCCTGCGTCCCAGAGGGAAACGCGTTCGCATCCAGAAGGAAGCTGAGCAGGTCGACATACGCGGCGTCACCCAATGTCGCTTTCCCCGGCGGCATTGACTTGACGCGGCTGAACAATGCGTCCAGACTTCCTTCGTTCCAATGGTTTAAGAATATTTTGCCTTGCAGCGGCGGCAAACTCCGGCCCCCGCTGAGATCTTCGTGATGACATGCGGCGCACGTTGTCGCAAAGATCATCCTTCCGCGCGCGGCCTGTTCGGCCGTAAACACGCCGTCCCAGACGGTTCTGCGCGTCTGGGCTCCAACTCGGCCCGCACTTAACACCCCAAGGAAAACGGCCGCGAGCCAGAGCATCGTGAGCGACCTTCGCATGATCCCTCCCTCATCTTCCTGATCTCGAGAATCCCGGCGAGTTTTAGGAGCGATCCGATCCAGCACAATCGTGCGTTTCCCGAGATCCAGATCGAAACTTGTATACCCTGGGCCAAGCGCATTGCGAACTCTTACCGATGGTGAAGTGCGGCTGAGCAGTCGAACATCGCGATGCATGCAGAGCGGGACCGCCGAGGCGGTCGGGACGCTACACGCGGAAGGGCAATGGAGCCCGCGTCCTGCAACGTCGCTGCTCATTGATTCATCCTTTACCGCCGCGGTTGTCACGGTGTGCAGAGCCTTCGTTGCGCCAAAGCTTCGGCACTATCGGAAACTGACCCATTATGTTGTACACAACATAATGGGTCACTCTTGCCAAGCGCCCAAGGCCAAAGCCGCTCGACCGCCGAACTTGGGATCTTGCACCAGTTCACTTCGTCTTCTGTTGGACCTGCGTTCCAGCAGGTTTGGGATCAGGTTTCTTCTCGTATTCATCAACCAGCTTCGGCCGTTCGCCTTCGGTCGAAATACCCCTTGCGTGCATCACCTTGGTCAGCGCTGCGATCGTCGCTGCATCGGGACGCGGACTACCGCCGTTGTGACCCTCTGCGATGAATAGCGGCGTCCGGCCCTCTTTGTTGGGCTTGTTCCAGAGTTGCGGATCGGCGCCACGCTCATCCAGCAGGTTAACCACAAGCGGGTAAATGTTATATGCGGCTCCGTGCATGGCCGTGTCCCCATTGTTGTCGACGGTGTTGATATCCGCGCCGAGCGCGAGCAACATCGTCACAGCTTCCAGCGCTTCGCTTTCCTCGCCCCCCTCTTCCTCCGGCGCTCGCGTGCCCACACCGGCTGCAGCCATCAGTGGCGTCGTGCCGTTGGCGTTTGGCAGTAGGGGATCGGCGCCCAACTCCAGGAGCAGGCGCATCAGCGGAATGTCGGACCGATCGGCGGCAAAGAGAAATGCCGTCGCTCCCTCAGCGCCGACTTGTGAAGATGTTCCGGGCTGTCTCGCCGCGCCTTCGGGCAGGCGCAAATTGATGTTCGCGCCTCGCTTCACGATTTCGCGGACAAAATCAGCGCTAGACAGGCGCCCTAACCCCACCGGCCGCACGCCTTCGCTGCCGTCGCTGGAATCGGGCTTGCGCATGATTGGAATCATATGGAGTGGAGTGAATCGGGTTCGCACATCGTTCGGATCGGCGCCCGCGTCGACCACCGCAATTGCAAGCTCGAAGTGACCGTTCTGTACTGCGAGCATCAACGGACTGATGCCCGCGGGCCCCCGGCCCCCGCCTCCGCCCCTGCCTCCTCGGCTGGGCGTGGGCTCCGTCATCGCCTTCACATCGATGCCCCTCGCGAGAAACTCGCGCACCGTATCGAGGTGCCCTCCACGCACTGCGAAGAAGAACGGCGTAAGCCCGGTATCGATTTTCGCTTTCATGTCGGCCCCGGCTTCGATCAGCGCGCGGACCACGGCCGTGTGCCCCTCGGCCGCCGCCCACATCAAGGCCGTCTGGCCAAGCCGCTCGTGTGATGCGGTACTGGCGTCACGGGCGAGCAGCGCTTTCACTACGTCGACATTCCCTGAGCGGGCGGCCAACATGAGGACCGTTTCCCCGCCTTTCATTTTGGTGTTCGCGTCGGCGCCAGCCTCCAACAACAGCTTCACGATTGAAGCGTTGCCGTTCGTGCATGCCTCGGAGAGCGGCGTCACGCCATAGGCGTTCGCAGCGTTCGCTTTGGCGCCCGCTCGCACCAGCAATGCCACCGTCTCCCCATCGTCGTGATATGCGGCCCAGTGCAGCGCGGTGGTCCCATCCGCCTGAGCGGCGTTCACGTCGACGCCCGTCGCCAGCAGCCTCCGGACGCTCGCCTTGTCGCCTTTTTCGGCCGCGTCGGCCACCGCCGCACGCGTCTCCCCGAAGCCCAAAGCGGCGACGCCGAACCCCAGTACCAGTCCACAGATTATTTTCCGCCAGTGCATGTGCGTCTCCTATCCGACGTCGACTCGCTCGAAAAGGTCTTCGACTTTCCCCGTGCTGTCCATGAATG
Source organism: Acidobacteriota bacterium (assembly GCA_040007195.1). Lineage (GTDB taxonomy): Bacteria > Acidobacteriota > Terriglobia > Bryobacterales > Bryobacteraceae > JAFLBB01. Next base: position 8,870 of record JBDTVQ010000148.1, on the reverse strand, counting down.
AATCGAGATGAACGCCTACTCGATCGAGCAGCGTGAGGTGGAGGTTGGCCAGGTTCGTTCCCTTCTCGTACCGAATATGCCGGCCGCCCTTCAGTCCGGTTCCGGCGCCGCCTGCGACCAGGATTGGAAGATTTTCGTGATCGTGAAGGCTGGGATTACCCATGCCGCTGCCGTACAGGTAAACCGAGTGATCGAGGAGCGAGCCGTCACCATCGGGAGTGGCCTTCATTCTCTGGAGGAAGTCTGAAAACAGCGAAATGTGGAACGTATTGATCTTGGCTATCTTTGCTATCTTTTCTGGATCGTTGCCGTGATGACTGGTTGGATGATGCGGGTCCGGGACGCCAATCTCAGGATACGTACGGTTGCTCTGCTCGCGCGTGAACTGGAATGTGATGACGCGCGTGATATCCGCCTGAAAGGCAAGAATCTGCAGGTCGAACATGAGCTTCGCGTGGTCGGCGAACGCCGCGGGAACGCCCACCGGCCGGTCGAGATCTGGCGTCTTGTTGTCCGCCACCGCTTTCTCGGCGCGTTCGATCTCACGCTCCACCTGGCGAACACTATCGAGATACTGATCCAACCGTACCCGATCCGGAACACCTACCCGTTGCTTGAGACTCGCGATGTTCTTGGTGAACGAATCGAGCAGACTTGCTCGATTGCGCAGCGCTGCCCGGCGAACGGCCGCATTCCCGCCTTCGCCGAACAGGCGCTCGAAGACCACTCGCGGGTGCGCCTCGGACGGAAGCGGGGTCGTCGGCGACGACCATGAGAGGCAATTCTGATAGACGCATGCGTAACCGTTGTTGCACACACCGGCGAGCGGGTTCAGATCCATGGCGAGCTGGAGCGAGGCCAGTTGCGTCTCGCGCCCCATCTGCTGGGCCGCGATCTGGTCGACTGTCGTGCCGCAAAAATAGTCCGAGCTCTCGGTGTGTTTGGAACTCGCCGCGCTGAGAAACGCCGAGTTAGACGTGTCGTGCGTACCGGGGTAGGCGGACGGCAACCGCAAATTGGTAATGGCGGTCAACTGGTCTTTAACCGGCTTGAGCGGGCTAAGGATGGGGGAAAGCTCGTCCAGCTTTCCATGGCCGGGCGGGGTCCATCGCGACTCATCCATCCCCATCGGGACAAAGACGAAGCCGAGCCTCGGCACCGGCTTCGCGGCCGTCTGGGCCCACGCCGTGGAAGCCGGAATCATTGCGTCGAGTAGAGGCAGAGCAAGAGTGGCCTGCGCGCCTCTCAAGAACATTCGTCGGGGAATGGCTTTCTTGGTCAGAAACATCTTGCTCTCCTCACTATCTGGACTTAATACTTACTTGTTGATACTCGCTTGCTCATTTCCTGTTTTGCCGGCCACGGACGCCATTTCAGCGCGCCGCATTTGAAACGGAACGCTCTTCACGATTCCGAGAATGAGCGACGAGGACCGGTATCCATCCTTCTCGGCATCGCTGACGATCTTGCGAACGGCAGGCGCGTCGTAGTACTCGATGCCTCGTCCGAGCGCGAACGTCAGAAGGTTTTCTGTCAGAGTGGCGAGAAACAGTTCGGGACGGCGCAATAGCGCGTCCTCGAGTCCGTCGATCCCTCGGAACTCCGCGCTGCCGGGCAGAGCTCCTGACGCATCGACGGGTTGCCCCTCTACCTCCAGGTCGCGCCAGTGTCCCACCGCATCGTAGTTCTCAAGCGCGAAGCCCACCGGATCAATCGTGCTATGACAGCTCGCGCAGACCGGGTTGCCGCGATGTGCAGCCAGGCGCTCGCGCATCGTAAGGTTGGCGGCCATCGTACTCTCGTCGAGTGCCGGCACGTTGGGAGGGGGGAGCGGCGGCGGCGCTCCCAATATGTTGCGCAGCACCAGAACTCCGCGAAGTACCGGCGAGGTCCGTGTCGCATACGACGTGACCGAGAGCACGCTGCCCTGCCGCAGGAGGCCGCCGCGTTTGCTTTCCGGAGAGAGCATCACGCGGCGGAATCGGCTTCCGTAGACGTTGGGGATTCCGTAGTGCTTCGCCAGCCGCTCATTGAGGAACGTATAATCCGACTTGATGAAAGTGAGCACGCTGCGATCCTCGCGCAGCACGCTGTCAAAGAAGAGCTCGGTCTCCTGCCGGAAGGCCTGCCGCAGGTTGTCATCGAAGTCCCGGAAAACATTTGCGCTTGGAATGATCGCGTCAACATTGCGCAGCCGCAGCCATTGTCCGGCGAAATTCGACGCGAGGTTGAATGAGCGGGGGTCGGCGAGCATCCTGCGCGCCTGCTTCTCTAACTCTCCGGGCTGACTCAGCTTGCCCCGAACGGCGGCGTCGAGCAACTCATCGTCCGGGATGCTGCTCCACAAGAAAAACGACAATCGCGACGCCAACTCGAGATCGCCGATCCGATAGACACCGCCTGCCGCTACCTTCTTTGGGTCGCTTTCCACGCGAAACAGGAAGTTCGGGTTGGTGAGGACAGAAGCCAGCGCGGTTGCGATTCCGGCGTCGAAATCGCTCTCTTCGCGCCCTTTACGATAGAACGCCATCGGCTCGTCTACTTCAGCTCTTGCGATCGGCCGCCGATAGGCGCGCCGCATCAGGGTCGATAGAATCGTTCCTGCACACTTTTCTTCCTCTGCCTTGTCTTGTCCGGCCGGCCGGCACACAAACAATCGGCGGCGGCTCGGAGTATCCCCGGCGCCTCTCGGCGCAAACGGTCCGGTCACAAAAACCTGGGAGACAGCGGGCGCCGTACGCGGGTGCCGCCGGTCGTTGTAGCGGGATATTGTCGGCTCCCTGGGCGTGCCGATAAGCGATGCGCCTTCCTGGAGGAATGTGACGGCGAGCTGATGCGGGCCTGCCTTCACGGTAACGCGCGCTTTCAGAGGCTTTTCGTTCAGTGTCTCGTCGCCGCTGGGGCAGCCATTGTTGCCCACGACAAGGGCCATATCGCATTCCTTCGCGATCGTGAAGGTATGGACCAGTTCCCGGTCGATCAGCACCAGAATCTGGTGCGGGCGGTTCTCACGCAACCCGCTGACGATTCCTTCCAGACTGCGCATGAGCGTGACATGGAACTCGTACTCGCCGTCCTGGGGAAACACATAGGACACCGACACGCCACCGCGCGTGCCAAGCGGCATCCCCGGCAGATGATCTTCCTGCGTGAGATCGGCTCGCGTATTAATGGTTTCACTCTGCAAGGCGGATTGCGTCCCAACCGCCAGGCGGCTGAGTTTCTGGGCGGCTGACACGTAACGATCGAGGAGCGTCGGCGACAGATCGCCGACGTTGACATTGTCGAAGCCATGACCGCTCTCATCGGCCGGCAGAAGCGAGGTGGCGTCAATGTCGAGCGCCAGCAGGTCTCTGATCGCGTTCTGATACTCGGTTCGATTCAGGCGTCGCAGCGTTTCGGTGCGGCCGGGATTCGGCTTTGCGGCCGCCGCCGCATCGAGCGATGTTCCCAGCCAAGTCAACGTCGCAAGGCGATCGGCCGCCGAGGGCTGCGGCGCGCCGGGAGGCGGCATGACGCCGGTGTGCAGCTTGCGAACTACCTTTTCGAATAGTTCGGCCTGCGCACCAACCCTGGACATGTCGACCTGGGCCAGACTCAGGCCGCCACTCTTCAGCCGTTCGCCATGGCACGACCCGCAATAGCGATCGAGGAATTGACGCTGGCTCGGAGAAGCTGCCGCAGGCTCCGCGTTACCCTGCTGTGCGGATACGTTCACCTGCACGGAAAGCAAAAGCGCGGCTGCCAATCCGGCCAAGCCTATTTTCAGCGCGACGCGGCGCGACACCTGCTCCGTCATCTTCTCCCTCCCATAATTGCTGGGTTGTCCGGCATCGGTCATCCCACCGCTTTGTGAAATTGCAGGTATGATATCACGCTACCTTGCTGATCTTGGCCGAAGCTCTCATCGTCCGCATGGAGGCCGCCGGCAGTTCCTATTCAACGGGCCCCACCCTGCCGCATCTCCGAAAAAAACCACGCCGTGAGGTGCGTTTAGGCACTATTGTGTACTCCGCGGTCGACGGTCGAACGCTCGCCGCGGCTATTCCTGCACCTTCACCAGCAAATAGCGGTAAAAACCGAAAGGCTTCGGGTATTCAATATGCCAGTGGGGCGTTCCCGAAGGCACCAACAGCCAGTCGCCCTTCGTCATGTGGTCGGCCCGTCCTTGTTCGACTTTCGCGCCGGTCATCTGTTTGGCTCCGATCTCCTTCGTATTCACACCAACAACCTTGCCGCCGGTCACTACGGTGACGGCGCCGTCGATGCAGTAGAAAACATCGATAGAGTCCGGATGGACTTCCGGATCTGCGCCGTAGTTGGCGGGTTGATCTGGGCCTGTGCGATACCCGCCGGAGAGTCTCAATTTCGGGGCTGAGAAAATCTGCCCTTTGCTATTCAATGCGGCTGTAACCTTGTCGTGATCGAGGTATGCAACGTCAGTGCCGGTACCGCCCGGAGGAGTTGTCAACTTCACCGTCATATAGCTGACCGATGCCGGAACCTCCTTGAACCAATACGGCGATCCTGCGGGAACAACCATCATGTCGCCCCTGGTCAGGTGAAAACTCTTTCCACCTTCGACGTCGAATTGATTGTCCGCGATAGCGTTCTTCGACTTCACCGTTGTTCCACCGGCGATGACCGTCGCCTCGCCATCGGAGACATAGAAGACGGTGGTCTGTTTCGCATTGAGTTCAACGACGCCGGCTTTATCACGGTGGTAACCCGCAACGTTGATAGCAGCCGGCGTGTTCGGATTGTCGATCAACGGCCCGCCTTTGGCCAGTGCGGCGGCCACCTGCTCGTGATTGGCATAGATCCCAGCCGGCACAACACCGCCTGAAGTACTATTCTGAGCACGAGCCGATCCGCCGGAATGAGTCAAAAGGAGAAGTAATAACCCGACTCTCACTGTTAGCGACGCTCTCATAAGTCTACCGCCCTGTCCGGCCCTCAGAACAGGAGTTTGAGACCCATTTGGAACTGGCGGCCGGTAGCGGAAGAGCCGGTCAACTTGCCGAAGTTCGCATTGCCGATGGTGAGCGCTGAATTGGTCGCCCCCGGCAAGTTGAAGGTCGGCGTATTGCTGAGGTTAAACGCCTCGGCACGGAATTGGAGGTTCGTCCGATCTGTGAGCGCGAAGTTCTTAAAGAGCGAGAAATCCATATTGTTGGAGCCGGGTCCCCGGCCGACCCGGCGTTGAGCGTTGCCGAAACGGATCAGAGGCACACCGGTCGCGCTGGTGGCCGTTCCGGGCAGCGCGAAGGCCGCCGGATTAAACCAGCCGTCCACACCCGCATCCGGCAGTTGCGTCGATTGCCCGGCCACCCGGTCGGGCACATTAATGGTGGCGAAGAGCTGGTTGGCGGCCGGAATCCTAGTTGTGCGGATATCGGTCGTAAATCCACTGCGGTGATAGAAAATACTGTTGGCCTGCCATCCGCCCAGGATGTAGGAAGACGCGCCACCGTTGCTGATCCACCGTTTCCCTTTTCCAAAAGGAAGCTCGTAACCGCCGCTGAAGACGATCACGTGGGGCACGTCGAGCGCACCCACGGCTTTTTCGTTGTGCAAATTCCAGGAGTCGACCGGGAAGGTAGTACCGCCGTTCTGACCGAACGAGCTAGACCCTCCGGTTCCATTAATCTCCATGTTCTTCGAGAACGTGTAGTTGCCCAGGAAGTTGAACCCGTTACTGAAGCGCTTTTCGAAGCGAACGAGGAGCGAATCGTAAGCCGAGCGGCCAGTTGCCGAATCGAGTCCGACCGCGTTGTTCACGTTGGGATATTTGCGATGAATCTGAAGATTCCTGCCGGCGAGGGCAACATCCCAGGGAATCTGGTTGAGGTTGACGCGGCTCACGAGGCGAATCGCGCGAAGACCCGTATAGGCGACTTCCAACACCGAGTTCCGCATCAATTCGTACTGCAGGCTCAGGTTGTACTGATAGGAGTAAGAGTTGGCGCTGTTGCCAAAATCGGCGGTGCGGATCAGAGTGCTGAAAGGCGCCGCTGCCGTGAAGTTGGACAAAGTCGGATCGCTCGGTAACACCGTCAGCGCCGTGCTCAGCGTCAGCGGTGGAGTGACGGTGCCGGACGCGCTGATCGACGGGAACACGAGGGCCGGAGTGTTCGGGATGTTGCCGCCGAATTGGGTGACCTCCTGGTTCATTTCGCGGCGGGCGTAGAATACGCCGAATCCGCTGCGGACGGTCAGCTTGCGGTTCGCGCTGTAGGCGAACCCGAAACGAGGCGCCCAATTGTTGTGATCGGGAGCGACAATGGCGCGCGAAACTCCATTTTGGCCGGGCAGCGTGTACTGGCCCGTGCTCACGTTGAAGAGACCGCCGCGGTTGCGCAGGTCGATGGGTTGGGTGTAGAGCTCATAGCGAATACCCCAATTTAGAGTCAGCTTGCGGGAGACTTTCCAATCGTCCTGGAAGTACATTCCGACGTAAGAATCACGCTGGCGAGACCAATCGAGCAACTGCGTGCCTTGCGTGCCGGAGGGAAATCCCATCAGGAAATCGGCCAAAGGAGCGCCCGAGCCCGCGGTATCCGAAGACGAGCTAAAGATGGATCCGAAGATTAATTGACCGCCTCCGCGAATCACGTCATAGCGGTAGTTCCGGGCGTCGACGCCGGTCTTGAACGTATGAGCGCCCTTGGTGATGGAAAGGTTGTCGGAAAGCTGAAAGGTGTTTTCGATGTTGAAATTGGGATCGCCTCCGCCGAGTCCGGCGAATTGAGCTTGGGTATTGATCGCCCCGGAAAAATTAAAGGCGATGCTGGGGAAGCTCTGCACGGGGAACGGGAACAGCGCGATATTGTTCTGGCGGGCGAAATCGGCGCCGGAAGGTCCAAGTCCGTCGAAGCTGCCGTTCTGTCGCGTGTAGCCGGCCCGAACTTCGTTGATGATTGCGGGACTGAAGATATGGGTATCGCTGACGGTGGAGTTAATGGCGTTGCGGATGTTGACACCGCCGCCGCCAATGAACCCGTCGAAGCTGCCGGGATTGGGATCGTTTGCTTTGCTGCGCGAATAGCGGCCGGACAAGGTGTTCTTGTCGCTCAAGCGGTGATCGATCTTGATGTCGTACTGATTGTTCCCGAACGGATTCGACGCGGTGCGAATATAGTTGCGTGTGTCGGCGCCGGCCGCTCCAAAATTCGGCGCCGGCAGCAATCCCATCACCGCCGTCGCGCCGGGATGAATCTGACCCGCTGGAATCTTATTGCCGGTAAAAGGAGTCGAGATCACCTGCCCGTTCGGTCCGATTCTCCGGGCGCGGGGATCGAAGATCGTCCCTTTGTACCGTGAAAAATCGCCCGTGCGGTAGTCCATGGGCGCAATGTCGAGAGTCGACGAACTCGCGGAAGTGCGCCGCCGGAGCCCTTCGTAATCGACAAAGAAGAACGTCTTATTCCTTCCGTTGTAGAGCTTCGGGATCGAGACGGGGCCGCCGGCGGTGAATCCGAACTGATTTTGTCTAAACGGCTGGCGCTTCAAGCTCGCGGCGTTCGAGAAGAAATTATTAGCGTCCATCTTCTCGTTGCGAAGGAAGTCCCAAGCGCTTAGATGCAGAACGTTGCCTCCGCTGCGCGTCGTCGCGGAGATGATCGCGCCCGCCGAGCGTCCGAACTCAGCGCTGTAGTTATTGGTCTTGACCTTGAACTCGGCGACCGCGTCCACGCTGGGCGTATAGTTGATTCCGTTGCGTCCAATGTTGTTCGAGTTCACCGACGTGTTGTTATCGATTCCGTCGAGCATGACGTCGTTGGTCGAAAAGCGTCCACCACCGGCGACGAAGGGAAGATTGGTGCCCATGCCGCTGACCGGTATGGTATTTCCGGCGAGCAATCCGAGTGCGAATGCATTCCGGCCATTGAGCGGCAATTCGACGATCTTCTTGTTCTCGATCACTTGCCCGACCGAAGACGTAGTCGAGTCGACGAGCGGCGTGGTGGCGGTCACCTCGACGGTTTCGGCAACCCCGCCAATCTCCAGATCGACCGGAAGGTTCACGGTCTGGTCGACGCGAATCGTGATGTTATTGATGGTTTTGATCTTAAAGCCTTTGGCGGCGACGGTCACCGCATAATCGCCGGTGCGCAGAAACGATGCCGTGAATTCGCCGCGTTCGTTGGAGAGGACATCGCGGGAATCGCCAGTGGCGAGATGCCGGACGGTCAGCCTGCTGCTCGGCAGAGCGGCGCCCGACGGGTCGGTAACTGTACCCACGAGCGTGCCTGTGGATACTTGTGCGAAGACCGATGATGCGATCAAGACCACCGAGACGACCAGTTTCATTTGAAAACTCCTTCGGGAATTCCCCTTAGCGGTTGTGCAAAACGAACGGGTCTACTTATATCACGACTGGCAACCCGTGAGAAGTTGAATCCGTGTCCGTGTGCATCGGCGCAAGCATGGCCCTACGCCTGCCTTCATCTGCGGCGAGTGTGACGTACTGAATGTGACGCCCTTACCGAACGGCAAATATCGCGTTGATTTTCACAATTGGAAACCGCTCTACATTCCACGCGACAAAAGGCTTCAGCGTGGCTGGTACCTCGCGTAGCACATCGAGTCGGTAACGGCAGGTGCATCGGTGGTTGGGGCCACCACAACTGGAGCCAAGAGCGCCCGAGTATGTGGAGAAGGCCAGAGTGCTCTACGCCGGAATGTCCCCCGGCATGGTCGCGGGCGCGACGACTAGATCCCTCAGTGGCCTTGCAATGTGGCGAAGGCCGGGGTCGTCTCCAGCGTGGTATTTTCCGCGACGAACCATATCAAGACGGCCGCGGGAAGGGAAGAGTCGCGGTAGGGACAGCGGTTACCCGCTGCCCCCCGCACAGACCCGTGCTGGC
>JBDTVQ010000147.1:0-14256 GCA_040007195.1 Acidobacteriota bacterium | reverse complement strand
TCCCACTCGGTCACCAGCACCAGCGCATCGGCGTGCTCGGCCACCTGTTCGGCCGACTCGCAATAGCGCACAGCCAGGCCTGCTTGTTCGATCCTGGCCCTCGGCATCGCCACCGGGTCGTGCACCACCACCGTGGCCCCTCTCGCAATCAGCGCCCGTGCAATGTCGAGCGACGGCGCGTCCCGCAGATCGTCCGTGTTCGGCTTGAACGCCAGGCCCAGTAAGCCCACCGTCTTGCCCTTCATGATCTTCAGCTCGGCCAGCAGTTTCTCAACCACGCGCTCCCGCTGCGTCTGGTTCACCAACCGCGCCGCCGATACGATCGGCATCGTCAAACTATAGTCGGCCGCCGTCGACACCAGCGCCGCCGTGTCTTTCGCAAAGCAAGACCCGCCCCAACCCAATCCCGCCTGCAGAAATCGCGTTCCAATCCGGCGGTCCAGCCCGATGCCCTTCGCCACCAGGGTCACATCGGCGCCCACCTTTTCCGCCACGCGCCCGATCTCATTAATGAAGCTGATCTTCAGCGCCAAAAACGAATTCGCCGCGTATTTGATCAGCTCCGCCGACGCCAAGTCGGTCGTCACCAGCGGAACCGCGGCAATTCCATCGGGACGCCGCAAATACCCGGGCGGTGTGAAGCTCTGTTCCAAAATCGGCCGGTACAGCTTCGTCAGCACGTCGAGTGCCCGAGGCGAGTCCGCGCCCACAACAATCCGGTCCGGGTACAAACTGTCCTGCAATGCGCTGCCCTCGCGCAAAAACTCCGGGTTCGAAGCCACCGCGAACTCCGCCGGCGCCCGGCCCTCCCGCGCGGCGCTTGCCTCCCGGATCAACGACTCCACCCAGTTCCCACTTCCAATCGGGACCGTGGATTTGTTCACTACCACCGTGAACCCATCCCCCAATTGCTCGCCAATCGCAGCCGCGGCCGACCGCAAAAACTGCAGGTCCGGCGAACCATCCGCCATCGGCGGGGTCCCCACCGCAATAAACACGACTTGGGCGCTCGGAATCGCCTCCGCGTAGCTCTGCGTAAACCGCAGCCTGCCTTCGGCTTCCTCTAGAATCTCCTCTATAAACGGCTCATAAATCGGCACCCGGCCCTGGCGCAATGTCTCAATCTTTGCCGGATCGCTATCCAGGCAGGTGACTTCATGGCCAATTGCCGCCAAACAGGCGCCCGTCGTCAGCCCTACATATCCTGTGCCAATAATCGCAATCTGCATAAGCTGTCATTATCTGTCGGCAAGAGACTCCGGGGGCAATAGGGCATGAAACCGGCCCGGTGCGCGGCGTGGGATACCCTGAAGTGATGTCCGCCACTGCCATTGTCGAACTTCTTTTGCTGCTGCTTCTGGCGGTCTCCGGCGTTGCGTTGTTGACCAGCCGTTGGAAAATTCCCTATACCATCGCGCTTGTCTTTGCCGGTTTCGTCATTGACTTGTTCCACGTTCCAATTAAGGAAGTTTCCGGCAACACGCAACTTCTCACCCCAGATGTGATCTTCATCCTATTCCTGCCCGCGCTTCTGTTTGAGTCGAGCCTGAATATCGAGATCAAGCATCTGCGGGAAAATTTTTGGACGATTCTCCTGCTCGCCGTCATTGGTGTGGCCGCCGCTACCGGCATTACCGGCTATGCCATTCATCAAATCCTCGGCCTACCCGTGCTCACAGCGCTGCTGTTTGGCGCACTGATTAGCGCCACCGATCCCATCGCCGTCATCGCGCTCTTCCGCGATCTGGGCGTCCAGAAGCGCCTTGCCGTAATCGTCGAAGGGGAAAGCCTGTTCAACGATGGAACCGCCGCCGTCGCTTTCCAGTTGATCCTCGCCGGAATCCTCACGAACCGCTTTGATGCCGTCATGGGCATCCGCCAATTCCTGGTCGTGGCCATCGGCGGAGCCATACTGGGCTTCCTGGTTGGATTTGCCGCAAGTAGAATAACCGCACAAATCGACGAGCCGCGCATCGAAATCACACTGACCACCATCGTTGCTTACGGCTCCTATATGCTGGCCGAGCATCTCCATGTCTCCGGTGTCATCGCCACCGTGGTCGCCGGCCTCACGATCGGCAATTACGGTGCGCATATGGGGATGAGCGCGCGAACCCGCGTCTCCGTCTGGTCCTTCTGGGAATACGCTGCTTTCCTCGTCAACTCGCTCGTCTTCCTGCTGATCGGAATTGAGGTCCACCTCGCGCAGATTTTGGAGTCCTGGTGGAGCATTCTCCTGGCCATCGGAGCGGTTCTGCTGGGCCGAATTCTCGTCGTCTACATCCTGTCGCCGCTCAGCGGCCGCTTAGGTGAGCCCATTCCGGCCCGCTGGAATCCGGTCATGGTGTGGGGCGGGTTGCATGGCAGCGTCTCCATCGCCCTCGCCCTCAGCCTCCCGCAGGATTTTCCTCATCGCGGCACCTTACTCACGCTTTGTTTCGGGGTGGTTGCATTCTCCATCGTCGTGCAAGGTCTCACCATGAAGCCGTTGCTGAACTGGCTGGGGATTGTCGACGAGGTGAATAGCGACTACGCGTTGAACAAAGCGAGACAGCTCACGTTAGGTGCTTCGCGCCTGGAGTTGGAACAGATGCGCGAGATGCGTGCGATTTCGCCCGTGGTGTTTGAGAAGCTCTCGCGCGAAGTGAACCAGCGCATCGGGGACCTCGAGGCGGGTATCCGTGAAATTCAGGAAGCTCATCCCGACCTCGCCGAAGACGAATCCCGTCAGGCAAAGCTGCGCATGCTCGCCGCCGAACGCGCCGCCCTGCAGCGCGGCGTGATTGAAGGAATCGTCCCGCAGGAAATCAGCGAAGTAATCCTCGCCGAAGCCGCCGAAGAGATCAACCGCCTCTCGCGGTCAACGCATCCCTGAACCGGCCGTTACCCGCTTCAACTCGTCCCCCAAATTCAACACCACCCGTAGATGCGTCTCACAAGTAGTGACACGCCAACCGCTATCTTTAATCGCCGTAGTTGCACCGAGATAGCGGGTGCCCTGGAAATGGCGCCCCAATGACAGCCGCCATCATCGCCTGTGTGTACCTTAGCGCGCATAAACTTGCGCACGGCCCGCGTCTTGCTGCTGATCCTGGCACGGGCCCAAGCCGGCATTCATCCAGGAACCGGCTGTGCCACCACCGATCCTGCAATCGTCGGCGGCGACACGCTCCTCACCGAAGGCCGCTACCAGGAAGCACACGATCTCTTCGCCGCCGCTCTGACCAAGCTCGAACGCCAGCCCGAACCCACCAACAACCCGGACATCCCCTGTGTGATGGACCGAATCTCCATCGGGCTGATCCGCATGGGGCGGCTCAGCGAGGCCCGGGACTGGTCCATTCGGGCCATCGACCGGAGCCGCACTCTAGCCTCGCCTCACCCGGCCGCCGCCATTCTCGTGAACAATCTCGCCGTGCTCTATATGGAGCTCGGGGACCTTTCCTCGGCCGAGCGCTACGCCCGCGAATCCCTTGCGCTGGTCTCGAATTCGGCTAACCCCAATCACCCCGACCGCCAGCTTGCTCTCACGACGCTCGCCGCCATTTACGCCTATCGTCTTGACTACGCGCGCGCCGAGCCCCTTTTCCGTGAGATTCTGTTTCACCTCGAACGCATCCATGGCCCCAACCACATCGACGCCGGGCTGGCGGCAACCAACCTGGCCGAGATATACCGGATTCAGAGGCGCTATTCGGAAGCGGCACTGCTTTACCGGAAGGCCGCCGGAATTTTCGAATCATTGTCGACCGGAGCCAGCTGGGAAATTTGGAAAGCCCGTGCCGGTCTGATGGTCTCCTGCGAGTACTCTGGCCGCGTGGCCGAGGCTCAGACGTTGGCCGCTCAATTCGAGGCGGCTGAACCGGACCTCACGCCCAACGACGTCCGCCTGGCCAGCCTCCTCCATGACCTGGCCTTAGTCCGCATTCACCGGAAAGAATTCGCAGCCGCCCGTGCGAACCTCGAGCGCGCGCTCGCCATTCTCGAATCCGTCTATGGTCCCAGCTCTCCACGCATGATTGCCCCTCTGCTTTCCTACGTCCAGGTGCTTCGCGACTCCAACGACAAACAGGCAGCGAAGCGAACCGGCGCCCGAATTAAGGTGCTCACCCAATCGCTAACCCCTCCGCGATAGCCGCAGTAGGCCGCCCGAGCGATAATCGAAGAATGAGAACCTGGTTCGCGTTTGTCCTCGCGATTGCCGTCACCAGCTGCGGTGGCGGAGCCGGGGCAGGGAAGCCTTCTGCCGCCGACGCCACAAAATTCCTCAACGACGCCGAGGCCCGCATGCTCGCCGCCGTCAACGAGGCCGGCCGCGCCTCCTGGGTCCAATCCACCTACATCACCGAGGACACCGAAGCTCTCGCCGCGCAAGCCAATGAGCGCCAGATCGGCCTCGCTGTCGAACTCGCCAAGGAAGCCACCAAATACGATGGCCTCTCTCTTCCGCCGGATCAGGCCCGCAAGATGAAGCTCCTCAAGCTCTCTCTCAGTCTGGCCGCCCCCGCCGACGCCAAGCTCCGCGAAGAGGTCACCAAAATCGCCGCCGCCATGGAAGGCCAGTACGGCAAATTCAAGGTGTGTCCCGACGGCGTCGAGCCTGGCAGCGACAAGTGCATCGCCGAATCGCAGATCTCCCGCATCATGGCCGAAAGCCGCGATCCCAAGGAACTCCTCCGCGTCTGGACCGGCTGGCACAACGACGCCAAGCCCATCAAAAAGGATTTCGTCCGTTTCGTCGAACTCTCCAACCAGGGCGCGAAGGAACTCGGCTTCGCCGACACAGGCGCCATGTGGCGTTCCAAGTACGACATGCCGCCCGACGAGTTCGCCAAGGAACTTGACCGCCTTTACGGCCAGATCAAGCCCCTCTACGAATCGCTCCACGCCTACGCTCGCAAGCGCCTCCGCGAAAAGTATGGCGCCGCCGTCCCCAAGGAAGGACCCATCCCCGCCCACCTGCTTGGCAACCTGTGGTCGCAGAGCTGGGAAAACGTCTATCCCCTGCTCGCACCCGCAGGCAGCGACATGGGCTACGACCTCACCAAAATTCTTAAGGACAAAAAGTACGACGAACTCCAAATGGTTCGCACCGGCGAAGGATTCTTCAGCTCCCTCGGCTTTGAAAAGCTGCCTGCCACCTTCTGGGAGCGGAGCATGTTCGTCAAACCGCGCGATCGCGAAGTGGTGTGTCACGCCTCCGCATGGGACATCGACAACGTGAACGACCTGCGCATCAAAATGTGCATTCAGATTAACGGGGAGGACTTCGCTGTCATCCACCATGAGCTTGGCCACAACTACTATCAGCGCGCCTATAACACCCAGCCATTCCTCTTCCGCGACTCCGCCAATGACGGCTTCCACGAGGCCATCGGCGACACCATCGCACTTTCCATCACTCCCGAATATCTCGTCAAACTCGGCTTCCTCGCCAAACCCACCGATGCCTCAAAGGACATTGGCCTGCTGCTCCACCGAGCCCTCGAAAAAGTCGCGTTCCTCCCCTTCGGGCTGCTCGTCGACCAATGGCGCTGGAAAGTCTTCTCCGGCGAAGTGAAGCCGGAAAACTACAACGCCGCCTGGTGGGAACTGAAGAAGAAGTATCAGGGCGTCGCTCCCACGGAAGCACGCGGCGAAGAATATTTCGATCCCGGCGCGAAGTATCACGTGCCCGCCAACGTGCCCTACACCCGCTACTTCCTGGCGCATGTTCTCCAGTTCCAGTTCCACCGCGCCCTCGCCAAAGCCGCCGGATGCACGCAGCCGCTCCACCGCTGCTCCATCTACGGGAGCAAGGCCGCCGGAGAAAAGCTGAACCAGATGCTCGCCATGGGCGCCAGCAAACCTTGGCCCGAAGCCCTCAAAGCCATGACCGGCGAAGACAAGATGGATGCCACCGCCATGCTCGAATATTTCGCCCCGCTCAAAGCCTGGCTCGACGAGCAGACCAAGGGTGAAAAGGCCGGGTGGTAATCCGGCCTCACCACCGCCGGCCCCGTCTCCATTTCCTGTTCGCCGCGAGCTTGTCCGCTGCAAGTTTGTCCGCCGCCCCCACCTTCCATCGCGACGTCGAGCCCATCCTCCAGGCCCGCTGCCAGCACTGCCACCGCCCCGGTGAAATAGGACCATTTAGTCTCATTTCGTACGAAGACGCCCGTCCCCGCGCTCGCGCCATCCGCGCCTCCGTCCTCCAGAAGAAGATGCCGCCCTGGTTCGCAGCCGAAGCTTCCCACAAGTTCTCCAACGACCCATCCCTCACCGCGACAGAAATCGACACTCTTCGACAGTGGGCAGACTCCGGCGCGCCCCGTGGCAACCCCGCCGACGCCCCTCCGCCCCGCGCTTTCGTCAGCGGTTGGAACATCGCCCCGCCCGACGCCGTCTTCTCCATGTCGACAGATTTCGACATCCCCGCCAAAGCCGCCATCGACTACATGCACATCGTCCTGCCCACTGGTTTCACCGAAGACAAGTGGATCCAGATGGTCGAAGTTCGCCCCAGCCTCCGCGAGGCCGTACACCATGCCGTCATCTATATCCGTCCGCCGGGCTCGCACTGGCTCGATCACGCCCAGCCTGGCGTCGCAACCCCAGCCAATCGCGCCGGAGCCGGTCAGGGCCAAGCCCAGGTCCTCACCATCTACACCCCCGGTATGTCCCCTGACATCTGGCCGGAAGGAACTGCCAAGATGATCCCCAAGGGCTGGGACATCATCCTCCAGATGCACTACACCACCAACGGCAAACCCGGCGGCGACCGCACCAAAATCGGCCTGGTTTTCGCCAAAACACCCGTCACCAAGCGCGTCGTCACCATGTCGATGATGAATCTCAAACTCACCATTCCACCCGGTCAGCCAAACTACCGCGCCGAAGGCCGTGGCTACATCCCCGCCGGTGCCGAAATCCTCAGCTTCTTCCCGCACATGCATCTGCGCGGCAAGGCATTCGAATATCGCGCCATCCACCCCGACGGCACCCGCGAAACACTTCTCCGCGTCGAGCCCTACCGCTTCCACTGGCAGCTCTCCTACCGCCTCGCCCAACCACTCAGCCTGCCCGCCGGAACGCGGATCGAGTGCACCGGTTGGTACGACAACTCTCCCAACAACATCGACAACCCCGACCCCACCGCCACCGTAAAATGGGGCGAGCAGAGTTGGGAGGAAATGATGGCAGGCTTCTTCGACATGCGCTACGACGCGCGGCTGACTCTACAGGAGTTCCTCTCCAATGCTTCCCCACACTAGCCGCCTGCTCGCGCTGAGCTTCCTCGCCATCGCCGCGCACGTCCTGGTCACAGCCGCCCACGCCCACGACGTCATCACCACCCAGTTGACTTACTCCAAGGAAATTGTCCGCATTTTCCACAAGCATTGCGCGTCTTGCCATCGTGACGGCGCTGACGGCCCATTCTCCGTCATGACCTACGCCGCCGCCCGCCCCTGGGCCACTGCCATCAAAGAAGAGGTCCTCGCCCGCCGCATGCCGCCGTGGGGCGCCGTCAAAGGATTCGGCGAGTTTGAAGACGATCGCAGTCTCACTCAGGAAGAGATTCACCTCATCGCCGATTGGGTCGAGGGCGGCGCGCCCGAAGGCGATCCCGTCTTGCTTCCCGCCCGCCCAAACCTCGTCGCTCTCGATCCCGAGCCCATTCCCCGCGGTCTCACCATCGGCGGCACCACCACGCTCAAGCGCCCGCTCGTCCTTCATGGTCTGTTCTCCGAATCCGCCCCTCCGGATAACACCAAACTCACCGCCCGCCTCCCCACCGGCGAGGTGCTCCCTCTGATCTGGTTCTACGGCATGCGTCCCAAATTTCTTCACCCGTTCTGGCTCTCCACACCGCTGAAACTCCCCGCGGGAACCGAACTCCGCATCAACTCGGACGCCGCCATCCGCCTCATCACAAAGCCCCGCGAATAGCGGTCCCGATCGTGTATGCTAACTCGATCATGGATCGGCTTAGCTACGCCAAAGGACCAGAAGCTCCTCTTTGGAATCTCACCCTCAGCGAAGTACTCGCACAAACTGCCGCGCGCTTTCCTGAGCGGGAAGCCGTCATCGTCCGCCACCAAAACATTCGCTTGAACTGGCGCGAATTCGACGGCCAGGTAACCCGCGTTGCTCGCGGACTCTCCGGACTTGGCCTTCAACCGCAAGACCGCGTCGGCATCTGGTCCACCAACTGCCTGGAATGGGTCTTACTTCAGTACGCCTGCGCTCGTGCAGGCTTCGTACTCGTCAACGTAAATCCCGCCTACCGCTCTTACGAACTCGCCTACGCCCTCGGTAAGTCGCGCATGAAGGCTCTCTTTTTCTGGCCGCAAGATGCGCGCGCCAACTACCAGGAAATCCTCGACGACGCCCGCGCTCCCGAACACGAACTCACCCACGTCATTCGTCTCGGAACGGCCGATTGGGACAACATGCTTGACGCCGGAGGCGACCTCCCCGCCGCGTCCGTCCTTCCCACCGATCCCGCGAACATCCAATACACCTCCGGCACCACCGGCTCACCCAAAGGCGTCCTGCTCACCCATCGCAATCTGGTGAACAACGCCCGCTTCACTGGCGTGGGAATTGCCCTCAATGAAAACGACCGCATGTGCATCCCGGTCCCGCTCTATCATTGCGCCGGATGCGTTTGCACCGTGTTGAACTGCGTCACTCACGGCGCCGCCATCATTCTCGTCTCGCCCACCTTCGACCCGCGCGCAACGCTCGCCGCTATCCAGGAGGAATTGGCCACGGTCATCGGCGGCGTGCCCACCATGTTCATCGCCCAACTCCAACACCCGGAATTTGCCGCGTTCCGGCTGAGTTCGCTGCGGGCCGCCATCATCGGCGGCGCGCCGTGTCCTGTCGAACTGCTCAAACGCATCAACGCCGAAATGCACTGCTCCGAAGTCGCCGTCATCTATGGGCAGACCGAAGCCTCGCCCGTCATCACCATGAACGCCCCAGGCGACACGTTTGAGCAGCGTACCTCTACGGTCGGCACCACCGCCCAAAATGTCGAAGTGAAGATTGTCAGCCCATCGAGCGGCGATACCGTCCCGCGCGGCGAAATCGGTGAGCTGTGCGCGCGCGGCTATCTGCTCATGCTCGGCTACGATCAGGATTCCGACGCCACCTCCCGCGCCATCGACTCTGACGGCTGGCTCCACACCGGCGACCTTGCCGTCATGCGCGACGACGGCTACATCCACATTCGCGGCCGCTCCCGCGAGATGATCATCCGCGGCGGTGAGAACATCTACCCCGCTGAGATCGAGAGCTTCCTGTTCACGCATCCCAAGGTCGCCGACGCGCAGGTGGTCGGCCTGCCTGATCGCGTCCTGGGAGAAATCGTTGCCGCCTGGATTCGTCTACGCCCCAACGAAACCGCCGCGCCTGAAGAAATCCGTGAGTTTTGCAAAGGCAAAATCGCGCACTTCAAGATTCCCGCCCACATTCGCATCGTCGACACTTTCCCCATGACCGTCACAGGAAAAGCGCAGAAGTTCCGCATCCGCGAACAGGAGATCGAATCCCTCGGACTGCAAAGCCACATCGTAACCACGGCGTAGCAATTCGGGGCGGCGGACGATCTACTGCAAACCCCGACGCTTCATCAAGTGCACCGGGTCGGGCTCCGCTCCCCGGAAATCACGGTACAACTGCATGGCGTCCTTCGTGCCTCCGCGCGAAAGCAGCGCCTTGCGGAAACGGTCCCCATTGGCCCTCTTCAAGCCGCCATTCTGCTTGAACCACTCCACCGTATCGGCATCCAGGATTTCGCTCCAAATGTAGGAGTAGTAGCCCGCCTCATAGCCGTACGAGTACACATGCGAAAAATACGTGGACCGGTAGCGGGGCGGTACCGCTGCGAAGTCCAGTCCATACTTCTTCAATGCCGAGGCTTCAAACGCCGCCACATCGTCCGGAATCTCCGTCGTCTTCAACTGATGCCACGCCTGATCGAGAACGGTCGCCGCCAGATACTCCGTGGTTTTAAAGCCTTGATTGAAGTTCTCCGCGGCTTGAATTTTTTCCAGCAGCTCCTTCGGCATAGGTTTGCCCGTCTCGTGGTGCACCGCGAAGTGGCGCAGCACTTCCGGCCAGGTCATCCACATCTCATTTACCTGCGAAGGAAACTCCACAAAGTCGCGCGGCACCCTCGACAACCTCGTGTATTTCACATCGGAGAACAAGGAGTGCAGCGCATGGCCGAATTCATGGAACATCGTTTCTACTTCGTCATGTGTCAGCAGCGTCGGCTGGCCTTCGGGCGGCTTCGGTACATTGAGATGAATGCCCGACACCGTCTTATCGCCGGTCAACGTCGATTGCGGCACGTAGGCGTTGGCCCAGGCGCCGCCCTGCTTGTTCGGTCTCGCATAGAAATCGCCAAGAAAAAGACCCAGCGGCGAGCCATCTTCGTTGAAGACCTCGAACACATACATATCCGGGGAATAGCCCTTCAGGTCTTTCCGCTCTTTGAACGTTATGCCGTACAGTTTCGTCGCCGCATAGAAAACTCCATCCACCAGTACGCGGCGAATTTCAAAGTACGGGCGCACCTGCGATCCGTCAAAGGCATACTTGGTCCTTCGGACCTGTTCTGAATAAAATGCCCAATCGCCCGCGCCGATCGCCCTCCCCGCTACCGCCTGTAACTCTGTAGCCTCTTTGCGCGCATTCGCCACTGCGGCCGGCGCCATCCGCGCCAGCATTTTGTTCACCGCATCTACGCTGCCGGCCGTCTGGTCGGCAAGTTGGTAGGCCGCAAAGTTGGCAAACCCGAGTAGGTTGGCCAGTTCCGCCCTCTTCCTGACGATACTGAGCACGACGGCGCGGTTGTCGAATTCGTTGCCGCGCATCCCGCGCGACAACGACGCCTCCATCACTCGCTTTCGGACGTCCGCATTTTCCAACACGGTCAGCGGCGGCTGCCCGCTGGTATTCGTCAGCCGGATCGCGTACTTCCCATCTTGCGCCGCTGCCTGAATCGCCGCATCGGACCAGCCCTTCAACTCATCGCGCGTCTCCACGATCACCTGCGACGCATTCACTTCGCTCAATGCGTTTCTCCGAAACTGCGCCGAGAGCTTCGCAATCGCTGAATTCAGCTCCCTCATCCTGGCTTTGTCCGAAACGCTCAGCTTTGCGCCGCCCCGTACAAAGTCCAGATAGTATAGGCGCAACAATTGCTTCGATTCCGCGTCGAGGCCCAGTGAGTCGCGCTTTTCGTATAGTCCTTCGATCCGAGCAAACAGCGGCGCGTTCATAAACATCGCGTCCGTGTGGGCCGCTAATCGCGGAGCAAGTTCGGCGTCCAGCTTCTGCAGCGCCGGGTTGGTAAGCGACGAGCGGATGATCCGGAAGGCGCGGAGGGCTCGCTCAAACAGAACCCCCGAGCGCTGCAAGGCCTCGACGGTGTTCTCAAAGGTCGGCGCCTCGCGGTTGTTCGCGATCTTCTCCCACTCCGCGATCTGCTCTACCATGCCCTGTTCGATCGCCGGCTGGTAGTGCTCGTCCTTGATCTGTTCAAACGGCGGAAGATGGTAGGGAAGTGGACTCTCCGTCAAGAGTGGATTGTTTGTCTGCGCGATTGCGTCTCCAGATAAAATCGTCAACATCAGGGCCGTAAGCCCTGCGCGAGTATGCATGCCCGGCTCCTTACTTGGTAATCGGCTCTAGCCGGCCAAATCCCCTTCGTACAACTTCTCGCAAAGCCGCGACAGGGCCAGGCACCGTGGCCGGGACAGCCGCGAACCGAACCACGCATGAAACCCCGCCATGTCCTCATTCATCTCCTCGAGCACGCCCAGGCCCTTATCGGTGATCTTCGTCAACGATAGCCGCCGGTCTTCGCTCGAACGGTCCCGCTCCACCAGCCCGCTCTTCTCCATGCGGTCCACAAGGCGCGTTACATCGGGCGCGTGCTCCACCAGCCGCTGGATGATTTCGCACCGTGGATGTCCCTTTGGATGCACGCCCCGCAAGATCCGCAGCACGTTGTACTGCGCCTGCGTGATGCCATGCGCCTCGCAAATCTTCTCCATGCGCAGACGCACGGCATCGGCGGCAATTAACAGGTTCAGCATCGCCTCCATTTCCGCGGATTCGATTCGCGACGATTTCAGCCGCTGTAGAATGGCTTTGCCCATATCCCCACTTACTCTTCCTCCTCCTCTTTGCCCACTCCGGCCGCCCGCGCCGCCGACACGATCTTATCGGCCTGCAACTGCGGTACAAAGTCGTAGTGGTCAAACTCCATGTGGTAAGACGCTCGCCCCTGCGTCATGGAAATGAGATCATTCGCGTAAGTGAGCATCTCCGACATCGGAACCTGCGCACGGATCACCTGCATGTTGCCCTTTGTATCCATGCCGCCCACGCGGCCTCTTCGGCCATTGAAATCACCCATCAAATCACCCGCGTACTCGTTCGGCGCGACTACCTCAACATTCATGATGGGCTCCAGTATCGCGGGCTTGGCCTGTTCCATGGCCAGCTTGAAGGCTTTCCTTCCCGCCATCTTGAAGCTCATCTCGTTGGAATCGACGTCGTGATAGGAGCCATCATACAAGTCGACTTGAAAATCCACAACCGGGAATCCGGCTAAATATCCCCGCTCCGCTGCCTCTAAGATTCCTTTTTCCACAGCCGGTACGAATTGTCTAGGAATGGATCCGCCGAATATCGAATTTACGAATTTGAATTTCTCCCCACGCGGCAGCGGCGACATACGAATCCGGCAGTCGCCAAATTGGCCGTGCCCGCCCGTTTGTTTCTTATGACGCCCGTGCACATCGGCCGATCCTCGAATCGTTTCGCGATAAGGTATCTTCGGCGCGTGTAACTCGACATCCACGTTGTAGCGCTTCTTCAACCGGGCCACCACGATCTCCACATGCTGTTGCCCCGCGCCCGCCAGTAGAAATTCGTTGGTCGCCTGGTCGCGATAAAAACGCAACGAGGTGTCCTCTTCCAAAATACGCGCCAGCGCCTGCCCCATCCGGTCTTCGTCCTGCCTCGTTTTGGCGGAAATTGCGTAAGCGATCGACGGCTCCGGCAACTCCACACCCGGATACACGATGGGGAATCCCTTCTCGCACAACGTATCGCCCGTCACCGTGTCTTTCAGCTTCGAAATCACACCGATGTCGCCCGCGTGCAACTCCTTCACCTCCAGCATCGTCTTCCCCAGCGGACAGGAAATATGCGCCAGCCGTTCATCGGTGCCGCTGCGCGCGTTAATCAAATGGCTGTCGTTGGCAATCACGCCCGACATCACCTTGAAGAACGTCATGCGCCCCGCAAAGGCGTCGGCCATCGTCTTGAACACGTAAATCGAAGCATGTTCGGAATCGGAAATCAGCCGCTTCTCTTCGTGGCCATCCTGGATCCCGATCATCGCCGTGCGCTTCAGTGCCGACGGCATATGGTCGGCGATGAAGTCGGCAACCAGGTCCGTGCCGATATTCTGCAGCGCCGAACAACAGAGCACCGGGAAAATCGTGCCCGTGCGCATCTCTTCGTCGATACCGGAACGCACATGTTCGGCCGCCAGCGTACCGGTATCGAAGAACTCCTCCATCAGCTTGTCTTCGCCTTCGGCCACCGCTTCCACCAGCGCCGCATGTGCCTTCTGCGCCGCATCGGCATACTCGGCTGGAATGGGAATCTCTTTGCCTCTCCCGTTTCCATCCGGCGTGTACTCAAAGGCCTTCATCTCAATCAAGTCGATGATGCCCCGGAAATCCCGCTCGCTGCCGATCGGCAACTGTACCGGCACGCAGTGCTTCCCAAATACCTCTGAGATCGCCTCAAGCGTCCGTTCGAAGCTCGCCCGCTCGCGATCCAACTTGTTGATCACGAGAGCGCGCGGCAAATGATAATCGCCCGCAATCTCCCACACCTTCTCGGTCTGCACTTCTACCCCGGCCACGCCATCCACGACGACCATCACCGAATCGGTCGCTACCAGCGACGAAGCTGTGTCGTTGATGAAGATGTTGAAGCCGGGAGTGTCGAACAGGTTGATCTTGGCCTTCTTCCACTCGGCGTGGGCGATGGCGGTAGAGATCGTAATCTTCCGACCAATCTCCTCATCGTCGAAGTCGGTGAGAGTGTTTCCTTCGTCCACTCTGGTCAGGCGGTTCGTCGCCCCGGTCAAGTACAACAGCCCCGCCGCCAGTGTGGTCTTCCCACAGTTCAAATGGCCGACGAGGCCGACGTTGCGAATATCATTGCCGTCGTATG
>JBDTVQ010000146.1:0-14342 GCA_040007195.1 Acidobacteriota bacterium | reverse complement strand
CGGCGAGGCGTGGAGAGGCGGCCATGAGTTCGAGGAGGTCGTCGGAGAAGTCCATCGGTTCGACAGAGCTTAGGCGCAGACGCTCGACGGGCGTTTCGTCGAGGAGCCGGCGGATCAGTGTGGCCAGGCGCGGGGGAATTCCGCCAGGCGACTGGTAGCCCCGTTCCCTGCCCCAACGGCCGAGGTTGATTCCGCTCAAAACAATTTCCTTGTATCGCGTGGCAAGCGCGCGAACCTGTGCGATCACATCCGCGGCGGGCGCGCTGCGGCTGCGGCCGCGCACCGAGGGGATGATGCAGAAGGTGCAGACGTTGTTGCAGCCGTCCTGGATTTTCAGATTGGGGCGCGTGCGGTCGCCTGCGGCGTCTTCGACGGGCGCGGAGACGAACTCCGTGAGCGCGGTGATGTCGCCGATGTGGATCTGGCCGTGGAAGTCGATGCCGGTGGGCCGGGCATGGGTGGCGTCCCACTCGCTCGAAACAATTTCGGCAATTTGCGTTTTATGTGAGTTACCGACTACCCAGTCCACGCCGGGCAAGGCGGCGATCTCGGCGGGGGCGCGCTGGGCATAGCAGCCGGTGACCAGGACGCGGGCGGCGGGGTTGTCGCGGCGCAGGCGGCGGAGGGATTGGCGGAGGTCGTTGTCGGCCTCGGCGGTGACGGTGCAGGTGTTCAGGATGACGAGTTCGGCGGAGGCGGCTGGGGCACTGTGATGGCCGTCGTGGGCGAGCGCGGATTCGAGCGCGGCGCCGTCGGCCTGCGCGGCGCGGCAGCCAAAATTTTGTACGTAAAAACTCGGCACCGTTCTTATTGTAATGGCGGCGTGAGGGGGAGCGGCGGTGTGAGTGGGAACAGTGGTGTGAGTGGGAACAGCGGTGTGAGCCTTGATGGCGGTGTGAGCCGTAATGGCAGTGTGAGCCGGAGCGGCAGAGTGAGCCCCCCCGCACTGATAACCCGTGATCGCCTTGATGGAATACAGGGAAATCCCAACTGCAATTGGGCCGGGCAATTTCCGATGATGCGTATGTGGACCCACGTCCCATTTCGATTGATCGTGTCCTCAGCCAGGAGGAGATCGACAATGTATTCAAAAGCCGGCGGGATACGGGCTCGGAAGACGATCCCGCCAAGCTGGCAACTACGTACGATTTCCGGCGGCCAGACCGGATCGCCAAAGATCAACTGCGGGCCATTCACATGCTGCACGAGAACTTCGGGCGCACCTTGGCCTCCAGCCTTTCGGCATACCTGCGCGCCTACGTAATTGTGAACCTGGTTTCAGTGGAGCAACTCTCGTTCATGGAGTTCTCGCAGTGCCTTCCGTCGCCGACGATCATCGCCGCGCTCGGCATGAAACCGTACGATGGCAACGCGGTGCTCGAGATGAACCCGTCGCTGGTATTTCCCGTGATCGAGATGCTGCTGGGCGGTTCGGGGAAGCCGACGAGCACAAAATTCGACCGGGAAATTACCGAAATCGAGCAGAGCATTCTGGACGGGATCTATCGCATCATCCTTAACGATTTGAAGGAGGCGTGGTCGGGAGTCACGCACATCAGCTTCAACGTGGAGGCGCGCGAGACGGAGCCGCAGATGCTGCAGATTCTCGCGCCCAACGAAGCGGTGGTGGCGATCAGCATGGAAGTGCGCATCGGAGACAACGTTGGGATGCTCAACATGGGGATTCCGTCGATCATCATCAAGATGCTGCGTCAGAAGTTCGACCAGCAGTGGTCGTTGCGTAAGTCGGAGTCGTCGGAGGCCGAGCAGCAGCGGATCTTCGACCTGATTCGCCCGGCGCAAATGCTGGCGGACGCGCGGCTGCGCGGGCCGACGATGTCGGCTGAAACGATCCTTGCGCTGGAGCCCGGGCAAGTGCTGATGCTGGACTACCCGATCCACCGGCCCCTGACCCTGGAGTTCTACGGCACGCCGAAGTATTCCGGGCAGGTGGTGGACACGAAGCTGAAGCGAGGCTTCGTGCTGGAAAAGTTTATCGATCCGCGGGAGTAGGCTGCGGTTCGGAAGACGGCTGGCGTTCGGCGGACGGCTGGCGTTCGGAATGCGTCTGCGCCACTTCGGCGCGGGTGGTCGAAAGCTCGGGACGGAATTCAGGACGGATGGGCTGCACGATTCCGGTGATCAGGCGCGCGCCGCGGTTGAATGTCAGATATTGGAAGCCCCACTGCAGGGCGACCAGCAGCCGGTTGCGGAACCCGACAATGTACATCAGGTGGATAAACAACCACGCCAGCCAGGCGAGGAACCCGTCCATGTGGATGCGGCCGAAATCGGCGACGGCGGCGTTACGGCCAATTGTGGCGAGCGTTCCTTTATCGAAGTAGTGGAAATCGCCCACCGCCACGCCCTCCAGGCGCCCCTTGAGATTGCGGGCGACGTAGCGGCCTTCCTGCATCGCGACCGGAGCCACTCCAGGAAGAGGTTTGCCGTTGCCGTCGCTGGCATGTGCAAGATCGCCGATCACGAAGACGTTCCGATGACCGGGAACGGTTAGGTCGGGGTTCACCAGGACGCGTCCGCCGCGATCGGTTTCCGCGCCGAGGGATTCGGCCAGAATCCTGCCAACGGAATTGGCACGAACGCCGGCGGCCCAAATGACCGTGTGCGCGTCGATGCGCTGCTCGCCTTGCGGGGTGGTCATCACGATGCCGCTTTCGTCGATTTTGGTCACGCGCACGCCCGTGCGTGAGCGGACACCCAGATTGATCAGCGCCCGTTCGGCGC
The DNA here is from genome assembly GCA_040007195.1 of Acidobacteriota bacterium. GTDB lineage: Bacteria > Acidobacteriota > Terriglobia > Bryobacterales > Bryobacteraceae > JAFLBB01. The sequence continues at coordinate 11,597 of JBDTVQ010000146.1, read as the reverse complement.
GTTCGCTCAGGTCCGGCGGGAACGGCGGCAGTATGCGCGGCTCGCCTTCGAGCAGCAGGATCTCCGCCTCCTCGGGACGGATGAATCGAAAATCCTCACGCAGGGTGTCGCGGGCAATTTCGCTAATGGCCCCCGCCAGCTCGACACCGGTTGGCCCGCCGCCCACGACAACGAAACGAAGCCAGGCGCGGCGCAGTGTCTCATCCGGCTCGCGCTCGGCGTGTTCAAAAGCCTCGAAGATGCGGCGGCGGATTTCGGTGGCTTCTTCGATCGTCTTGAGGCCGGGGGCGAACTGTTCCCAGTCGGTTTTGCCGAAGTAATGGCTTTCGGCGCCCGCGGCAACGATCAGCGTGTCGTAAGGAACTTCGCCGTCGGCCAGCAGAACCCGCTGCCTGGCGGGATCGAAGCCCACGACGTCGCCCAAGAGCACCTGCACGTTCTTTTGTTTTCGCAGCACGCTGCGCAACGGCGCGGAAATGTCACCCGGCGACAACCCGCCGGAAGCCACTTGGTAGAGCAGGGGTTGAAAGAGATGGAAGTTACGGCGATCGATCAGCTTGATGTCGAGGCCGGCTCTGCGTAACGCGCGAACGCAGGTAAGGCCCGCGAATCCACCGCCGATGACCACCACCCGTTTGGGGAGATCCATAATGCCTACTACTATGATGAGGGATCGGGCCGAAAGGATGCTCGGGATCGGGCCGGTAGGATGCTCGGGATGGGGCGGCGGTTAAGCTTTGTCCAAGGACAGAACCTACCCGCCCGCCCCTATCCGGGGAGGTGGCAATTTGGGGGAGATGGATCGTTGAGATGCCGGTGCGCGGGGGGCGGATGGCCCGCTATTGGCGCATCACCGGCATATTCATTCTGGTTGGCGGCGGTGGCGGCGTCTGATTGAATTTGACGCTGACCAGGCGCGAGACGCCGGGTTCCTGCATGGTGACGCCGAACATGGTTCCGGCCGCTTCCATGGTCCGCTTGGCGTGGGTGATGATGATGAACTGCGTCTGATCGCTCATCTCGCGGAGCAGGCCCATGAGGCGCTGAATGTTGGGTTCGTCGAGCGGGGCGTCCACCTCGTCGAGGATGCAGAACGGGCTGGGCGCGTAGCGGAAGATGGCCATCAGGAGGCTGAGCGCGGTGAGCGCCTTTTCGCCGCCGGAGAGCAGCAGGACGTTCTGCAGCCGCTTGCCGGGGGGCGAAGCGACGATGTCGATGCCGGAGTCGATGACGTTGGTTTCGTCGGTGAGGCGCATTTCGGCGACGCCGCCGCCGAAGAGCTTTTCAAAGGTCTCGCGGAAGTTCTGATTGATGACGGCGAAGGCTTCGGTGAAGCGCTTTTTCGATTCGACGTCGATCTCCTGAATGGCCTTTTCGGTATCGCGCACGGAGTCGAGCAAGTCCTGGCGCTGGGTGTTGAGGAAGTCGTAACGGCGCTGGGCCTCTTCGTACTCTTCGAGCGCTTGCGGGTTCACGCCGCCGAGAGCTTCGATGCGCTGCTTGAGCGAGGTGTACTTCTCTTCGGCTTCGAGCAGGGCCACTTCGTCTTCGACGACGGCGGCGCCTTCGCTGAGCTCCTGGATGGAAAGGCTCAGCTCTTTGCGGCAGGTTTCGTCGAGGTACTTCAGCGCGGCGCGTTTTTCGACGAGAGCCATCTCCACCTGCGCCCGCTTTTCCTGCGCGGCCTGCACCTGCACGCGCATCTGGCGCAGCGACTCTTCGAGCGCCGCCAGCGCTTCCCGGTGCTGTTGCTCGGCGGCAGCCAGGCGCTGTACGTCGGCCTCGCTCGCTTCGATGAGGCCTGTCAGTTCGCTGCCGCGCTTGTCGAGATCGATGTTGTCGTTTAGGAGCCGGTTCCGCTCAACGCCCAGGCGCTCCATCTCATTGAGGATTTCCTGGCGGCGGCGGGTGAGGTCGCCCGATTGCTGTTCGAGGCGCTGTTGCGCGGCGCGTTCGCTGCGGCGGCGTTCTTCGCGTTCGGCTACTTGCACGCGCAAGGCGGAATGCTCTTCGCCCAGCCGTGCGACGGCCTGCTGCTGTTCAGCCACGGCCAGCCGTGCGGCTTCAAGACCCTCTTCCTGCACCTGACGCTGGCCGTCCTTCTCTTCGACGGTGCGCAGGCTCTGTTCGCGATTGGCGCGTACGCGCTCCACTTCCTTCTCGATGCGAGCCAGTTCCAGCTTGGCAACCGAGACGCGGGAGTTGGCGCGGGCGTATTCTTCGGTGAGTTTGCGGATCTCGTGGTCGAGGGCGAGGGCGTCTTTCTCCTGCCCCTGCTGCTGGCCGCGGAGGCGCTCCAGTTCCTCTCCAAGCAGGTGCAGTTCGCGCTCGAACTCTTCGATGCGTTGGACCACCTCTTCCACGGCGGTTTGCTTTTGCGCGCTTTGCGAAGTGAGCTCACGCAATTCGCGTTTGAGGGCGAGCGGGCCGCTGCCCGTCTTGCGTCCACCGGAAACGGCGTGACCGTGATAGCAGATCCCGTCGGCCAGAAGGAAGTAGAAGTCGGGATAGGTTTGCGCAAGGCGCTGCGCGGCCGGACGATCCTCGGCGACGAAGCAACGGGAGAGGCGCGGCAGAAGCGCGGCCGGGGCCTGAGTGAGCCCGTTGGTCATGTGCAGCACTTCGCTGAGGCGCGCGACGATGCCGGTTTCCGGTCCGATGACCGGTTCGGGAAGGTCGGAGGCAACGTTGTCGCCCAACTCGGGCTCAACGAGGAAGGTGGCGCGGCCGTCGAGATCGGTGCGCATCAAATCGATGCCCGATTCGGCCTGTTCCCAGTTGCGGACCAGGACGTATTCGAGTTCTTCGTGGAGAAACTCTTCGGCGGCCTTTTCGTAGGAGTTCTCCACTTCGACGAAGTCGGCGAGCACGCCCAGCGGCTTTAGGTCCTGCGCCTGGCCGTGCTCGAAGGCGCTGAACAGGCGCTTGACGGAGTCGGCCGTATAGGCGCGGTGCGAAAGGATTTCTTCGAGCGAATCCTTGCGCGCTTTCATGCGCGAGGCTTCCTGGCGCAGCAGTTCGAGCTGCTTGCGGGAATCGCCTAGGGCGGACTTGCGCTGTTGCAGGTCGCCTTCCACGCGGCGGCGCTGATCGGCGAGCGATTCCAGCTCCATTTGGCGAGCGGCGAGGGTTTGCGTCAGTTCGCCTTTGCGGGCGTCGAGGCGTTCGAGGTCGGCTGAGGCCATTTGCTCTTCGCGCTGGAGACGGGAGGAGTCCCGCTCAAGCGATTGCAGATAGGTTTCCATCTGCGCGAGCTGGTTCTTTAGGGTATTGGCTTCGCCCAGCAGACGGAGAACCATCTGGCGGGCGCCTTCGATTCCCTGCTCCTTCTGGCGGAGCTCGGCGGCGCGCTGGTCGCGCTCCTGCGTTTTGGATTCGAGCAGCGTGCGGGCTTCGGCGGAGTGCTGTTCGAGTTCGGCGAGCGACTGTGTGTGCGCCAGAATCTCTTCGGCCATGCGCGCGAGGCGCTGTTCGAGATCGGTGGAATCGGTCTCGCCCTGTTGGAGGCGGCTTTCGATCGATCCGATCTGCCGGGCCTGCGATTCGAGCTTGCCGCGTGTGCGTTCGGCTTCGACACGAAGCTCGGCGAGCTTCTGGCGGGCGGCCGTAAGTTCGGCTTCGGTCTTGTAAGACTGCTCCTGGCGCTCGTGCTGTTCTTTCTCCCGTTCGCCGACCTCTTCGGCCAGCTTTTGGAAGGCGGCGTTGGCTTCGCCGAGTTCCGTGGCGATGCGCGTGGCTTCGCGCTCCAGAATCTGGTGGCGTCCGCTGAGGGCCTGGCGCAGTTGGACCACCATCTCTTCGTGCAGCTCTTTATAGCGCTGCGCTTTGGCGGCCTGGCGCTTCAGAGAGTTCGCCTGGCGTCCGACCTCTTCCAAAATGTCGAAGACGCGAGACAGATTCTGCTTGGCGCTTTCGAGCTTGGCTTCGGCGAGGCGGCGCTTCGTTTTGAACTTGCTGATGCCGGCCGCTTCTTCGATCACCGAGCGGCGGTCGGCGGGTTTCGAGCTGAGCAACTGGCCGATGCGGCCTTGCTCGATGATGGCGTAGCTTTCCGGGCCAAGGCCGGTGCCCATGAAGAGGTCCTGGATGTCGCGTAAGCGGGCGTGCTTGCCGTCCACCAGATATTCGCTGTCGCCGGAGCGGTAGAGGCGGCGCGTGATGGTGACTTCCTTCGACTGCGGCAGCTTGGCGGCGTGACCGTTCGTGTGGCCGTTCGCATGGCCATTGTTATGACCATTGGCATGCCCGTTCGAATGGCCATTGGTGTGTCCGTTGGTCTTCCCGGCAACAGCCTCGGCGCCGGGTTCCACCGCGACCACTTCCAGCGATTCCGGGGAGGCAGGCGGGGCGCCCTCCACCGGGGTAGCTTCCACCGGGGCAGCATCCACCGTGGCAGCAGGGGCGGCAGCGACGGCCGTTTCCACGGCTTGAAGCTCGATCGCCGCGGCTTGCCGTTCGCCGTAATCGGGGTCGAACAGCACCATCGTCACCTGGGCCATGCTGAGCGGCTTGCGCTCGCGAGTACCGGCGAAGATGACATCTTCCATCCGGGCGCCTCGCAGGGTCTTGGCCGATTGCTCACCGAGCACCCAGCTGATGGCGTCACTCAGGTTGGATTTCCCGCAACCGTTCGGTCCGACTACCGCGGCAATGCCGTTCCCCGGGAAGCGCAGTTCGGTGCGCTCGGCGAAGGACTTAAAGCCGTGGAGTTCAACGCGTTTGAGTCTTAGCAAAGGACAAATACCGTCCTCATAAAAGTTCCGCAGCTTTGAAGGCTCCGGCTCGGGGGGGTGAACCCATAATAGACCGGCCCCGGGCGATTGTAAAGCGGGTCAACCACAGGATTCAGTATTTCCTTGAACTCTGGCACAAGATATGGGGTTAGGGTTGCCGGAGCGATTTTGCGTCCTGGAGCGACTTGCATCCTCAGGCGGCACTTTCGCACGTGCTTCTTTCCTCCCCTCTCTAATTATCGTCGCAAAATCTCTCGCGGACTGGCGAATGGACGAGGGCTGACGTTGCGGATTGTGCAGTTATGAACGAATGGCGAAGTAATTGTGCGTGTTATTACACAGCGAAGTATCCGTAGCACAATCGGACCCGCCGCTGTTGCGAGCAAATACTGACCGTATTCGGTCATTTGCCACGGTCACTGACAATACCCAGTGAATCACCACGCGGGATTTAGGCAATTTCCACGAATACTGCACGAATGGGCAACCGCAATACCAGCGGCAAAACGGCCTCGCAAATGCACCGCTATAGTCCTATCCCCAGCCAAGGATACTTGGCCTTCACCACGGAGGATGGCTTGACAAGAGGAGAAGGAAAGACGTATGCACAATTGGATAAAAACAATAGTCCTATTGGTGGCGGTGGGAGCAAATGCTCACGCCACCACCATCCTGGGAGCTACACTGAGTAGTTTCACGGTTTTAGGCGCCGAAACGGTGACCAATGTCCCGACAAGCGTCATAGGCGGTAATGTCGGTGTCTGGGCGGGCAACGCAATTACCGGTTTCAACTCCGTGGCGAACACATCGACCGCGGACCTTCAGGTGACCGGTACGGTGGAAGCCGGCACGCCGGTCGCGATGACAGCGCAAAGCGAATTAACGATTGCGATTAATGCGCTGAACACCCTGTCCGGAACGCCTCTACCACTGGCGGACTTGGCTGGACTTGTGCTGGCGCCTGGTGTCTATGAGGTTTCCGCGGGCGTCAGCAACCTGACGGGAACCCTCACGCTGGATGGCATGGGCAACGCGAATGCAGCGTGGGTTTTCCTGATGGAAAGTTCACTCATCACCTCACCCAACTCGGTCGTAAATGTCATCAATACGGGCGCGGGCGCGGGCGTGTACTGGAACGTTCGTAGCTCCGCGACGATCGACACCAACACGACCTTCATGGGAAACATCCTGGCGCTTGCCAGTGTGAGCATGTTAACGACGGCGACGGATAATTGCGGCCGGGCCCTGGCATCAACTGGCGCGGTGACGTTGCAAATGAACTCGCTGACGTCGGCCTGCACGGGTATTCTGAGCGGAACCGAAGGCTTGAGCGGCGGTTTGACGTACGAGTTGGACGCCGGCGGCGCGCCGGTGGTCAGCTTCCTCCCGTATGCTCCCGTTGACGGGGGAACAGGTGGCGAGGTCCCAGAACCAGCTTCGATTTGCCTGGTTGCTCTTGGACTTGCCGGCCTGGCGATCCAGCGCAACCGGATGCGGGTAAAGGCGGTGAATTCACAGGTCGTGTAACTCGGCAGTTGGCGCGGTCCGCTAGGGGGAGATGGTGACCTGGATAGCGGACCGCCACTTGCAGCGGGTGGACTACCGCCCAGCCGTTGCCAGGGGAACGCCGATTCCCAAATAAGGATTATAGATATACTTCAGAGATATTGGCTTATCAGACGGAAAACGAAGACTTTGTTGAATTGAATAAGCCGGATCAAGAGCCCATTGACCGGTGCCGAGCGCCTTCTTCTTCTGGGTGGCGATATCGTGCCAACCCCAAAATGGCTTGGCCTTGTTTGAGGATTCTTTGCGGCCATAGAAGGTGGTTCCGATCAGGCGGCAGGGGGTGGTGGGGCGGCCGCCGACGGGCTCGTAGGTCATGTATTCGTCAAAGGTCCGCTCCTGCCAGCCGCTTTCCTGCTGGCAGGCTTTGGTCCACCAATGGTCATAGATGGGGAGAAGTTCGTAGCCGACCTGACGGTCGTTGGGGTGGCGCGGGCGGTCGGCGCTCGCCTTGTACACAAGGGTCATACCGGTGCCGGCGGCAAAGGTGTCGCCGGAAAAGCGGTAGCCGGAGTGCGGGCCTTGGGCGCCTTGGATGCCGTGGCCACCGGACTCGATAAATACGACCGGATGGCTGTCCTGGTAAAAGTCGATGCCGGCGTCGATGTTGTGAATGTTTTTGCCGATGCCACGCTCATTCGAGAAGCTGTAGACGTTGTTGTGGGCTAGGGTTTCCATCAGTTCGAGCTTGCCGAACTCGGAGCCATCCTTGCGCACGGTGAGGATGAGGCCTTCGTTGTCGTTTTCATGGCAGGTGCCCACCACGCATTTGTCGGAGTAGTCGCGCGGGTGGAAGACGTTGTAGTGCAGAAACCAGTGGGTCTCGGTTTCCATGGCGGCGTAATAGATGTAGGCCTGGGAGGTGCCGTCTTCCAGGTCGTCCCAGTTGTTGTCGCCTTGCCAATCGCCGTCATAGTCGAAGCGCGTGGGGATATCGGCTTTGGGCTGCCACCAGGTTTCCTGGGCAAACAACGGCGACCAGTGTTCGGCCAGCTTGCGGTAGGGGTCGGCCGAAACATGCTCGGCAGGGAAGGTGATCTTTTCCGGTTTTTTGTGCGAAGGCGCCGAGTCGCTGACTTCGATTTCGAGCTCGCCCTTTTGTCCTTCGATATCGGCCGACACCTTATACTTGCCGGGCTTTTCGGGCGCGGTGTAGAGAACGGTGTCCTGCACGACGTAGTCTTTCGTCAGCGTTTGAAAAATGCCGCCAAAGGTAGAGGCGCGCTCCTGGAGAAATGTTTCATCGTCCTTGCCCGGATATTTGAACGGCTTGGAAATCCAGCCGCCGCCGTCGGCAACGGTGACCTTGGGACCGCCGCGAAGCAGGCGACCCATTTCAGTTCCCGTTGCGTTCGAGCGCTGCCCATAGACGCGAATCTGCAGCATCAAGGTTTCAAAGGGACGCACGCGGGGCTCGGGGTCGGCATTAATCTTCGCGCCGGTGACGGACACCTGTGCCGTGGCCGCGGCGGCACTGAGCATAAAGACACAGATCGCCTGCTTCATGGATTGCACCTTAGATCCATGCTAGCGCAGGTTAAATTGCGATTTGGCTATGCCAACTGGGTAGAGCGAAGCACGGTGCCGGTGGCGTCGCGAACCACTTCATTCACATGCGGCCCGTCGAATTCGAGCGAGACAAAGCCGTGGGGGCCGTATTGATTTTCGTGATCTTTGACGAACTGGTTGGGGCCGTCGAGAACGTCGGCTCCGGGGACGCCGTTGCGGCCGTCGACGTGGAGAAAACCGGTGCCCGACCCGCCCGCGCCAGGAAGATTGTCGCGGAAGTAGGGGAAGCCGCCGTGGCCGATGCAGCGGCCCAGCAGCCCCCACGACGGATGGGCGTCATAGAGCACGCAGCGGTGTTCATGGCCCCAATACCAGGCGAAGATCTGCCGGTTCTTGAGCTGGTTCGAGAGCTTGGCGACGAGCTTCGGGCCCTGGGTGTCGAGCAGCGAGTACGGCTGGTGGTGCGAGAAGAGAATCAGCCGGCGTCCGCCCGCTTGCGCGAGCAGCGAAGTAATCCAGGCGGCCTGGTTGCCGTGTAGATCGTGGTCGCTGTAGGCGGAGTCGAGGCCGGCGAGAATCCAGTGGTCGTTTTGCAAGGCAAAGTAACTGGAGCGCTGGCCGAACTCGCTGCCGATCGCATTGAAGTAGGCTTTCCCGCCGGTGTACATCTCGTGATTTCCGTTCAGAGCACGGTGAGTGGCTCCGGTGACGCGAGGCCAGAAAGCGATGAGGCCATCGGCGACTTCGTCGTCATCGCCGGAGTAATAGGTGTCGCCGAGGTGAAGCACCAACTGGTGGCCGGCGCTATCGTCGACGATGCTTTGCGATACGATCGGCGCGCCGTAGAGGCCGGTGGCCCAGTCGCCGAATACCGCGACGCGGGCTGTGTTGGGAAACGGTTCGGCGAGCGTACCGGGCTCGACCCATTTGAACTTAGTGATGCGCTTCCACCAATCGAACACGACGCTGGCCGCCCAGCCGATGACGTCGCGTTCGTCGTATTTGACCTCGAGCGCCTGGGCCGAGGCGGTGGGCGAGGCCGGTCCGAACTTCGCCAGGTGCGTTTGCAGCAGCGACGCGAAGGGATCCTGCACGGTGCTCATGACGCCGGGCATGCGCTGCGCCTGTTCGATCATCTGCAGCGCGCGGGCGGCTTCGGCAAGGACCTCGGGTTCGGGCGGGGCGGTAAGCGGTGCGGCCATCTCGCGCGCCAGGCGCGTGGCCGGATCCGTTTCGCGAACGAGACTGGCGATTCTCCGATTGGACATGAGTCAGGCTCCTTTGGGTTTCAGGCGGATGTCGGCAAAGCTGGTGAGCGGGGCGTCCATGCCCTCCTCGTCGTCGTCTCCGAAAACGTCGCGCGAGGTGAGGCTGCCGAAGGAAATGCCCGCCTTGGTCTCAATGGACTTGAGCGAGCGTTGGTGGGTGTCGTATGCGCCGAAGACGAATTCTTCCTCGGGCATGACGTCGTCCTGCGAAATGGTGTAGCCGGAGGCGCAGAGCTTGCCGGTTTCATCGTGGACGAAGGCGATCACCTTCCAGAACGAGCGTGGAATTTTCACGCCGAAGCGAATGGGATCGTTGGCGTGCAGGAACGGACCGGTGATGACCGAGATGCGCATGTCGGCTTCACGGGCGTTCTGCAGGGCGTAGTCTTCGAGGCCCAGCCAGATTCCGGCATTGAACGATTGCATCTGCGGAACGGCATTGGTGACGTGCATCGAATCGGCGCAACCGAGATTGGATTCGGCCTTCGAACCCCAGGCGGGATCTTCGCGGCGGGTCATGTGGCCGCGGCTGAACTTGGGTTCGTTGCCGTAACACTCCTGAATGATTTGCAGCTCTTTGGGGATGCGCGGATCGGTGCGCCAGCCGGGGCGCACGGTTTTCATCGACTTCTTGCCGTCGATATTTACAGCGCTATAGAAGCAGATGCGCCGCTTCTTGTGCATGACGACGGAGTAGTGCTGATACTTGAGCTCGGATTCGGTCTTGCCGCCGATTTTGAACGTGAGCACCTGGTCGGCATCGCGGATGATTTTCGGCAGAGGGATGGCGGGGCCTTCGGAAAGGAAGGCCGGATCGTAACCGGAACGGTCCGAGTAGTCCTCGGGCGCGGCTTCCGTAATGATGACGTCTTCGACTGCCGCACCCCGGCGGGGAGCGGGAGCGGCAACCGGCGCAATCGAGGCTTGTACCGTAGCCGCCGCGCCGCCGAATTCGGGCGAGCCCACTTCAATGTGCAAGCGGATTGGAATGGTGCAAGTGAGGGTTTGGGGCGTTGGAGCGGAAGGCGACTGCGGCGTGGGCGGGGCGCCGGATGGAGAGCTTACGGAGACGGACAGGCTCTCCCGGTTGCCGATGCGGCTGAGCCGGTCGGCGATGAGATCGGCGGGCACGGCAAAATTGGCCTCGAGAAACCGCCCGGCGAAGTGAAGTCCGAGAGCTTCACCGGAATCGAGGCTGAGCACCACAGAGCCCGAGTTGCCGCCGAGAGTGGAGCAGTCGTGTTGCAGCAGGCCATTGTCATCGCCGCTGATCTGGCCGGGCGCCAGACGCTTCTTGTCGAAGACGTCGCCGAAGATGCTGACCATCAGGTCCTGATCGGGGATGCGGCTGTCGCGAGCGGGGTAGCCGATGACGGCCACCTGTTCTTGCGCCTGTGCCGCGCGTGCGGAGAGACGGATGGGTTGGGCCAGATCATCGCCCGGTTCCACACGAAGGAATGCGATATCGGGACCTGGCTCCTCTTCGATGTGGAGAATCTCAATCAGGCGGAACGTCTTGCTCTCGCGGCGATTGAACTCTTCGAGGAAGTCGATATCGGCGCTGATCGGCTTGCCAAAACTGGAGCGGAAGACGAAGCCCGCGCCGCGCTGGCGGCCGAATTCATTGGCCACGTGACGATTCGTCACGACAATATCGGACTGCACCAGCCAGCCGGTGCCGACCCATTGAAAGCGGGGATGGTTCTTCAGCTCGACCCGGCCGACGGCGCGAATCGCTTGCGTCAGAGGCGCTTTGGCCTTGGTGAGGCGCTCGCGCCAGACTTCGCTTTCGGCGTCGTTGAAGGCAAGCGTCGCTTCGTCCTGGAAGACCTGCAAGACCGGGCGGCCGGTGCGCAGAACGATGGTTTCCGGCGTCAGTTGCGGCATCAACGCCCGAGCGGGCGCGACGCCTTCGGCCGCCATACCCGCGGGAGGCATTGCCGAAATCCCGGCGCCCGGCATCCCTGCCATTCCGGCGGAGATCGTCGGCGCAGCGGCAGCGGCGGTTAATTCGCTTCGTTTGGATTTGAGCTCTTCGCCCAATTTTGGATCCGCACTTTGGATGCGGTTCAGCAACATTTGCAGGCGGCTGGTGGGATCGCTCATTAAGACACCCCCTCCTTGGGAGGCGCGATTTCCTCCGAAATGCGCGCACCAATTCTACGTAATACTTATCGCGGAGACAATCAGCAAATGGGATGGTGGCCGGCGGGGGATGGTGGCCGGCGGGGGATGGTGGCCGGCGATGGTGGCCGGCGGGGGATGCTAGGCCGAGAGCCGCCACAAGTAGTCGGCAAGCTCGGCGTAGTGGGATTTGAGCGAGGCCGAGTCTTTCGAGTCGGCGGCTTCCTGCATTACGCGGCCGATCTCAGTGAGGTAGGGATAGCCGAAGTAGGCACCCGTGCCCTTGATGTCGTGGGCAAGGCGGCGCAAGGCATCGAACTCGCGATGCTCTAGGAGCACCGCCCACTGCTGTCCGGCTAACGCGTTCGTCCAGATTGACAAAGCCTTTGGGTAGAGA
>JBDTVQ010000145.1:0-14408 GCA_040007195.1 Acidobacteriota bacterium | reverse complement strand
TCTACCCAAAGGCTTTGTCAATCTGGACGAACGCGTTAGCCGGACAGCAGTGATCCTCTGAACTCGGAGAGCGCGAGCCCGCCCGGCACCTTCACTGTGTATTTGTCCTGGGCACCGAGGACGAGGCCTGCCAGTATAGCGACCGACACGAGGCCAATCGACATTTGCTGTTTCATTTTCGAGCTCCTTCTCACAAATTGAATTCGCACTCTGACTGCAGCCCTGTCCAGCTCCACTTCGCTCTTGGCATCGAAGAATTCGCGAGCATAATTCCCCTCGTGGGTCATCGGGACGTCTCACTTTCGGCGATGGGCGAAAGAGCTGCATTCGCTTCCCGCGTGCCGAATGGCCGGGTGCAAGCACGGCGCCAAAGTGGTCTTATCCCTATGTGATTGGATTGACAGCGTTCATGGAATTCTGTCTAGCGCAATAGATATCGATCTGTCGAAACGTGGTCTCGACCCGGGCAACTCGACCTCCGAAGTGTCGACTGGGCGGCATGATGATTACGTTCCGCTTGATCGATGGCGCGGCAGCGGGCGGGGTCCGCGAGCGAGCACTTCAGGAAACGCTTTGTCGTTCGGTCGACTAATTGCAGTCGCTCATGCGCCGAAGGTGTCACCCCCGCGACTCTCGACCCCAGTCTCCCTCCTCGTAAGTGATTGGAATAGCATCCTGCTGGCTTTGGTTTTATGATTGCGGGTGTCACGTCACCCTCCTCTGTGGCGGGCCGAGGAACAGTTCGCTGGTTTTCGATTCTGGAGAAGGAACATTCGCGTGTAAGCGGGAGGGCCATCAATGAAAGATTCGTTCGACGCGATCATCATCGGAACGGGCCAGGCTGGACCCTCCCTGGCAGGCCGCTTAACTGCAGCGGGGATGAGGGTCGCCGTAGTGGATCGCGGCCGTTTCGGCGGAACTTGTGTCAATACCGGATGCATCCCGACCAAGACCATGGTGGCAAGCGCGTATGCCGCCCATATGGCACGGCGCGCCGCTGAATTCGGCGTAACAATCGATGGCAGGATTGGCGTCAACATGAAGCGAGTGAAGGAGCGCAAGGACCAAATATCAGGCAAGTCAACTTCGGGAGTCGAAGCCCGGCTGAAGAAGCTGACCAACTGCACGGTCTATGAAGGCCACGCACGTTTTGAATCGCCTCACGAAGTCGGTGTCGGCGGCGAGAGGCTCACCGCCGGCCGAATCTTTATTAACGTGGGCGGCCGCGCTGTTGTACCCCAAATTCCGGGGCTGGAGGGCGTTCCTTACCTGACAAACAGTTCCATGATGCAAGTCGATTTCCTTCCGCGGCATCTCGTCATCATTGGGGGCAGCTATATCGGCCTGGAATTCGGCCAGATGTTCCGGCGCTTTGGCAGTGAGGTCACAATTCTGGAGCAGGGTCCGCGCCTGATTCAACGAGAGGACACGGATGTCTCTGACGCGATTCGGGAAATTCTCGAACGGGAAGGCGTGGGCATTCGAACGAACGTGAGGGTTGCCGGAGTGGCCAAACGGGACGACGGGATTGCCGTCAACGTGGAGAGCGCGGGACGCGCGGAGGCGATTCAGGGCTCCCATCTTCTGCTCGCGATCGGGAGGCGCCCCAACACAGACGACTTAGGCCTTGAGCACGCCGGCGTCGTCACGGACTCGCGCGGCTACATACAGGTAGATGATCAGCTGCGTACCAACGTGGAAGGCATTTGGGCGATGGGTGATTGCAACGGAAAAGGCGCGTTCACGCATACTTCGTATAACGATTTTGAGATTGTGGCGGCGAATCTGCTGGACAGCGATCCTCGCCGGGTGAGCGACCGGATTCCGGTCTATGGGCTCTTCATCGATCCGCCGCTCGGACGCGCGGGGATGACGGAGGCTGAGGTTCGCAAGAGTGGCCGGAAAGCTCTGATTGGAAAACGGCCGATGACCAATGTCGGGCGCGCCGTAGAGAAGGGCGAAGACCAGGGCTTCATGAAGATTTTGGTGGATGCCGAATCCCGCGAGATCCTCGGCGCTGCGGTGCTGGGGACCGGCGGCGATGAGGCGGTTCACTGCATCCTCGACGTGATGTACGCAAAGGCTCCTTATACGGTGATACAACGCGCCGTACATATCCATCCCACAGTTTCCGAACTGATTCCCACCATGTTGGGGGAGCTCAAGCCCGTTCAGAAATAGAGAGGAGCAGAACTCGTGTTCACTGCACTTGAAGATATCGAGGTTCGCCAGGGGCTCTTGCAGCGCATCGAAGAGGCAAGACAGCAAACGGATCGGCTCTTCGACCTTGTGAGAGCGGATTCACTCTACGAACGCCCGATCGCCGAAAGGCATCGAATCATCTTCTACCTGGGGCACCTCGAGGCGTTCGATTGGAACCTTCTGCAGCCGCGACTGGCGAACGTACGGGTTTTCGATGGAGAGTTCGATCGCCTGTTTGCGTTCGGGATCGATCCGGTGGGCGGTGGTTTGCCGTCCGACCAGCCATCGGACTGGCCGGCCAGGTCGCAGGTCGAGAAATACCGCAACCGGGTTCGCACCACTCTGGATGCGGCGCTCGCCGCCACAAACGAACTCCCGCAGACACTCCTGCATGTCGCGATCGAGCACCGGTTGATGCACGCCGAGACGCTGGCCTACATGCTCCATCAATTACCGTTCGACCGGAAACGCGAGGATTCTCAAGTGCAAGCTTCGCCGTCGGTTCCCTTGCGGGCCGCGATGGTGGATGTCCCAGGTGGAAACGCCACATTAGGAATCGCGCACGGCGAGCATGGATGTTTCGGGTGGGACAACGAATTTGAAGCCGTGGTCATCCACGTGCCGCACTTCGCTATCGATCGTTATAAGGTCACGAACGGCGAGTACCTCAAGTTCGTCGATGCGGGTGGATATCGCGAGCGAAGCCTGTGGACTCAGGAAGCGTGGGATTGGAAATCGCAGGAAGGAATCGAAGCTCCGGTTTTTTGGTCCAAGACAGGCAGCGGGTGGCGTTACCGCGGCATGTTCGAGGAGATCCCGATCGCAATCGATGGGCCGGTCTACGTGAGTCATGCCGAGGCCAGTGCCTACGCAGCGTGGGTTGGCAAGCGATTGCCTACCGAGGCCGAATGGCATCGCGCCGCGTATGGCACTTGTGAGGGCACTGAGCGCCAGTTTCCCTGGGGTTCCGGGCAACCCGAACCGCGTCATGGTTATTTCGATGGCGCACGCTGGGATCCGTCACCGGTGAACGCCTTTCCCTCGGGGGCAAGCGCGTTCGGCGTAGAGGGCCTCCTGACAAATGGCTGGGAATGGACCGCTACTCCCTTTGGACCATTTCCCGGTTTCCAGCCTTTCCCTTTTTACGAAGGCTATTCGCAGAACTTTTTCGATGGACTGCATTTTGTGTTGAAGGGCGGCTCACCCCGCACGGAGCGATGCATGCTTCGCCGCTCTTTTCGCAACTGGTTCCAACCGCATTATCAGAAGGTCTATGCCGGATTCCGCTGTGCTAGCAGGTAAGACGAACATGCGGACAGACATGATTACTGCTGAACCCTCCATTGATTTCGCGACGGACGTTCGAGCCGGCCTTACCCGCGTGGGCCAGAAAGAGCTCCCGTCGAAATACCTTTACGACACCGTCGGTTCGAGGCTATTCGACGTAATCGTCGAACTGCCTGAATATGGATTGACCCGTGCCGATGAGCGATTGCTTCGGGTACACGCCAATGAAATCGTCCGTCAAATTCCGGGCGATGTGATCGTGTGCGAATTGGGAAGCGGAAGCGGTAAGAAGACGCGGTGGATTCTAGAGGCGCTCGCGCGCCGCGGCCGGACGTCGTACTACCCGATTGAAATCTCTCCCACCGCCCTGGACGTGTGCCGGCGCGAACTGGCGGATATCGATTCCGTCGGTATCGTCGGCCTGGAAAGCGAATACCTGGACGGGCTGCTGGAGGTCGCGGCGCGGCGAAGAACAAACCAGCGCATTCTCGTGCTATTTCTCGGCAGCACGATCGGAAACTTTACCTCGCCCGCGGATCGGGAATTCCTCCTGGATATACGGTCGATCCTGCGGCCTGGCGACGCACTCCTGCTAGGTACCGATCTGGAGAAATCGCTTCCCCAGCTTCTCAATGCCTATGACGATCCACTGGGAGTTACAGCCGCCTTCAATTTGAATCTGCTGGCGCGCATCAATCGCGAATTGGAAGGACGTTTCGATCTCAACCAGTTCGAGCACGTAGCGTTGTTCAACTCTGAGACCAAAAGCGTCGAGATGCATCTTCGGTCGAAGCGCCGCCAAACCGTCGCGATCTGCACAGCGAACCTCACGGTCCGCTTCGAAGAGGGCGAATCGATCTGGACGGAGAACTGTCACAAATACTCGCTGCCCGAGGTAGCGGGCATAGCGGAGGCGGCCGGTCTCGAGTGCGTGGGTCAGTGGATTGATCCGGTGTGGCCGTTCGCGGAAACCCTCTTGACGGTAACGGAACGTGGAATAATTCGGCAATGCCCGTGATCGAATTTCGCAACGTGTCTTATGGCGTCGCGGACAAGCGGATTCTTTCCAGAATCAACCTGAGTGTGGAGGTGGGCGAGACCGTTGTGCTCTTGGGGCGGAGCGGATCGGGAAAGAGTACAGCCCTTAAATTGACCAACGGCATGTTGTTCCCGTCGGAAGGCGAGGTCCTGGTGGAAGGCCGCTCCACACGCGAGTGGGACCCGGTCCGTTTGAAGCGGCACATCGGATACGTGATTCAGGATGTTGGGCTATTTCCACACTTCACTGTGGCTCGCAACGTAGGTCTGGTTCCGCGGCTGGAAAATTGGAGTGAGGGCGACATCGAGAACCGCGTCGATAACCTGTTGCATAAAGTCGGAATGCCGGCATCAGAATTTCGAGGCCGGTATCCGCGGCAGCTTTCCGGCGGCCAGCGGCAACGGGTAGGCGTCGCGAGGGCTCTGGCAGCCGACCCTCCGATCCTTCTGTTTGACGAGCCTTTCGGTGCGCTTGATCCGGTTACGCGTCTGGAGTTACAGCAGCAGTTTCTCGAATTACAACGCGAATTGAACAAGACATCTCTCTTCGTAACGCACGACGTGCGAGAAGCCCTTCGGCTGGGAAGCAGGATCGCATTGCTCGCCGAGGGGAAGTTGGAGACCACCTGCACACCCGCCAATTTTCAGCAGGCCCAGAGCGACGAAGCAAGGGCGTTCCTCGCATGCTTGTAGGAGTCTGCTGAGGCCCATGCGCTCCGATCTCACAAGCGACATCATTCATCTGAGCGTCGAGCACCTGACGTTGGTCGGGATTTCCATGGCGATCGCGATCCTCGTAGGCGTTCCCCTGGGTATTTTTGTGGCGCGGAATCCAGGTGCACGGCGATGGATCCTCGGAGTATCGAGCATTTTGCAGACCATCCCCAGCCTGGCGCTGTTCGGATTTCTGATTCCCATCCCCTTCATCGGAGGCATTGGCCCACGCACGGTGGTCGTGGCGCTGGTCCTGTATGCGCTGCTTCCGATCCTACGCAATACATTTGCAGGAATTGTGAGTGTCGATCCAGCCGTGTGTGAATCGGCGGTTGCCATGGGCATGACCGGCAGCCAACTGTTGCGCCAGGTGCAACTCCCGCTCGCGGCCCGCACCATCATTGCGGGAATTCGAGTGGCTACCGTCACGTCCATTGGTACCGCGACCATCGCGGCCGCCATTGGAGGCGGAGGCCTCGGGGTATTCATCTTCCGCGGCGTCGCCTCGGTGGACACCGCGCAGATTCTTGCCGGCGCGATACCCGCCGCTATGATGGCACTTCTTGCAGACGGAGGACTGGGATGGCTGGAAAGAAGAATCTCGCAGGCGTAGCGATCCTTCTGCTTCTCTGCGGTTGTTCGACGCGGGGATCGAAGTCCGCGATTCGCGTGGGATCAAAGAACTTCACGGAACAGGTGGTGTTGGGCGAAATCGTCGCACAGCATCTGGAACACCGGCTGCACCGCCCAGTCGAGCGCAGCCTGAACCTGGGCGGCACCCTCCTCGCCCATCAAGCGCTGCTGGGCCGCCAAATCGATCTCTATCCGGAATACACCGGTACGGCACTGGCCGCCATTCTCAAGGACTCGATCGACACGGATCCAGCCGTCGTCTTAACGCGTGTGCGGGCCCAATATCTGCAGAAATTTCGGTCGGAGTGGATGGATCCACTCGGCATCGATAACAGCTTCGCCATGGTTGTGAATGGAACGGACGCTCGCACACACAAACTCGAGACTCTGACCGACGCTGCCAAGGCGCCAGAGCCATGGATGCTCGGCGTAGGCTACGAGTTCGAGCAGCGAGCCGACGGCTTGGCCGCCCTCAGTAAGGCTTATGGCTTGCGCTGGCAGGGGCAGCCCAAAACTATGGACTTGGGGCTACTCTACAAAGCGATGGAGCAGAGGCAAGTGACGATGATCGCCGCAAATGCCACCGACGGGATGCTTTCGAAAATGGACCTCCAGATATTAAGAGACGACCGTCACGCATTTCCACCCTACGAGGTTTGCCTCGTTGTCCGGCAGGACTCGCTGCAGGAAACGCCGGGATTGCGGGAGGCGCTGCTCGAGTTGTCGGGCAAATTCACGAACAAACAAATGCAGAATCTGAACTTCCAGGTCGACGCCCAGCACCGTCGCGTGGCGGAGGTGGCGGCGGACTTCCTGAAAGAAGCCGGGCTCCAATAACCCCGCAGCTACGCACGACGACTACTCGGCAAGGACCTTGTGGGCAAACTGAACCGCCATTGATCCTTCGCCCACCGCGGAAGCGACTCGCTTCACGCTTCCGGATCGGACATCTCCTACCGCGAACACTCCCGGAAGGTTCGTTTCCAACAGGTACGGTGGACGCCACGCGAGCTGCCAATCCGATCCAAGGTCTGCGCCGGTCTTGATGAATTTTCTGGCATCGAGCGTCAGGCAACCGTTCAGCCACGCGCTGTTGGGAGATGCGCCGGTCATCAGAAACAGGTACTGGATGTTGCGGGTTTCGGCCTCGCCGCTCTGGCTTTGCCGCCATCGAACCCGTTCAAGATGTGTCTGTCCCTCCAGCACCTCCACTTCCGTATACGGGCGAAGTGTGATTTCATTGCACGCATGGATCCGGGAGATCAGGTATTTCGACATGGTTTCTTCCAGTCCGCCGCGGCGAACGAGCAGATGCACGTGCTTGGCGTGTGCCGAAAGAAACATAGCGGCCTGGCCGGCGGCGTTCCCTCCGCCTACAACTGCCACCTCCGCGTTCTTGCACAGTTGGGCCTCCACCGACGTCGCTCCGTAATAGACCCCGGAACCTTCGAACTGCGTCAGGTTGGCCAACGGCAGCCTTCGATACTGGGCGCCAGCCGCAACGATGATCGTGCGAGCCTTGAGGCATTTTCCGTTGTCCAACTGGACGGCATAGGGAGGCCGAACACAATTCAAGGCAACAGCGGACCGAGCCACCGCGATGTGCGCTCCAAACTTCTCTGCTTGAACGAAAGCGCGGCTCCCCAGCTCCTGTCCGGAGATCCCATTCGGGAACCCGAGGTAGTTCTCAATCCTGGAACTGCTCCCAGCCTGTCCGCCAGGCGCGGTGCTCTCCACTACCAGCACATTCAGTCCTTCTGAAGCTCCATAGACCGCGGCGGCCAAGCCGCTTGGCCCGGCTCCCACTACGATCAGGTCATAAACGCCGCCCTCGTCGATTCCGGCATTCAATCCGAAACATTCCGCTGCCTCTGCGTTGGTTGGATTTCGCAGCAACAATTCTCCGCGGCAGATCAGCACAGGTACGTCGGCAACGCCCAGTCCAAAGTGGTCCAGAATCTCCTGGTAATCCGGATCGCGCTCCACATCAATGTAAGTGTGCGGATGGGCGTTGCGGGTAAGGAAGCCTCGAAGACGTAATGTATCCGCGGAATGGTCCGACCCGATCAACAGAGCGTCGCCGGAGGAATTGGCGATGAGATACGTGCGTCGAAGCACGAAAGCGCGCAGCCAGATGTCACCGAGGCTGGGGTCGGATTGAAAGACTCGCCGCAAACTGTCCCGCCCGATTTCCAGGATTGAACTCGCCTCGCGCGTCCGGCACCGGACTAGGCTCCGTCTTCCGGAGAGCTGATTTACCTCGCCGGTGAACATTCCGCGGGTGAGCACCCTGACCTCGGATTCGTCGCGCGAAATACCGTCGATTTCGATGCTGCCCGCCAGCACGACGAAGACGCCGTGGGCCGCATCCCCCCGATCGAACAGAACGGTTCTTGCTTCCGCCTGGCCCTGATGCCCGAATGCCGACAAGCGCGCAAGTTGCGCTTCGTTCAGCGCGGGGAACAGTGCATCCGCATGGGCGGGAGGTTCAGGCATGGTTTCCGCCTATTCCATGACCACTTCGTCGATGTAGCACCACATCCAATCCTCGCCCGGCTCGAGCGACCTTACCAACGGATGTTGGGTGGCATGAAAATGCTTGGTGGCGTGCTTGTTCTTGGATGAGTCGCAACAGCCGACGTGGCCGCACGTCAGGCACAAGCGAAGATGAACCCACGTGTCGCCGGTCTTCAAACACTCCTCGCAACCGTTCGTTCGTGGAGCAACCTTGTGGATTTGCTTCAGATGGGTGCAAGCGGGCATGCTAGTCTCCTGTTTCTCTCAGTCTAGTTCAGCGCAACCATGCTGGCTAATGGCACTGCCAAGGCCAGCGGGGCCCTCCTCCTGAGGTGTGGTTAGCGGTCATGGCGAATCCGCTCTCGGGAACAAGGGGCGAGCAAATGAAGCAGCAACCGGAGCAGTATCGAAACCAGGTGCATTCATAGCGGCCTGTCTCGAAAGGGAGAAAAAAGGCGTCGCTCTTCGCCGTCATAGGCGCCGTGGTCCCGGCGATCGTAAGGGTCCTTCCTGACGAACTTGTTCCGGCCGTATTCCAACTGAGCCACCGCACAAAGTGGAGAACCCTCACTCTGCCGCCTGGGAACAGCCGCAATTCTCCTCGGAAGAGGTCCGCTGGGCTCGCGCTTCTCCGCTCCGAAGACACGTTTCAACCCGCCGTCGCTCGCATCACTTGTAAGTCAGTCTCTGAATCGCCCCTCGACCGCGAGGGAAAGCGCTCCAGCACACTTAGCCGTGCCAACCGTCGAGGGACCTCCCCAACTCACCGTTCAGATGTCTCGTTCGAGATGCCACGACGCTGCATCCTCGCAATTAACGTTGTCCTTGGCACCCCCAATAGAGCGGCTGCCCCACGTGGTCCTCCGACGACCCAATTCGTTTCCCGCAGTGTCGAAGTAATGTGCGCCCGCTCGGCATCGACCAGTGTCCTGATGCGCGACGGTTCGGGATCGGCATTTATCTCAGCTGGCGCGGATCTGTGATTTAGCCTCAGGTAGGTCGCTGTTTGGAGACTCAGGACCGGGCCCGTCGTCATGATAACGCCGCGCTCGATCACGTTTTGCAGTTCTCGGATGTTGCCCGGCCAGTCATAACGTTTGAGGGACTCCACCACCTCGCTAGGGATATAATCGATCGTCTTGCCCTGGCACCTGGCGAATTTTTGAACGAAGTGTTCGACCAGCAGCGGGATATCGTCCCGGCGCTCCCGCAAGGGCGGAAGCGTCATCGGAAACACGTTCAACCTGTAGTAAAGATCGGCGCGGAATCTTCGCTCTTCCACCATCCGCCACAGGTCCTGATTAGTAGCCGCGACCACCCGGACGTCGACCTGAAACGTATGGCCCCCTCCGAGCCGCTCAAACTGCTTTTCCTGCAGCGCGCGAAGCAGCTTCGGCTGAAGCTCAAGCGGAAGATCTCCAATTTCATCCAGGAAGAGTGTTCCGTGGTCAGCCGCCTGAAAGCGCCCAATTGTTTGAGCGACCGCACCCGTAAAGGCGCCGCGCTCATGGCCGAAGAGTTCGCTCTCCAGTAAAGCACCGGGAATCGCCGCGCAGTTGAGAGCTACGAAGCGCTTATGCCGGCGAGGGCTGGTGGCATGAATTGCACGTGCAATCACTTCCTTACCTGTACCCGTTTCGCCTTGAATGAGGACGGCAGAGTCTACCGGCGCAACCATGTTAATGTCGTCGACCAGAGCCTTGAATTTCGGGCTGGACCCAATCAAATCTGAAATCATGGCATTACTCCTTCGTACGTTCTTAACTCGTTGTCGTCTCCGGGGCGTTCTTCCGATCAATCAACCGTGCGCTACGTGCCGTCTCGTTGTCTCCTGATCCACTGAATAATGTAAGGTGCGCAATTCACCAATTTGATGTCGCCCGCTTCGCACTGTGCGAGTAACGTCACGGCATCTTGGCCGACTAGAGTTATATCCTTTAGGTCCAATACAATCTCCAGTCCTCTTGCTTCCGAATTAATGAGTGCCTCCAGCTCGGCGACCTGTTCATCGCCGATTCGGCCACTGAGCTTAAAAACTACCTGCCCGTTCGAAGTTCTATGAATTCTCAGCACTTTGCCCCCACAACCTCGAGCTATCGACCACTGCCGATTCGCTCGAAATGTCGCATTCCCCTTCGCGACCTTTGTGCCCCGCGCCTCCGCGCCGCAGTTGTAAACGGTGCCATCGACTTCCTCCTCACCGACCGGTTTGCGCACGACACCAATCTGCTGCTTCACCATTTCAAACTCAATGTCTACGTTCCTGTACAGTGGCCTTCCAGATACTCGCGTGTCCAATACACAGCGGCCCTTCAGGCGACGCGGACGAGGAGATCGCTGGTCGACTCCGGTATTTTCTCAGCTTGCCGTTAGAATTCCGCCAAATCGCCTCAGTTCACTTTTCGTCATTCGAGAACTCCTTTCTCGCCCGTACTTCTGGGCCGGGAACTATTTGAAACTATCCCTAAATAACAGGAAGCAATCCCAGGGCCAACTGTAAACCATTGAAAATATACCGATTGATTAACAATCAGATTGGCGAAGTTCGTCAATTGGCGAAAATCGACAGCCAAGAATCGCGAACGGGCGGCTAGCTGCCCGTCGAGCCTTCTGCGCCGCGGAAGAGGTGCTTTTTGATCTTCAGCGACTTGATCTTGGATTCCAAAGTGGATCGTGGCATACCAAGTTTGGCAGCAGCACCCAAGGGCCCGTACACTCGCCCCCCGCATTCTCTCAACGCAGCCTCAATGACTGCCTTCTCCTGCGACGGAAGCTTCTTGAAAAGACCTGTGTTCGTGCTTGCCTCAATTGCATGCGGGTGGCGGGAAAGCCAACTCTCGTCGACTGAGAAACGGTCTGTCTCGCTTACGATAACGGAACGTTCGATCACGTTCTGCAATTCGCGAATATTACCAGGCCAGGAGTACGACTGAAGTAGATCCACGCTCCTCTTGCTCACGGTCCGAAAACTCTTTCCCGCTTTCCTGGCGTAGCGATCGAGGAAGTACTCGACCAGCAGGGGGATGTCTTCTCTTCTCTCCCGAAGCGACGGCACTTCAACGGGAAACACGTTGAGCCTAAAATACAGGTCGCTTCGGAACATTCCCGCCCCGATGGCCGCCTCTAGATCGCGGTTAGTGGCGGTAATCACCCGAACATCGATTCGCATTGATCCCGTCCCGCCCACGCGCTCAATTTCACGTTCCTGCAGAACTCGCAAAAGAGCGATCTGGGTTTCGGCGGGCAGTTCTCCGATTTCGTCCAGGAAGATCGTGCCTCCTGTGGCCAGCTCAAACTTCCCCAAACGCCGCTGCGTTGCTCCCGTGAAGGCCCCCTTCTCATGACCGAATAATTCTGATGCGATCAAGTCGCGCGGGACGGCGGCACAATTGACGCTCACAAACGGGCGCGAAGAGCGCCGGGAGCGCCGGTGAATCGCGCGGGCCACCAGTTCCTTGCCGGTGCCGGTTTCGCCGGTAATCAGAACGCTCGAGTCGGTCGGGGCAACCTGGGCGATACGGGCAACCACTTTCTTCAAGGCCCTCGAAGCTCCGACGATCTCCTCAAACATTGAAGCTTTATCGATTTCCTCGCGCAACGAAACGTTCTCGTTATGGAGCCTCTGTTCGGCTGCCTTGCGATCATCGATATCGGTACCAGCGGCATACCACCGCGTGATTCCTCCCTGTTCATCCAGCATTGGATTGAATCGGTAATGAAACCAGCGATACCGCCCATCGCGTCGTTTTAGTCGCGCCTCGATCTCGAACGGGAACCCGATTCGGAATTTATTTGGAAGGCCGGCCGCAATCAGTTCCCCGTCTTGTGGATGAACCAACGTCCGCGAATCGGACTCCCTCCACTCCTCCAGGACAAGTCCGTAATAATCGAGTGCTGCCAGATTGGCGTAGAGGCGTGCCCCGTCAGGCCCCAATTCGGTGATGTGCAGCGGGGAAAGGTCGAGAAGCTGCCGGGCTTCCTTTTCGCTTTGGCGGATCTTCTCTTCGGCCTGCTTTGCAGAGGTGACATCCGTTACGGCGCCAACGAAATCGAGGGTGCCTGCCTTCACCGCGCGACCGATGATGTGGACGTGCTTGACTCTGCCATCCGGCATCAACAAACGATGTTCAATATCGAAATCCTTCTTCTGCCGGGTCGCATCGTCGAGTATCTGCCGAACGAAATCTCGATCGTTTGGGTGACCAGGTCCCACATCGGGCCGTGTCCACCCACGTAAAAGACGGTGTCGAAATCTTCAGACTTCATGTCGGAAAGCTTTGCGGTGTCGGCAAGCGCCTGCTGTGCCGCCGGATCCTGCTTGAATCGAGTCATCGCCGGAGTCTGATTCTCCGGCAAATCACTCTTCGGGTCGACGGGTGGCTGTCCACCTTTGGGCGAGGCCAAGGACAATTGAACGCCTGCGTCTCGAAACACGAAATAGGGAGCTGCGAATTCTTCGAGCCAGAAACCGGTCTTACGCCCGGTGTTCCCCAATTGATCGTGCGACGTCAGCACCATGAGTATCTTCATCTTGTTCGTCTCCTATTTTTGGATTTGGATCGTTGCTTCTTCTGTGAAGCTGCGCAATGCAGGGGCCATTCCTAAGGCAATGAAAGGTAACGATCGCGCCCGGAATGATCCCCGGCGGTTTTGCCGGGTTCGTCATTTTTGTCCATGAGCCGACAGTCTGAGCGCTGGATACCGGAGTATTAACTTTGATGTGTGTCCGTTCAGGACGATCGATGGACCGGCCCGGCGCGAGCCAAAGTCCCTTGATCGCCTCTGATAAGTCCGATGTGGCGCTATGCCTTCTGCGAAGGTTGCAATGGTCTCCGGCGTGCATCTTAGCAAGGACATTTTCATGGGCTCGCCGACATCCTTCGTTCCAGCACCTTCCGATTGGCGCTCGACCTGCACTCCACACGGCAAGGAACGGAATGTCAAGAATTCACATAACGGCGGTGCGAGCTACTAGCGAGGCGTCATGATGATCGATTCTTCTGTATTTCGGACGAAAAGGATGCCGCTCAACCACGGAGCAGGCTATATGCCCGTACTCGGCTTTGGTACCTTGATTCCCGATGCAGCCGCGACGATAAGTGCTACCAGGGACGCGCTGGAAGCCGGATTTCGACACTTCGATTGTGCGGAACGATATCGGAACGAGCGCGAGGTGGGCGCGGCTTTACAGGCAGGACGCGCCGCCAGCGGGATGGCCCGTGAAGACATCTTTGTGACCACAAAGTTGTGGAACACAAATCACCGGCCTGAACGCGTCGAACCAGCTTTCGAGGCGAGTCTGGACCGGCTCGGCCTTAACTATCTGGATCTCTATCTCAGTCACACTCCTTTTGCGTTTCAACCTGGGGACGAGCAGGATCCGCGTGATCAAGGCGGCAATATTCTTTACGATCGCGGCGTGACCTTGCTCGATACCTGGCGGGCGATGGAGAGTCTCGTGGACCGTGGCAGATGCCGTGCCATCGGACTGTCTGACATCACCTTGGACGGACTGTTGCCCATCTACGAATCCGCGAGAATCAAGCCGGCCGTGGTGCAAGTCGAAGCGCATCCGCATCTGCCGGAAACGGAGCTTCTGGAATTCTGCAAGCAGAAAGACATCGTGTTCCTGGCTTTTGCACCATTGGGTCACGGAATAAGACCAGGACCGCTTGAAGATCCGATTATTTTGGCAATTGCCGCACGAGTTGGAAAGACGCCCGCACAGGTGCTGTTGGCCTGGGCGGTGCAGCGCGGCACGGCTTTGCTTACCACGCCCAGAACGGCGGCACGCGCGCGGGAGAATTTCGATATCGACGCTCTTCCGGAAGAGGCGGTTGATGAAATCAATCGAATTCAAACTCGACAGAGGTTCAATGAAGTGGTGAAGACCGGCAGCCCGGGTTTCATTCCACAAGGTAGATGATCATGCAAGAAGAACAAATACGTGAAGCTCTTAGTCAGAGCCTGTCCGATGAAAGCGTGAAGGCGCTGAACTGAGGCAGACGTGGTTCCGG
>JBDTVQ010000144.1:0-14473 GCA_040007195.1 Acidobacteriota bacterium | reverse complement strand
GATACCGGCGCATTGGCGCGGCACAGGGACATGTGTTCGGTTCGGGCTCGGCGCCGAATTTCAACATGGCACTCCCGGACGCACCTCGCACGGCGCCGGCAAAGCCGCCCGCGGCCGGCGCGCCTCCGCCGGGCGCGAATCGGCAGGCCGCCCCTTCGCCCCCACAAAGGTAACGCCCTGTCTTCCATGACCAATCTCGGCGAGCCTCTCTATTCCAAGCAACGGCCGGTGCGCGAGCGCACGCGCGGACACTACGTCTTTTTCGTACTGGTGCCGCTGTTGGCGCTGATGTTTCAGGTGTACGTTCCGCTCTTCGTATCGAGCCTCGCCTATCTGGAATTGCCGCTGCTGGTGACGCTGCACACCGCACTCACGCGGCGTTCGCCGGTGTTGGGGCTGTCCTATGGTTGCGCCGTGGGGTTGCTGCAGGATGCGCTATCGAATCTGCCGTT
This sequence comes from Acidobacteriota bacterium, assembly GCA_040007195.1. GTDB lineage: Bacteria > Acidobacteriota > Terriglobia > Bryobacterales > Bryobacteraceae > JAFLBB01. The sequence goes on along the minus strand of JBDTVQ010000144.1, from coordinate 14,021 downwards.
GGGAATGTACGGCATTGTCAAAACGCTTGTTGGATTTTTTGCCGCCAATATCAGCATGCGCGTGGATGTCGAGAATCCGCTGGTGCGCTTTCTGACGTCGCTGACGCTTTACTTCTTCCACCAGTTCTTCTATTGGATTTTGGCCCGGGCACTGCTGGGCCAGCAGTTGGACTTCGATCTGCCAACGACAGTTCTATTTGCGATTCTGAACGCCGCCGTAGCCGTGCCGTTGTTTCAGTTGCTGGACAAGCTATGAGAAACAGAGCGCACAATCGCTGATACACTCAGGAGGCAAAAATGACGGTTCAGGCCGACTGAGTTGAGGGTCAAGCAATGTGGAATGACGCAGAATTGCAGCACGACGTCGAGGATGAGCTCCGCTGGGAACTCACTACCGGCCTCAAACAAATCAGTGTGGCCGTGAAGGGAGGAGCCGTAGAGTTGGCCGGGCACGTGGACACCTACTGGGAAAAATACGCAGCCGGGCGAGCCGCCTGGTGCGTCGCCCACGTACATCACGTAACCAATGCCATTCGCGTGGTGGTTCCGTTCCCTCAACAACGCGCCGACGACGATATTGCGCTTGCGGCGATGAGCATTCTGGAGTGGAACTGCGTGGTCCCCGAGACGGTTGAGGTTGAAGTAGCCGACGGGTGGGTCACCCTTTCCGGCAGCGCGGAGCGGCAAGAGCAAAAGGAAGAGGCCGTGCGCGCGCTATGCGCCATGAAAGGCATTGTGGGCATCCACGACCACGTGGAAGTCAAGCCACCCGTGAGTCTTGGAGAAGTCAAAGCGCCCCTCGAAGCGGCCTTGAAACGGAACGCCCTTGTCGACAGCAGTCACATCAAGGTCCATCTGGTTCATGGCACTGTCGACCTGCGCGGTATCGCGCGTTCGCACGCCGAATACGAGGCAGCGATGCACGCCGCCGGGTACGCGCCCGGCGTAAGCAAGATCGAAGACCACATCACCATCGGCACGCTCAGAGGCTAACAGCGGCACGGTCTCCCCGGTCGGGCTGGCGGCGCAGCCGAGGCAGGAGAATGAGCGTGCCGCCGAAGAGGATTAGAGACGCGACCAGACTGAGGGAGCGGCCTTGTTGGAATTCTTCGACAAGGATTTTGTAGCCGGTGAGCGCCAGCACGGGGAAGACGAGCCAGCCGAGTTCGGCGCGCTGCCAGCGGGTGCCTGCCTCAGCCAACGACAAGGCGGCGCCCGCCAGGACGGCCGTGCGCAACGGCGCGGTGTCGAACGGCAGCAGGCTGACCCACTCGGAGAGCATTGCCAACCCGCCCAGCAGAAGGAGCGCAGCGGTAGCCGCGGATTCGATCGTGTCGGTCCAGTGCGGTTCACGCCGTCTCTTGACTCGGAGAATTAGGCCGTACACCACCGCCACACCGGCCAGCGCCCACGCGTAAGCAGCTGGTATGGGCTGAGAAGCAAGTGGGCTTTCGCGGATGAGCCGAGCCCAGGCCTGGACGAATAGATCCGCGCTCAGCACGCTCAGGAGTAGATAGACTACGGCGTGCACGCGCAGCGTGGTGCGGTTCCAAAGGATTCCGATGATCATCATGAGCGTCGCCAGGATCGACCACCCGGCAGCACGAAAGGCGCCCGGCAAGACCGTGAATATACCCGCCGAGATCAGCAGAATGGCGAATGTCGAGTAGGTGTGGAAGTTCCGCCCCTGATGCGGGCGATGTTCAAGGAACGTGAACGATACGGCGTAGCAAGCCGCGCCGCCCAGCAGGCAAAACAGGCCGATGATCAGCGAAGATGTATTCACCGATCTGGCAAGGTAGAATGCGCCGCCGATAGACACGGCAAAGGCGAGGGCTGCTTGACCGGTTTCAAATCCAGTGATGCTGAGGCCGCGCAAGATGGTGCGGTCAACGGTGCTGGCGAGGTAAATGGTGAGCAGCACAATTTGCGCGCCGAGGACGAGGCGCGCCGAAGGGGCCCAGGGGGGAGGTATCGTCCACATGGTGACAAACATCGTGCTGATGAGAACCGTCAGGTCGGCCGCCCCCGCCGTCATCCAGCGAAGGCTAAGCCAGTGATCGCGGCAGGCTGAGAGCTCCACCGCCATGGCGATGAACAGGACACTGGCCAGCCATGCAGCCGCATCGTGGCGTTCGCGGAATAGCGCCGTGGAGGTCAGTAATCCGGCGATAGTGACGATCCAGGCGATGGACGTGAGGTTGCGTTTCCAGGCGATCGCGAGGCCCAAAACGGCGAATGCGGAAACGATGGCAGAGGATGCAGCCGGCCCGAGCAGGTCCAATCGGACGGTTGTCTCCCAGAGCAACGGCGCTAGGATTAGGGCGGCGGTCAGTCCGTGCACGGCGCTGAACAGCGGCTTGTCGGTTGAGGCTCGCGAGGCGAGTAGCAGCCACAGGCCTGCGTAGGCAATGCCGACGAACGCTCCGCTCACTCCGGGCAGCAAGCCAGCCGCGTTCGAGGCGCGCAGGAGGTAGGCTCCCGCCAGTCCAAGGAAGGCCCAGCCGAAGAGCGGAATCACCTGTTCGGAACGTACAGCGGCCAACTGTCCGCCGGGAAGACGAACCGGCGACTGCGGTGCGCCAGAACCCGGCTGCGCCGCCGTCTCCGCCACGCCAGCGCCCTCCAACGCGGAGACTCTTCGCTGCAACTCCGTCACCGCCTGCCGTAGGGAGCAGACCTCGGAAGTCAGGCGTTCAGCGGGCTCCTCCATGATGTTCTCCTACCGCTTTCTGTTCTGGCATCCACGGAGGGAGCAACTTCACCAGCCCCCATAGGATGCAGAATGGCAATGCCATTAGGACCAGCGCGGGCAGCAATCCCTCTTTGGTAGCAAACCCCATCTTGTAGGTCGTGTAACCGAGGAAACTCTTGGAGAAGAGCTGCCCGCCGATGACAACGTTCCAGCGCATGGCGAAGATGCCGACCATGGTCAACAACCCGGCTGTAACATAGATCGTCTTGCGAATTCCCTCGGTAAGCCGCGCCACCTGTGTCAGAGCGAGCAGGGCAAGCGGAGCGACAGTCCCGACGAATATCTGCAGGACAACCTGCGACATCCAAAGGCGTGTGTGCACCATAAAGTCGAGGCTGTGGAACGACTCATCGGCTTCGTAGATACGGTGGATCAAGTCGAGCATCTCAAGAGAGAAGTCGATGACGAAAGTGTAGAAGAGGTACCGAGCCATGGTGTCCACGCATCGCATGTCGATAGTCTGCTTCCGGAGCCAATTGCTCAGCATGTAGAGCAGCAGCACCAGAGCGATTCCCGAGACCATCGCAGAAAACAGAAACACGATGGGCATCAGCGGCGTGGACCACCAGGGATTCGCCTTCACCGATCCGAAGATAAAGCCAACGTACCCGTGCAGCAGAAAGGCAGAAGGGATGCCAATTACGGTCAGATAATAGCCGACCCTCTCGTCAATATGCAGCGCTCGCGGACTGATGTTGTCCGAGCCCAAAGTGAGCGCCTTGTAGATCCAGCGTAGCGGACCTTGCGTCGAGTGCGAGAGCAAGACGATGTCGCGACGGAAATCGAGCCAGATTTCGCTCACCAGAACGATCATCAGGTACCACAGATAGACGAAGCCGAACATGGCCATAGCCGATGAGCGGTGCGGTGTGGTGAACATTTCAAAAGAGCGTTCCGGGTGGCCGAGGTGGAGTTGCAAGGGGAGCGGCGCGACGAGGAGAAACGCCAGCGCCGTTAACAGCGCCAGGCGGTATGTGGGCTTAACTTCCTCCACACGGAAAACGCGCTCCAAGGAAGCCAGGATGAAGGCGCCGGCAACCAATCCCGTGATGAAGGGGTAGAGCACGATGAGAATGCTCCATTGCAGTTCCACCTCGTTGGGGTACATAAACCCCTCGACGGCGTGTGTGAGTGGTTCCATTCGCGCTCCTTTCCTTTACCGCGAAATCAGCGCACCGCCTGATCGAGCAATTTGTAGTAGACCTTGGGACCGGTCGCCATTTGCGGCTTCAGGACCTGCACGCTGTTCTCACGAAGGAAAGCGTGAATGGGATCGTTCGGGTCCTTGAGGTCGGCCAGTGTGCGAGCTCCGGTGGGGCAAGCTTCACAGCAGGCCGTGGTCAACCCCTGACTGATGCGGTGATAGCAGAAGGTGCACTTATCCACAACCTGCCGTTCGGGGTCAATGTAGCGGCAACCGTAAGGGCAAGCCTGGACACAATAGCGGCAGCCGAGGCAGTATTCCTTGTCGACCAAAACAAGACCGTCGGGCGTTTCAAATGTTGCGCCGACCGGGCAGACCTGCACGCAGGGTGAGTGCGCGCAGTGATTGCAAAGTTTCGGAACGAAGAAGGTTTTTCCCGTGGCCTTCCTGTCGGGGAAGCCGTGCATGCCGCCATCGGGGGAATCGACCTGGGGTTGGAGGTCGTCCCAGCCTTTTACTTCGTACTCTTCGACCCAGGTCCGGTAGAAGCCTTCGGGGACGCCGTTTTCTTTCGCGCAGGCTCCCACGCAATTACCGCAGCCGATGCACTTTTCGATGTCGATACTCATCGCCCAATAGTGTTCGGCCAGCTTGTAGGTGTCGTCTGGTTTGGTTTCGGCGCCCTGCATCTCGGCCAGAAACGCCGCAGCCGCCGGAGTCAGAAGCAGAAGCTTTGTGGCGTCTCCTATGAATTCGCGGCGTGAAATTTCCATGTGATGCCTCCCTGGCTGAATTACATAGGCTTATGGGGAACATGGCAGGACTTGCAGTCGCCGCCATCGTAGTGCTGCTGGGAGACGACCTGCGGAAAGCTCTTTGGTTTGGAGGAGTTTGCTTCATGGCAAACGACACAGAGCTGGCGCGCCACGGGCAGTGCAGGTTTGATCTTGTCGCTGTTTTCGGCATGTGCCGCCTGCGGCCCGTGACAGGCTTCGCATCCGACGCCGGCGTGCTTGCCCGTCTTGAGGACCGTGAGCACTTCGTCGTGGCACATGGCGCAGGTTTCGCGGCCAGCGTAGGTGATGGGACGGGCTCTGACGTCAGCCAGGGCTCCTTCACGAAAGTGGCCGTACTTGCCGAATCCGGTGGGGACGACCTGCTGCCGAACAACCGTGAAGGCGACACCTCCGATGGCGAACAACAGTACCAATCGGAGAATGTGGCCCGCGTCTTTCATCAGGGCCTCCTGTCTTGCACGGGCGATGAGCAGATGAATGGCCAAATCGGTGAGTGAAGCCCACCAATGCTGGGTCAGAGTCCCCTGAGTGGGGCGATTGGGGTTCGGCTGTAGAAACAATACCGGTGGATCTCATTTGCGTGGCCGCTATTGCTGCATGGCAGCGAATGGATTCGACATAGGTACAGGTAACCAGACGCAGATCCTGGGTGATTCGCCACACAAAATTGAGCCTAGATGCGCAGCAACGCAACGGAACCGGCGACGCTGCCGATCTTCCTCGGCGATAATGGGACTTCGAGGCAGTTCCCCCACATGCCGGTGAAAATCATACCGACCGATCCCGAACAACAGGAAGAGTCTGGCGATCATCTTCTGCTGCACGACGATACGAAGTTTGCGGCAAGTAAGATCGTTTTCTTTCAGTACCTGGGCCTGGCCATTCTGCTGTTTCTGCTATCCGGGTTCTGGCAGTTGCAGGTACAGGATCCCGGCTACTACCAGACGCGGGCCGAGCGCAACCGCATCCGAACGGTGCCGATTCCGGGGGCGAGGGGCAAGATTCTCGATCGCGACAATCGCGTGATCGTCGATAACCACAGTTCGTTCAGCCTGCTGCTGTCGCGCATCAACCTGAAGCCAGAGCACCTGAGCAGCATCTGCGAGGGCCTGGACCTTAACTGCGACGATTTGCGCGAGCGGCTGAAGCGCTACGACCGGACGCGGCCGAAGTACGAACCGATCGTGATCAAGGAAGAGCTGACTGCGTCGGAAATCGCCTTCGTGGAAGCGCACCGCGGGCAGGACACCTTCCCGGAGATGGAACTGATCCACGAACAGCGGCGGTTGTATGCGCGTGACGGGTTGGCCGCGCACGTGGTTGGGTACACGGGCGAAGTCAGCGAAGAGGAACTGAATACCGCGGAATTTGCCCGGTACAAGCAAGGCGATGTGATCGGCAAAGCGGGCGTAGAGCGCTACTTCAACGACATTCTGATGGGCGTGGACGGGCAGCGGCGCGTGGTGGTCGACAACATGGGCCGCGTGCGTGAGGTGATCGACAACAAGGAAGCGATCTCGGGGAAGAGCATTCAGCTGACGATCGATCTGGATTTGCAGGCGGTGGCCGAACTGGCGCTGGAGAATCGCAAGGGTTCGGTGGTGGTGCTCGATCCGCGGTCGGGCGAAGTGCTGGCGATGGCATCGCGTCCAGCGTACGATCCGAACAAGTTCGCGGGCCGAATTTTGTCGCGCGAGTGGTACGAGATCATCAACAACCCGGACAAGCCGCTTCTCAACCGCGCGATTCAGGCGCAATTGGCGCCGGGATCGACGTTCAAGCCGATTGTAGCGATGGCGGGCCTGGAATCAGGCGATATCGATGAGAACACGACAGCGCACTGTTCGGGCGGCGCGACGTTTTATGGCCGGTTTACGGCATGCCATGCGGCCAAGGGTCATGGGACGGTTTCGTTGAACCGGGCGATTGCCCAATCGTGCGACGTCTTCTTTTATTACGCGGGCGACCGGATGGGCATCGACAAGATTGCCGAGTATGCTGAGCGCACGGGCCTGGGCAAGCGCACAGGCATTGATCTTCCCGGCGAGGCCGAGGGCATTGTGCCGTCGACGCGCTGGAAGATTCGACATCACCGCCAGAAATGGTACGCGGGCGAAACGATTTCGGTAGCGATTGGGCAAGGCGCGCTGACGGTGACGCCGATTCAACTGGCGTATTCGATTGGAGGACTGGTGATGGGCGGCGCCTGGTATAGGCCGCATCTACTGCGCGATCCGGATGCACAGCCGGAAGAGCCGCGGCGGGCGCAGGTGGATCCGGATCACTTAAAGCTGGTGATGAACGGCATGTACTCGGCTGTGAATGAAGGCGGCACGGCGGCACGTTCGGCGCTGCCAGGCATCGAGTTCTGCGGCAAGACAGGCACGGCACAGGTGATCTCCAAGGAAGGCGCGAAGAAGATGGAGACGGTCATGAAAGACAATGGCTGGTTCGTCGGTTTCGCACCGAGGGAGAATCCGGAAGTGGTGGCCGCGGCGGTAGTGGAAGAGGGCGAGCACGGCACGGTGGCGGCGCAAATTGTGCGTGATGTAATCAAGTCGTATTTCGACAAGCGGGCGAGACTGCGGAAGCAGACCTCGCTTGCGCAGGACGTCCGCGCGGTGCGCCCAACAGCCACTCCATAGCTGGAGAATTCCGGCGCGGCCCGGGCACTAGATCTCGCGAGGAGCCGCCCCTTGGCCACGAAGTCCCCGCGACCCACCCCTACCGGCGTTGAACGGTTTTTCGCCGAAGAAGACATCATTGTCAGTAAAACCGACCTGAAGGGCATCGTTACATATGCAAACGAGGTGTTTATCGGGATCTCGGGATATTCCGAAGAAGAGATTCTGGGGCAGCCGCATAACCTGATCCGCCACCCCGATATGCCGAGGGCGGTTTTCAAACTGCTGTGGGATACGGTAGCCAACGGCAAGGAGATCTTCGCTTACGTGAAAAATATGTGCAAGAGCGGCGACCACTATTGGGTGCTGGCGCATGTGACGCCGACGTTCGACGGGGCGGGGCGCATCACCGGATACCACTCAAACCGGCGCGTACCAGAGCGGAAAGCGGTGGATCAGTGCGCCGAGCTATACCGTCTGCTACTGGCCGAGGAAGCACGCCACGCCAATCCCGTGGAAGGGATGAAATCAGCGGGACGGCTGCTGGAAGCGACCCTCGAACAAACCGGCAAACCATACGAAGAGTTCGTTTTCGCCCTATGAAACCCGACGCCACGACCGTGTTGTCCACCGAAGAAGAGCTTGCCTACTACCGCAATTGGTTTGAACAGGCGGTGCAAGTTTGCCAGCGTGCGGCGCAGGGCGATCTGGAACCGCGGCTGCTACACATCCCAGCCGGCGGCGATGCGGGCCGGCTGGCACATGCGATCAACCAGATGCTCGACATGACGGACGCATTTGTTCGTGAGTCGCGGGCATCGCTCGACCATGCGGCGCATGGGAAGTTTTTCCGGCGCGTTATTTTGCGCGGCATGCGCGGCAGTTTCCGCCACGCGTCGGGCGTGATCAACGCGGCGACGGAGCAGATGGCGCGCCAGGCCGAGGCACTGCGCACCTCCGAAGAGCGCCGCCGGGAATTGGCGGGCGAGTTGGAGCAGATTATCTCCACTCTCGCCTCATCGGCGACGGAGATGAGAGCGACCGCAAAGCAGCTTTCCGGCATGGCTGGGCAGACGACCGACGAAGCGAACGTACTAGCGGCGGCGACCGAACAGACGTCGGTGAGCATGTCAAACGTGGCGGCGACCACGCGGCAGATGAGCGTGAGCTTCGGCGAGGTGGCCGACCAGACGCGGCAGTGCGCAACGCTGGCTCAGGAGGCATCGCGCCAGGCTGTGGGCACGGGTCCTGTGATGGATAATCTCTCGGCGGTTTCCGCGCGTGTGGGCGGTGTTGTGAAAATGATCTCCGAGATCGCGCATCAGACAAACCTGCTGGCGCTGAACGCAACAATCGAAGCAGCGCGCACGGGCGAGGCGGGGCGCGGATTCGCCGTGGTGGCGGCGGAAGTGAAGGAGCTGGCGCGGAAGACCTCTTCGGCGACGGAGGAGATATCCAACGAGATCGGGCAGATGAAGGGCGCAACGAGCCAGGTCTCGCAAGCGATACAAAGCATCTGCCGCCAAATCGGGGACATTGATCAGATTTCCTCAGCCATTGCGACGTCGGTGGATCACCAGCGGGAATCGACCGAGAGCATCTCGGTGAATACCGGTCAGGCGGCACAAGGGACGAGGGAACTTGCCAGGACCGTGCAGTCGGTTACGGCGGTGGCGGCCGAGACGCGAGACTGCGCGGGGCAACTGCTGCAGGCCGCCGACGAGCTTTCGCGGCAATCAGAGACCCTACGCGCCAATATGTCGCGCATGATGGAGGGGTTGCGGTGAGGCGTCCTTACCCAGCCGGTTGATAGACGACGCTGTTGTTAACCACGCGTGCGCGAAAAATTTCCGATTCGCCCAGCAACGTTTCGGCCGAGCCGAGCAAGAGGGAGCCATCGTCGGCCATATGCTTGCGCATGTTGCCGAGAATGCCCATCTTCGTCGGCGAGTTCATGTAGATAAGCACATTCCGGATAAAGATGAGATCGAACATCCCCATTCCCGCCCAACTGCCGATGAGGTTCAACTCGCGGAAGTCGATCATTTTCCGTACGTGCTCTTTCAACACCCAATCCTTGTTGTCGCTTTGAAAGTATTTGATCAGATAGACGGCGGGCAGGCCGCGGTTCACCTCAAGCTTTGTGTATCTGCCCGATCGCGCCTTGGCGAGGACGGTCGGTGAGATGTCGGTGGCGGTGATGCGGATGTCCCAATCGGCCAGTTGCGGGAAGTGTTCGTTCATCAACATGGCAAGGCTGTAGGGTTCCTGTCCGGTCGAGCATGCAGCCGACCAGATGGTGAGCCGGCGCAGCGCAGCGCGGCGTTCGATCAGTTCCGGGAGCAGATGCAGGCGGAGCGTTTCAAACGGGTGGAAATCGCGGAAGAAGAGGGTTTCGTTCGTCGTCAGCGCGTCGACCACTTTATTCGAAAGCGGACCATATCCATTTTCGCTGCGCAGTTTGGTACAGAGCGCCTCGAGACTCGTGCAGCCGGCCTCTGTAGCCACCGGGGCGAGACGCGACTCGACCAGATACTCTTTGCCTTCATCCAACTCCAACGCTGAGAGTGTTTTGGCGAGGCTCGATATGTATGTAAAATCCTGGGCGGATACCTTCATCTATCCCGCTTTCTTGTTTATGGCCTTGCTTACGGCGCCGCTGGTCTCTTGCCGCGCAACCGCATCACCAACTCCGGTCCCAATTCGCATAAGGGCTTGACGAGATTTGCAAGCCCAGATTCGGCCACGGCGCGGGGCATTCCCCACACGACGCTGCTTGCTTCGTCCTGCACGATCACATAGCCGCCGGCGTTGTGAATTGCTTCACAGCCGCGTTTTCCATCCTGCCCCATGCCGGTCATGACGACGGCCAACACGCCCTTTCCGTACACCGCCGCGGCGCTACGGAACAGCACATCGGCTGCCGGCCGGCACGAGTTCTCCGGCGGGTCTTCTTGCAGATGCAGGAACTCGCCACCGGTGTCGCGACGTACCTCCATGTGCAGCCCGCCCGGTGCGATATAGGCTTCGCCCGGCGAGACGCGCATTCCCTGCTGAGCCTCTGTCACCCTTAGCTTCGTGGTGGCAGCCAATCGCTCGGCCAGCAAACGAGTGAACATCGGTGGCATATGCTGCACAATGAGCAACGGCACGGGGAGATCGCCGGGCAGCGCCGCGAACAGTTCGGCCAATGCATTCGGACCGCCAGTCGATGTGCCGATGCATACCGCGCTCACCTTGCCCGATTCGCCCGCGAAGCCCGCCGCACGAGGACGCACGGCAGGCATTGCCGCGGCCGTGGGCATGGCACGTTTCTCTCGCCGCGCCACGGCTTCCGAATCCTTTGTTTTGGCGCGCGCGGAATGGATTTTGATGAGCGGGAGCAATTGCAGACCAAGGACTTCCAGCGAATGCGCCGGATCGCCCCCCTGCGGCTTACCGACATAGTCAACGGCGCCGCGCGCGAGCGCTTCCAGCGTCTCGGCCGCTCCGCTCAACGTGAGTGAGCTGAGCATGATGACCGGTACCGACGGGTAGCGCTTCTGCAATTCCCCTAACGTCTCAAGGCCGCCCATCTCGGGCATTTCGAAGTCGAGAGTTACGATGTCCGGCTGCACCTGCTCCATCTTTGCCAGCGCAATTCGCCCGTTCGGCGCCACACCCACGACCTCCAGTTCAGGGTCGGATGCAATCACATGCGATATCGCCGATCGCATGAGCACCGAATCGTCCACCACAAGAACCCTTGTCTTCTCCACTGTTGCTCTCGATTCCCCCGGCAGACCCGTTACGGTTCCAGCCCTACCATGCGCATCTTCTCGGTGAGCATTTCACGGTCCACCGGCTTCATCAGAAAATCGTCGGCGCCACTTTGCAGCGCCTCCAGCACCTCGTCACCTGAGTCGCGCGCGGTGACCATAATGACCTTCATGCCCTGATAGCGCGTGTCGGCCCGCACCTTGCGCAGAAACTCCATCCCGTCCATCACAGGCATGTCCCAATCCACCAGCGCCAACTCAAACGGGCGCGGTCCCTCCAGCAGTTCCAAAGCCTCGCGGCCGTGCTCGGCCACGCTCGCCTGATGGGTCATCTCTTGCAGCAGCGATGCCATCCACATTCGCATCGCCCGCGAATCGTCTACTACCAATACCCTCATGCCGTGCCCTTCCTTCCTTCGGACCTCATCCGCTCACCCTCTTCCCAGTCACACCGGGTGCTACGGACAAATCCTGCTTGAGTGCTCCCCGGTCCATGACCGAAGATCCCTGTGGACTCGCCCTCTCTCCTCTCTTCGTCGGCAATTGGAATTCCTGGAGAGGAAGGCATCCTGTGGACCCACTCATTCAGGCAGAGGCCCTCAAAGCCGTCCCAAAAAGGGAGCCGCATCCATGTCGTCGCCAGCCATGCATCATGCATCGAGTACCACGCGCCAATACGCCACATTCCACGTAAGCGACCTGTTTTTTGGCGTCGAAGTGGTCAAGGTGCAAGAAGTACTGTGCGCACAACAGATGACGCGCGTGCCGTTGGCGCCGGAGGTGATTCGCGGTCTGATCAACCTGCGCGGCCAGATTGTCACCGCCGTGGACATGCGGCGCCGCCTGCAACTGCCGCCCGCTCCGGACGGACGCGAGCCGATGAATGTCGTGCTGCGGGCCGAGGAAGGCGCCGTCAGTCTGCTTGTGGACGACATTGGCGACGTGCTCGAAGTGCCCGCTGCCGATTTCGAGGTCCCGCCTCCCAACCTTTCCCCCCCGCAACGGCACCTGATCCAGGGTGTCTACAAGCTGGAAGACCGCCTACTGCTTGTGCTCGCCAGCGAGCGTGTTCTGGATCTGGCCAAAACGTAAGCCCCCCATTGAGGAGAATGACTGTGCAAGACAACAGCGCCAACGACCAACGCTCAGCCGCCGTGCTCGACGAGACCGCAGATGCTCCCGTGACCAGCCGTCCGTCCCGGTCCCGCCCGGCCGCCAAAACCGCCCCGCGCGCCGCGCAGGCCGACAACACAATGCTGCTGAACCAGCAGATTCTCGACAACACTCCCACGCACATCCTTTACGCCGGGCTGGACCTGGTGATTTCCTACGCCAACAAGGCCTCGCTCGAAACGCTGAAGAAGCTGGAGCACCTGCTACCGGTGAAGGCGTCGCAGGTTGTTGGCAGCTCCATCGACATTTTCCATAAGCAGCCTGAGCACCAGCGCCGCCTGTTAGCCGACCCCAAAAATCTTCCGCACCGCGCCACGATCCGCCTTGGACCAGAGTACCTCGATCTTCTCGTCAGCGCGATTTACGGCGCCGACGGAAAGTACATCGGCCCGTTGGTGACCTGGGAGGTCATCACCAAGCGCGTGAAGCTGGAAGAGGATGCCGCCCGCGTCACCTCGATGATGGAGAACATGCCCATCAATGCGATGTACGCTGACCGCGACCTGATTGTCCGTTACCAGAATCCCGCTTCGCGCGCGAAGCTGAAGGAACTGGAGCACCTATTGCCGTGTAAGGCCGATGAAGTGGTGGGACAGTGCATCGACATTTTTCATAAAAACCCTGCGCATCAGCGCCGGATGCTGGCCGATCCGAAGAATCTGCCGCACCGGGCGACGATCAAATTGGGCACGGAGCACCTGGACCTGATGGTGAGCCCGATCCTCGACCAGAAGGGTCAATATGTGGGCGCGATGGTCACCTGGGACGTGATCACCAAGGTCACGACGATGCTTGACGTCGTAAAGGCGGCGACGGAAGGCGATCTCAGCAAGGAGATCACCGTCAGTGGGCGCGATCCGCTGGGGCAGGTGGGCGAGAACCTGCGGAGCTTTATCTCGTCGCTTCGCGACAGCCTGACACAGATTGCGCATTCGGCTTCCACGCTAGGAGCGTCGAGCGAAGAGCTATCGGCGATCAGCCAGCAGATGGCTTCGGGCGCCGAAGAAACGGCCACGCAGGCGAACATGGTTTCGGCGGCGAGCGAAGAGGTATCTCGAAACGTATCCGTGGTAGCGACCGGATCGGAGGAGATGCTTTCTTCGATCCGCGAGATCGCGAAGAACGCCACCGAAGCCTCGCGCGTGGCGCACAACGCCGTGGGTGTCGCCGATTCCACGAATGCCACGATGGCCAAGCTGGGCGAGTCGAGCGTGGAGATCGGCAAAGTGATCAAGGTGATCACCTCCATCGCGCAACAGACGAATCTGCTCGCGTTGAATGCCACGATTGAAGCCGCGCGGGCCGGCGAGGCGGGCAAAGGATTCGCCGTTGTCGCAAACGAGGTGAAGGAACTGGCCAAGGAGACGGCCAAGGCTACCGAGGAGATCGGCCAGAAGATTGAGACGATCCAGGCCGATACGCGGCAGGCCGTGGAGGCCATTACGTCGATCAGCGGCATCATCACCCAGATCAACGACATCTCGGGCACAATCGCTTCGGCTGTCGAAGAACAGACTGCCACGACGAATCAGATCGGCCGCAACGTCGGCGAAGCCGCCAAAGGCACCAGCGAAATCGCCCGTAACATCGCTCACGTGGCCACGGCAGCGCAGAGCACCACGCAGGGCGCATCGGATACCGAGAAGGCGGCCAGCGCGCTGAGCCAGATTGCTTCCGAGCTGCAGACCCTGGTCGGGCGCTTCAAGCTGTAGTTCGCCGCACCCGGAGTGCGCATTCCCATGAACATCGAAATGAATCAGTTCCGCGATG
>JBDTVQ010000143.1:0-14519 GCA_040007195.1 Acidobacteriota bacterium | reverse complement strand
TTCAAAGACATGTCCGCGTGGAGCGTACGAATTCTCGAATCGGCCGGCGCGGAGATCCTGAGTGTGCAGGAGGACCCGCGGCCCAATCACGAACTCGGCGGCGCGCGCATGGGCTCCGATCCCCGAACGAGCATTGTGAATCAGTGGTGCCAGTCGCACGATGTGAAAAACCTGTTCGTGGTGGATGGAAGCGTGTTTCCGTCGGCAAGTGAAAAGAATCCCACGCACACGATGATGGCCTTGGCTGCACGCACCGCCGACTATATCGCCGAGGGGCTGCGCAAGAAGGAGCTGGCATGAGCGATCGCCGCGAAACACTCAAAATTCTGGGCGCCATCGGCGCTACCTGTGCCACGCCGTTTTCTTCGAATGAACTTTACGGTCAGCATGCCGATCACAATGGGGCGCCGTTCGTTCAGGTGCAATTGCCCGCCGGGCCAAAGAACTTGAACGCGGACGAATACAAGTTGATTTCGCGCATGGCGGACTTGATCATCCCCACCACTAATACTCCGGGCGCCGTCGCGGCGGGCGTGCCGCAATACATCGATCAGGTCGCGGGGGGAAATGCCGGCATGCGGCAGGTGATCGCGCGAGGTTGCGCCTGGCTCAACGAGCAAAGTGCAAAACAGGCCGGAAAGCGGTTCCTCGAACTGACGGAGGACCAGCAGACCGCGCTTCTCACTCCTATCTGCGAGCGTGCCGACAAGCTGGCCGACGGCGATCAGAGCGATCTCGGCGCGCGCTTTTTCAAGACCGTGAAGAGCCTCACGGCAGACGGCTACTTCACATCGAAGATCGGCTTAGTCGATACGCTTGGCTATACCGGTAACACCGTGCTCAGCGCCTACCCAAACTGTGAAGGCTAGCTTGCCGCTTACCAGTTCACGTTGACGTTGGTGATTACCTGGTCTTTGACTTCGATCGTTTCGGAATACTCGGGCGATCCATCGCGCCGCAGCGTGAGTTTGTGCTGCCCGGCGGGCAGTGTCAGGGTCGTCGGCGTCTTTTCGGCGCGAGCCTTGTCGTCCACGAGGATTGTGGCGCCGGCGGGGGTGGAGCGAATCATCAGCGTGCCTTCCGCGCGCAAGAGGCTGACGTTCACTGTCGTCTCTTGCGGAAGATTGACGATGCGTGCGGTATCACGGTAGCCGGCCAACGAAAACGCCAGTGTGTGGCGCCCGTTGTCAAGCGACTGCGGGCAGGGCGTCACGCACGAACTCTTACCACTGTCGACAGAGACTGTGGCTCCTCCAGGAATGGTAATGATGTCGAGAATGGTCGAGCCGGGGGGCACCTTTGACGGCGGAGTGGTCCGCGGCGCGGGCGGCTTTGTCGCGGCTTTTGTCTCCTCAGGTTGGTCGCCGCCCTTCTGGGCCTCGACCGGAGTTGAGGGCGGAGCCGCTGAATTCGGTGGCGGAAGCATTGGACTCGGCTTGTCGGCGGCGTTAGGAGCGGCCGCCACGACTGGTGGCTCTGCGGCCGGGTCCGTCTGAGGTGCCGCGATGTAGGGCCGGTTCAGGTAATAAAGGTATCCCGCGCTGGCTACGGCCAAGACACTTGCCACGGCCACGATCACTGGCCAGCGCCGGCGCGTCTGTTGAGAGGACTCGTCATGAGGCCGGCGGCGAGGCGGCGGCAATTTCGATGCGGTGGACGGCGCGGCCGCCAACGAGGCGGAAGCAGCCATGGTCTCCTGTGTCGCCGCTACACCGTGAGGAATGGGGCGCCAACCCGCGGAGTCGTTCAGCGCCGATTCCAGCGCCCGAACGAACGCCGTGCACTTCAGGAACCGCTGTTCCGGATTCTTGTCCATTGCCTGCGCGATTACGCGCGAAACGGGCTCCCGCAGGCTCGCATTCAGCAGGTGTGGCGATGCCGGTTCCTGTTTCACGATCTGATAGAGCAGCCCGGGCAGCGTGTCTCCCACGAACGGCTTTTCGCCGGTGAGCAGTTCATAGGCGATCACCGCCAGCGCGAACTGGTCGGATCGCCCATCAACCGGTTTCCCCTCGATCTGCTCAGGCGACATGAAGCTGGGCGTGCCCAGTATGGTATTAGCCTGCGTCATGTTCTGCGAGGCGATTTTGGCGATTCCGAAGTCGGTTATCTTCACGGTCCCGGTGTTCGAGATCATGATATTAGCGGGCTTCACGTCGCGGTGGACGATCCCCTGAGCGTGCGCATGATCGAGAGCTTCGGCCGTCTCACGCAGAATCTGAATCAGCTGCGGACCCGGCAGCGGCCCTTGCTGGCGCAGCAGTTGTTCCAGCGTGAGGCCATGCACGAACTCCATCGCGATGTAGGCCATATTGCCTTCCTGGCCCACGTCGTAAATGGTGACGATGGAGGTGTGCGACATCAAGCCGGCCGAGCGCGCCTCGCGCATCAACCGGTCTTTCATTTGCCGTAATTCGCCAGGGTCAGAGATGGTGTCCAGGCGAATGGTCTTGATCGCGACCGTTCGTCCGATTGCCGGATCCTTGGCCTGATACACGATCCCCATCCCACCTCGGCCCAGTTCGCCGGTAATCTCGTACCGGCCGATGCGCTCCATGTCCCACTCAGTTTAGCGTATGAATCGCAGCCGCCCGCTCGGAGTGCGCACGATACAATGGAATTTCCCATGATTCAATCGCTGTTTGGCTCCCCCAATCCCAAGGAGCCCGCCGAAGAGCCGGTTCCGGCGCCTCCCTCGCCCCCCAAAACCGGGTCGCTGCTCGACCGCCTGAAGCAAGGCATTCAGAAGACCCGTGCGGGGCTGGTAACTGCGCTCGAGGACACGATTTCCGGTAAGAAGGAAATCGACGCAGATCTTTTGGAGGAGTTGGAGTACGCGCTCATCAGCGCCGATGTAGGCATCCAGACCACGACGGAAATCCTGGAACGCATTCGCCAGCGAGTGGACCGCAAGCTGATAAACGATGCTAGCGAATTGAAGGCGCTTATCCGCGAACACTTGCTGGAGGTTCTGCAAGCGGCCGAGCGGCCCGTGAATCGCGCCGCCGAGCCTCCCACGGTGCTCATGGTGGTGGGCGTAAATGGCGTGGGAAAAACCACCACCATCGGCAAACTTGCGCAGCATTTGAGTTCCGAAGGGAAGAGCGTGCTCCTCTGCGCGGCGGATACCTTTCGCGCCGCCGCAATTGAACAGCTCGAAGTGTGGGGCCAGCGGACGAGCACGGAGGTGATCCGCCAGAAAGCAGGCGCCGATCCTAGTTCGGTCATGTTTGACGCGCTGCAGGCCGCCAAGGCTCGTGCCGTGGACTACGTGATTGTCGACACCGCCGGCCGGCTGCACACTAAGGAAAACTTGATGCTCGAGTTGGACAAGATGCGACGTACCGCCAAGAAGGTTATCCCCGACTCGCCGCACGAAGTGTGGCTTGTGATGGACGCTACGACCGGCCAAAACGGCCTCGAGCAGGCGCGGAAGTTTACGGAGTCCAGCGGTGTAAGCGGCATCGTTCTGACGAAGCTCGACGGGACAGCGAAGGGAGGCGTGGTGGTTGCCATCGCGCGCGAATTGATGTTGCCCATCCGCTATATCGGAGTGGGCGAGCAGGCCGCCGATTTGCTGCCGTTCGACGCTGAACAGTTTGTGGGGACCTTGCTGGCATGACGGGGGCCGTGGCGTTGTCGGAAGACCAAACGCAGGCGATGATGCGGCGCGCGCTCGATCTGGCGCGCCTCGGAATCGGACAAACCAGTCCGAATCCGATGGTGGGCGCGGTCATTGTGAAAGACGGCCAGGTGGTGGGCGAAGGGGTCCACACGTGGACCGGCGTCAAGCATGCCGAAGTCCTGGCCTTGGAGCAGGCAGGACCGCGCTCTAAGGGTGCGACGCTTTACATCAACCTCGAACCTTGCTCTCATCAGGGGCGAACTCCTCCGTGTGCCGACGCCGTCATTGCCGCGGGAGTCACGAAGGTGATTGCCGCCATGGACGACCCAAATCCCCTGGTTTCGGGAAAGGGGTTCGCCAAGCTTCGCGAAGCGGGTGTCGAAGTCGAACTGGTGGCCGTGTTTCGCGACGAGGCGATGCGGCTGAATGAGCCGTTCGCTCACTTCATGAAGAAGGGTCTTCCACTCGTTACGCTCAAGGCCGCGCTCACACTCGACGGCAAGATTGCCGCGCCGGAGGACAATCAGGGCTGGATCACATCGGAACTCGCGCGCCGCCACGTGCAAGAGGTTCGTCACGCGCACGATGCCATTTTGACCGGTATCGGCACGCTGCTCGCCGATGACTGCCTGCTCACGGATCGAACCGGCCTTCAGCGCAGCCGGCCATTTCTGCGCATCGTAATGGATTCGCAATTGCGCATTCCGATGCATTCGCAGATGGTCGAAAGCGCACGGGGCGATCTGCTGATCGCCACTACGTCGGCTGCTTCGGCCGAGCGCCGCCGGGCTCTGGAGCAAAAGGGAATCGAAGTGCTGGTATGTGACGGAACGGGAGGCCGCGTGAGCCCGCGCTTGCTCATAGAAGAGTTGGGACGCCGGCGTTGCCTGTCCCTGATGGTCGAAGCGGGGAGCAAGGTGAATTGGGCGATGCTCGAATCGGGCATGGTGGACAAAATCCTCTTCTACTACGCGCCAAAAATTTTAGGCGGCATGATGTCGCTGCCAGTCGCCGGCGGCGTAGGGCGCTTGAGCCGCGCCGACGCCATCGTGTTTCACGACGTTACGGTCCACTCCATCACGCGCAATGAATTCGCCGTCGAAGCCTACCTGGATAAATAATGTTCACAGGGATCATCGAAGAGACGGGCCGTATCGAGTCGCTGGAAGGCCGCGGCGACGGCGCCCGTCTTCGCGTGGAATGTTCCACCGTGCTCGGTGACGCATTCACCGGTTCGAGCATTGCCGTGAATGGCTGCTGTCTTACCGCGCTCGATTTGAAGCCGGGGTCTTTCGCGGCCGATATCGCGCCCGAAACCATGCGCCGCACCAATATTGGCGACTTGCGGGCCGGCAGTCTCGTGAATCTGGAACGGCCGCTCTCGCCGCAGTCGCGGCTCAGCGGGCACATTGTACAGGGGCACGTCGATGGCACCGGTGAGTTGCACAGTCTTGCCACGCTCGGCAACGGGAATTGGTGGCTGCAAATCCGCGTACCCGATGAACTTGACCGCTATCTCGTTTTCAAAGGCTCCATCGCCATCGACGGAATCAGTCTCACCATCGCCTCGCTCGAAGCCGGATTGATGAGCGTCACCATCATTCCGCACACGTATGAAGCGACCAATCTGAAAACAAAGCGTCCGGGCGATCGCGTAAACCTCGAATGCGATGTGTTGGCCAAACATGTCGAGAAACTGCTGCAGCGCATCGAGATTCCCAATGGCCTGACGGTTGAAAAGCTTCGCGAACAGGGCTACTGATCGGCCATGCCGTATAAGCGATTCTGCCGAACATAATCGAACACGGCTGGGTCCAGCGTGTCCGGCGCTCCACCGGTTCGAAGCTGCTCGCGAATTTCGGATGAACTAATCGGAATCTCCAAGTCGTTCAGGCGGTGCGCGCGCGCGCCATGGGGAACATCGTACTCGTGGCCGGGGCGAGAGACGACGATGAAGTCCACTTCGGCCAGCACGTCCCGCCAGCGAAACCAGGTTTCAATCTCTGAGAACGCATCGGCGCCAATCAGGAAGTAAATGCGATCATTCGGCCGCTCGCGCTTCAAACGCTCGATTGTGAGAATCGAGTAGCTGCGCGCTGAGCCCTCTTCCATGGCCGATACGTGCAACCGGGAGTCGCCTCTACATGCCAGTTCCGCCATGCGCAACCGGTGTGGAAATGCCGTTCGCGTCAGGCCTTCTTTGTGAGGCGGATTGCCGGCCGGAACCAGAAGAACCTCATCCAGTCCGAATCGATCCGCCGCCGCGATTGCCACCAAGATGTGGCCCCGGTGAATCGGGTCGAACGTGCCCCCGAAGACGGCGTATGCGCGGCTCATCGCCCGGCGATGCGCTCCGCTGCCGATCGCGCCAGCTCGTCGCAGCGGTTATTGTCGTCATGAGAGGCGTGGCCCTTGGTCCACTCCCAAGCCGTTGTGTGGCGCGCCACTGCCTCGTCCAATTCCTGCCAGAGGTCCTGATTTTGCACGGGCTTCTTCGATGCCGTCCTCCAGCCGTTCTTTTTCCAACCCTTCATCCAAGACTGGATGCCGTTCTTCACATACTGTGAATCGGTGACGATCGTCACTTGGCATGGCTCCTTGATCGCGTTCAGCCCTTCGATAGCCGCCATCAGTTCCATCCGGTTGTTCGTCGTCTGCGCCTCGCCGCCTGAACATTCCCGTTTGTGCTCACCGAAACGAAGAATGTAGGCCCAGCCGCCTGGCCCCGGATTCCCCAAACAGGAACCGTCGGTGATCAAGTGTACGGATTTCATCAGGCGGCCGCACCCGTCAGTTCACGCTCAAAGAAGCGATCGACAAGGGAGCGGATCTCAGCCACATCATGGGAGCGATACACGTCGGCGCGCAGCCCGGCTCCATTGCGCACGCCGTGTGTGAAGTAACTGGCAAATTGTTTCATTTTTCCAACAGCGTCGCTTTCGCCGTGTTCGGCGAGCATTGCGTAGTAGGTCCGCATCATATCGTAGCGGTCTTGTTCGGTGGGTTCGAAGTAGCGGCCTGTCGTCGTGTACTCAGCGATCTGGCGGAAGATCCACGGGTTTGATGACGCAGCGCGTCCGATCATCACCGCATCACAGCCCGTTTGCTCGACCATCCGTACGGCATCCTGCGGCGTAAGCACGTCACCATTGCCGATCACCGGAATTTTCACGGCCGCTTTCACCTCGGCGATTCGGGTCCAGTCGGCGTGTCCGCTATAACCCTGCTCGCGCGTGCGAGGATGCAGCGCCACGGCGGCGATGCCAAGGTCCTCCGCCATGCGTGCGACGTCTACGTGCACCAGTTCGCGGTCATTCCAGCCCGCGCGAATCTTGATGGTCAAAGGAATCTTGATCGCGTTCTTGACTGCCGTCATCAATCCGCCCATCAAGGGCAGATCGCGCAGGCATCCGGAGCCGCCGTTGCACCGCACAACCTTTTTCACCGGGCAGCCGAAGTTGATGTCGACGGAGTCGAAGCCCAGGTCCTCGCAAACGCGCGCAGCGTCGGCCATCACATTCGGGTCGGCGCCGAACAACTGCGCCGAAATCGGCCGTTCTTCCGGTGCGAAGTAGAGATAGCGCATCAGCTTCGTTTTGTTGATTGAACGCGCCGAGGCTGTGATTCCGTGCGAACTTGTGAACTCGGTCATCAGCAAGCCGCAGCCGCCCTGATTTCGGATGAACTGCCGGAATACGGTGTCGGTCACCCCGGCCATTGGCGCAAGTACCGTCGCCGGACGGATGAGCACACCGCCCGCATCATATTGCTGGGGGAAGAGAACGGATTGAGACACTTACCTCTCAGTTTACCGGGAAACCGGGCATGGCGAATGCAGACCGAAACCTTCCACCCCGTTTCCGCGTTAGATAATCAGAGGACGCAGCCATGAATCTGAAAGTAGTCATCGCGTTTTTGCTGGGCCTGGTGGTGGCGCTCAGCATCGCCGTCCTCTTGAAGAGAGATCCCGTTCCATCTCCGCCGCCCACCGAGATTGCCTCGAACGCTCCTCCCGCGCCGACGCAGGCGGTGCCCGTGGTTCCAGGCGTGCCCGTTGTGCCGCCCGCGCCGAAGCCATCGCCGAAGCCATCGCCCATGGCTGCACCGGTGCCCAAGCCCGCCACCAAACCGGCGAAGTTGGCACCGGCTCCGCCCCCAGCCGCATCTCCGAAGCCGTCACCGGACGCCGCCGCGCCCGCGCCTACTCCAGCGCCCGTCGAAGTTGCGAAGAACGATCCGCCGGCGCCCGCGCCCACGGCGGTGCACGAGCCCGCTCCGTCCCCAGTCTTCAAGCCCGATCCGCCCAAAGTTCGCGTGCCCAAGACTCTCACCATTCCGGCCGGTACGGTTCTCAACGTGCGCTTGGCCGAGCGCCTGACCAGCAGCGGTCACACCAACGGCGACTCGTTTTCCGCCACGTTTGAGCAGCCATTGATCGTAGACGGTTTCGTTATTGCCGAACGCGGCGCCCGTGTCGACGGCGCTGTGGTCGAAGCGGTTGGCGCGGGCCGTGTGAAGGGGCGCGCCTCGCTTGGACTGGAACTGAAGAAATTCCGAAGCTCCGATGGCCAGGACGTCGCCATTCAAACGGATACGTTCCGCAAAGAGGCCGAGAGTACGGTCAAAAACGACGCGGCGAAGGTTGGAATTGCTACCGGTATCGGCGCGGCCATTGGCGCGATCGCGGGCGGCGGTAAGGGTGCCGCAATCGGAGCGGGCGTGGGTGGCGGGGCGGGAGCCGGCGGCGTCCTGGCCACTAAAGGCAAAGACGCAGATCTTCCCGCGGAGACCCGCCTCAGCTTTCGTCTTTCCACCGATGTCCCGGTCACCGAAAAGCTGAAGTGAACTGGCCGTCTACTTTGCTTTCGACTTCTCGAAGAACTTTGTTTCTATCTTCCAGGCCTCCAGGGTGTTGTAGACGATGGGGCAGTAGCAGGCGCGGTCAGGCATTTCCCACAGCCGCGACACAAGCGAGCCCGGCCCGCGCACCAGGTGCGGGAAATCTTCGCAGGTCGAAGGTCTCACTTCATACACCGTGCAGAGATTGCCGGAGAGAAACGGGCAACTGCCGTCCTCGTTCCGTTTCAGAATCCAGCCTTCGTCTTCGGTCATCTGGCCATATTGGTTCAGAAATTTTTGTTCACTCAATCGCAACGCTTTTGCCAGTTTCGGCACGTCGCGATCCTTCAACCGCACCGTCGCCGAGCGGCAGCAGTTGGCGCATTCGGTGCAGTCCATATCGTCTTCGACGTCTTCGGCGATCGCGCGCAAACGCCGCTCTACGAACACGTGGCGCTTCAGGTGGCGGCGCAACCGTTCGTTCTCGTCACGCTTCTGTTCGCCCAGACGCCGGATCTGCACAAGGTCTTTTAGCACCCTTCCAGGGTACAATCGCCATTCAGGGACCGATCGTTTGAATGAGACCAATCAGCTGGCGGCACTTTTGCGCGGACGCGAATCGGACCCCGCCTTCCTGGCCACCGCGCTCGCGCTCGCGTTCTTTTTCGGCGCGGTCCACGCGCTGACGCCGGGCCACGGCAAGACGATCGTAGCGGCATATCTGGTCGGCAGCCGGGGCCGGTTGACCGATGCCTTCTACCTGGGCGGAATAGTCACGGCAACGCACACCATCAGCGTGTTCGCGCTCGGTGTGGTCACCCTCTACGCCTCCACCCGCGTATCTCTGGAACGCATTTTTCCCTGGCTATCCTTCGCCAGCGGCGCGATGGTGCTGGGCATTGGTTCCTGGCTTCTGATCCAGCGGTTGCGCGGCGCTGCGGCCGAACATTCCCACGACCACTCGCACTCTGTTTCGCACAGCCATGCCCACGGGCACTCTCACGGCCATTCGCATAGCCATGGCAGCCTGCTCTCGCTCGGCGTCTCCGGAGGCCTCGTGCCCTGTCCGGAAGCGCTCGTCGTGCTGATGCTCTCGGTGTCGCTGGGACGCCTGGGATTTGGACTCCTGCTGCTTACTTTTTTCAGCCTCGGCCTCGCCACCATTCTGATCGCGATTGGCAGCGCAATGGTCCTCGCCGGAGGCCGCTTCACGGCGATGCAGCCGTCGGGTGTCTGGACTCAGCGACTTCCCATCGCGAGCGCTGCGATTGTTACGGTTCTTGGACTTTATATGACCTTGGAGGCTCTGAAATCGATTTATGGCTGATTCGGTCCGGCTCTCGTTCTGGCTGCGCGGATTCACCGAACACAACATGCTCGCTCTTTTTGAGCGTGTGCTTCGCCGCTTCCCCTACTCGCGGCTAGCCCCCGCCGGCATGCTCCGCATCTTTGCACTCGACTATAGCGAGCCGCCGGTTCTGGAAGAGGAGTTCGAGGACGCCTCGCACGTGCCCTCCATCCTCACCGTGGCGCGCGAGCACTTTCACAACGACTGCAGCTTCCAGTTGGACTGCTGCTGGGACCTCTGGCATTACGAAGAGGAATGGTCTCTGAAGCCTTGCGCGGTTTCCATCGCCGTCTTCGGTCCGCTGTTTGACAGCCCGTGGGGGGAGCAGTTGCAACTGGACCTCGGACTTGATTTCCTCTATCTACCCTCGCCGCACATCCCGCCGAATCTTCGTGCGCTGCGGTCCAATGTCAAAAGTGTCCTCCACCTTGCCGAGGACATGCAGCGCATCCTCCCCGTCGATAAAAGGACTCTTTGGTCTGAATCAGGAGAAAACCTCGCCGAACGCCTTCAGGAAGCGCTCGACTCGGGCGACGATTGAGCGGCTAGCAACTCGGCCAGCGCCTCAACCAGCCTTGCAGGCAGGTAAGGCTTTTGCAGGAAGCGCGTGGGCGCGCCCCCGGCTGCAAACTCGTTGGACGAACGAGCGGTGCCGCTTGAGACCAGCACCGGCAGTTCGGAACGGCGTTCCCTCAGCCGCGCAAGCAGCGTTTCGCCGCTCATGTCGGGCAAAGTGAGGTCAACCACTGCGGCTGCGAATCGCGCTGGATCTGCAGCGAATAGTCGCAACGCCTCTTCGCCACCGCCCGCTGTCACCACCCGGTAGCCCGCCCGCTGAAGAAACCTGGCTAACAATGTGCGTAACGACGATTCGTCCTCGACAAGCAATAGTTGACCTGGCTCGGTCGATTCAGAAGGGGTGTGTTCGCGCGTCATGCGCCGCTTAGAAAATATGAACGGGTAACTCGCCTGGAGTGTAATAGATACCGGCGGAAGCTGTGAATCGGCTGTTCTTGATCATCCTTCCGGCAGCCTCCGTTCGATATAGGCCCAGGCTGGAGGAAACGCTCAGATTGGTGCGCAGCCGGTAGCTGACTGAAGTGCCCCCGTAGTAATACCGGGCGTTGCCAATCGTCTGGGTCAAGGCTTTCATTTCCGATGCACCCGCGCGAACCCCGACAGAGAGAGAACGGCTCAACGTATGGTTGGCGCCAGCACTAAACGTGGTCCGCTCACTCGTAAGGTAGAGGCCATTGCCCGGGGCGATCCCGCGATTTGCGCCGATAGTCATCCCCCACCGGTGGTAGTTTCCGTTTAGCGAAATTCCGCCGGAAAAGCCCCTGCTGTCGCCCGAGAAAATTTCCAGAGCCGTCCGTTGCCCGGTTAGCTCGGCAATGAACGGGTCAAGCGGCACTGAAACCAAGCGGTCCGTGTGAGACTGATAATATCCCGCCGACATATTCAGAGACCATACCCGGCTCAGGGTGACGCCGTAAAAAACCTGCGGCGCATAGTATCGCGACTCACCAAAGCGCCCCGGGAAGTAGAATGTGCCGTACATGAGCGAAGCTCCAATGTGTTGCCTCTTGCTGAGTGAGTACTGAACGCTTCCGCTGCCCATAAAGCCACGCGAATCAATTAGCGACTTCGTTCGCCGCTCGTTGCCGAAAGCCCCGCCTTGACCAGAAAATGCCAGCCGCGCACTCTTTTGAAACGTGAATCCAGTACCGACATTTGCCCGGACAGTCCGTGTGTCGAAGATCTCCTCCTGCGGCGAGGGCAGGTCAGGAGTTGGCTCGGGAGAATATTGGGGATTCGCAAATGCCAAGCTGCGATTGGTGGACTGTCCATTGGCTCCGAAGTACCACACGACGCGCCGCGAAATCTGCCTGGAATGGGTAAAAGCCAGCGCTTCTGAAAGCCCTCGAGAGACGTTGCTAGCTTTCGCCCAAGTATAGACGGCACTTAAGTCGACCGATGTTGACGATCTGGCGTTGGATTTGTATCCCTGCAAACCGACTACGCCGTTGAGGCCGAATGAATCGCGGAGATTGATCGCTGTGCCATCCGAAGTTGCAACAAATTGATCGAGATTTGTAACGTATGTCCCACTGGCGCCGGCGAAGATATTAAACGAAACCGGGTTCGATCCGGTGCGGCCAGACCCGTTGCCTCCCCGGCTGAGGATTGATGGTCCGCCAAATCCGCCATACTGACCATACATTGGCAAACCGACTGCCAAGGCAAGTACACAAACCCGCGTTCTATGATGTCTCAAATCGTTCTCCGTCACCAAATCTGTGCGGCTTGGCCCCCGCACGTACTTTTCAAAGTCTGACGCCTACGGGTACACCTGTCAAGCAGGAATCGGCAAAGAAGCGACGAAACATGAGGCCGATGTGCGCCTTTTTTGCCGGCGGGCATCCGCCGCGCTAGCATGAGGTTGCCATGCGTTTCCACACCGAATACCTTACATTTCGAACCCCCGGCCACCGGCAGTACGTGAACATCACACCAGACGTCGAGAAGGCCCTTCAAAAGTCGTCGATTCGGGAGGGAATGATCCTCGTGTCGGCGATGCACATCACGGCCGGGGTTTGGGTAAATGACGCCGAAGACGGGTTGCTTGCCGACATAGACGAATGGCTGGAGCGGCTCGCCCCCTTCCGCCGCGACTACCAGCACCATCGCACCGGCGAGACCAACGGCGACTCGCACCTTAAGGCGCTGCTGGTGCACCATCAGGTGATCGTCCCGGTAACGGCCGGAAAACTCGATTTCGGGCCCTGGCAACAGGTCTACTACGCCGAATTCGACGGCGAACGATCCAAACGCGTCATCATAAAAGTTATGGGGGAATGAAAGGATTCCAAATTCCGAGTCATTCCCGCTGCAGGAGACACTATGCGAATCTTCATTGGTCTGATACTCGGAGCCGCCGCCCTCGTTGCCGCGGACCTCAACGTAAAACGGGTCGTCCTGTTCAAACACGGCGTCGGCTTCTTCGAACGGCAGGGCGAACTTGGTCCCGGCGAATCGGCCCGGCTCGATTTCAAATCCGAGGAGATGAACGACGTCCTGAAATCGCTCATGGTCAATGTGCAAGGGGGTGGATCGATCTCCGGCCTGCGCTACGACTCGTCCATTCCCATTCAAAATAAGTTGGCCGAGTTTCCCTTTCCTCCTGGCGAGCGCCAGCCGCTCAGCACTCTGATTGACCACCTGCGGGGCAGCCAGCTTGAACTGCAGCTTGGCGCGCAAACCGTGGTGGGTACGATCGTTTCCGCCCGCCAGACGGTTACTAAGGAGAACGGCGAGCGCGAAGTGGTTGTCTTGCTCACCAACGAAGGAGACATTCGCACGCTCGACCTTACGGCGGCCAGCTCGGTACGGTTCGTCGACGCCAAGCTTCAGCTTCAGTTCAAGGACTTTCTGGCGACGCTGCTACAAAGCCGCTCCCGCGAGCGCCGCAGCGTTTATATCGACTCGACCGACTCAGGCCGCCGTAACATCCTGGCCAGTTATATGTCGCCGATGCCGGTGTGGAAATCGAGCTACCGCCTCGTGTTCCCAGCCACAGGCGACCCGACCCTCGAAGGATGGGCAATTGTCGACAACACCACGGAAGAGGATTGGACGGGAATTCGCCTTGCGCTGGTCTCCGGCCGCCCGATCAGTTTCATAAGCCGGCTCTACGAGCCCAAGTACATTCAACGCGAAGTCGCCGAACTCGCCGACGAAGGCGCCGCTCGACCGCAGGTGTACGCGGGGGCTGTGGGGGGCCTGCAGGCCGGCGCAGCCGGCGGATTCGCCGGACGCGCCAAGGCGATGAACGCACCTGCGGCGCCCGCGCTCGCCATGGCAAGAAATGAAATGCTGGCAGCCGACGCCACGATGGAACGCCGGGATTTCACCCCCAGCAATTTGAACGTCTCCACGCAGGGGCGCGAAGCGGGCGAACTGTTCGAATATGCCTTCTCGCAGCCGGTAACCGTGAAGCGCGGCCAGTCCGCCATGCTGCCCTTCCTGCAACAAAAGGTCAGCGCCCGCAAGCTGCTGATCTATTCCGACGAAAGCTCTGTCCACCCTCGCAGTGCGGCCGAAATCACCAACAACACCGGCAAGACGCTCGACGGCGGGCCACTCACCATCTATGATGCCAATACGTACGCGGGCGAGGCGCTGATGGAGACCACAAAGGCCACCGACAAGCGGCTGATTAGCTACGCCGTTGATCTCGGTACGCGCATCACCACAGCTTTTGATTCCTCCGCGCAGACGGTGCGGGAAATCAAAGCCAATCGCGGATTCCTCACCACGCGCGCCGCGGTTCGCGAAACCAAGACCTACACGATCAAAAACGTCGATGCCAAAGCGAAAACGCTGATCATCGAGCATCCCGTTCGCCCCGGCTACAAGCTGATCGGGATGACGCCGACCGAGAAGACGCCCACTGCCTATCGCTTCCAAGTCGCCCTGGCGGCTTCTGGCGATACGAAGTTCGCGATAGAAGAGGAACAACTGATTGAGGAAACTCACCAGATCACGAATTTGACGCCCGACTTCCTCGGGCAGTTTGTAAGCAATCGTGCACTCTCGGCCGCCGCTCGCCAGCAAATTCAAGTCGTGCTCGACAAAAAACGTGAACTCGCTGAAACGCGCCGCAATGACGCAGATACCGCCAAGCAGATCGAAGAAATGTTCCGG
>JBDTVQ010000142.1:0-14549 GCA_040007195.1 Acidobacteriota bacterium | reverse complement strand
GTGAATCTGCGTCCATCTGCGGCTAAATAATCAGCAAGCCCGCAGCGTCCGCTCCAAATCGCTCGAAAACGAACGCAACGCCGCCACCTGCTCATCCGTGGCCGCCTGCTCCCCATTCCGAGTAACGAAATAGGCTCTCTGGTCCCGCCAAACCAGCATCGCCAGCCCCGTGGAGGTCATCAACCCCGAAGCGCCCACGCGCCCAAAGCCGTCCCCGGTCCGCTCCACCAGCGCCGCATACCCGCCGCGCGCAAACACCACGTGCCGCGTCATGCCCTCAACCGGAGCCGCTTCAATCCCCAGCTCCATCAACCGTTCCAGTTGCTTCAGCATATTCAGCAATGCCCAAATCGAGCGCACAGGCGCGGCCCGCAGGGCCAGCGTCTGTTGTGCGCGATTCAGAAAAGGATCACATTTTGTACCGGCCGAGATCCTCGTCATTGAGGTTCTCCAGCCAGCGCCGCAGCTCGTCGTTGTTCACGTGCTCGGCAATCGAGTTCACCATCTTCGAGTTCTGCAGCACCGAATCGTCCACATAGATCGGACAGTCCAGCCGCAGCGCAATCGCCAGCGCATCCGACGGCCGCGAGTCAACCGAAATCAGCTTACCGTCGCGCTCCAGCCAGATCACCGCGTAGAAGGTGTCTTCTTTGAGCTCGTTCACCACGATCTTGCGCACCCCGGTATGCAAGCCCGTCAACAGCGTCTTGATCAGGTCGTGCGTCATCGGCCGCGGCGTCACGACTTTCTCGAT
This sequence comes from Acidobacteriota bacterium, assembly GCA_040007195.1. Taxonomy (GTDB): domain Bacteria; phylum Acidobacteriota; class Terriglobia; order Bryobacterales; family Bryobacteraceae; genus JAFLBB01. The sequence goes on along the minus strand of JBDTVQ010000142.1, from coordinate 13,795 downwards.
CTCCAGCGCAATCGCGTTGGCCTCGTACACGCCCACCCAAATCGGCAGAATGGAGTTGCCCTGCGCATCTTTCAAAATCACAATCGGCATGTTGGTGACCGGGTCCATCATCAGCCCGCGGATTTTCATCTCAACTTCCATGGCGCCTCCCTTCCTTTTTCATTAGAGCAAACCGCGGCCTCATGCACGCACCGTCTCTCCGGCCAGCGAATTCGGCGAGGAACGCGTCACCATCACATCCATGTATTGGCCCACCACCGGCGCGGCCATCGCCGCCGGGTGCAGGAAGTTCAGCGTCTTGTTCTGTGCCGTCCGCCCCACCCACTGCCCCGTCGCCTGGTTGAAGTACTCCACCATCACCTCGGCCCGCTCGCCAATGTAGTCCGCGTTGCGCCGCATCTGGATGCCGCGCTGCTTCTCTTGTACAATCGCCAGCCGCCGGCTCTTCTCCGCTTCGTCGATATGACCGCTCAACGCCAGCGCCGGCGTATTCGGCCGCTGCGAGTACTTGAAGCTAAACATGGAGTCGTACTCCACCGCTTCAATCAACTTCAATGTCTCTTGAAAATCTTCCTCGGTCTCGCCGCAGAAGCCCACAATGATGTCCGTCGTAATCGCAATGTTTCGCCGCGAGTTCTTCATCCACTCGATCCGGCGCATGTAGTCGTCGCGCGTGTACAGCCGCTGCATCGCGCTCAACACGCGGTCCGAACCCGCCTGCACCGGCAGGTGCACGTGGTTGCACAACACCGGGTTCTCGTCCATCGTGTCGATAATCTCTTTCGTGAAGTCGCGAGGATGCGACGTCGTGAACCGCACGCGCCGGATCCCCTCCACCTTGCCCACGGCATTCAGCAACTGCGCGAAGTTCATCCCCGCCGCCGACGGATCGCGATACGAGTTCACGTTCTGCCCCAGCAGTTGAATCTCGGTGAACCCGGCTTCGGCAATCTTCCGCGCTTCGTCCAACACCGACTCCGACGTCCTGCTCCGCTCCGGCCCGCGCGTCATCGGCACCACGCAATAGGCGCACGACTTGTCGCAGCCTTCAATAATCGTGATGTACGCCCGGTGCGGACTGTCGCGCCTCGTGAACGGCGTCTCGAACGTGTCCTCCGTATCGAGCGACAACCCCGTCACACGCCGCCCGCCCGCTTCGATCTGAACCAGCAGTTCCGGCAGCTTCGTGTAGCTTGCCGACCCCACCACCAGCGACACATGCGGCGCACGGTCGAATATCCGCTCGCCCTCCTGCTGCGCCACGCACCCCAGCACGCCATACACCTTGCCGCTCTTCCCGGCTTCTTTCTTGAACTGGTCCAGCCGGTGAAATACCTTTTGCTCGGCCTTGTCGCGAATCGAGCAGGTGTTGTACAGCACCAGCTCCGCCTCGGCAGGCGTCTCCACCCGCGAGTAGCCCTGCTGATGGAGCGTGCCAATTACTTTTTCCGAATCGTGCACGTTCATCTGGCAACCGAACGTTTCGATGTAGAAGGTCTTCATGAGGGAACCCTTCCATTGTATCCGCCACCGCGCATAAAGATTCGTGAAACCCCGCCTTGCACCTTGCGTCCAAGCCCACACCAAGCGCAGAAACCGAGCCGCGCGCGCAAGCAAACGGCCGGTAATGAGGAGCTCGCAAATGTCGCAACAGGGATCCAGGTTACTCGTTCTTTGTCTACTGGCCGTCACACTGCATGGCCAAACAACGCCCGGCTTTCCGATACAGCGCGTCGTCCTGTATAAGAACGGAGTCGGTTACTTCGAACACGCCGGCAAAGTAAGTGGCAGTCAGGATGTCCGCATCGGTTTCACCACCGGCCAACTCAATGATGTGCTGAAATCGCTCACTGTGCTCGACCTCGGGGGCGGCCGCGTAACAGGTGTCAATTATAGTTCCGAAGGACCACTCGACCGCCGCCTCTCCGAACTCCGCCTCCCCGTCGGCCAGAGCACCACGCTCACCGAGTTCCTCGGCGGCCTTAGAGGCGCCCACCTCGAAGTCCGCAGCGGCGCCTCGTCGGCCACCGGACGCCTGCTCTCCATCGAGCGCAAAACCCGCATGGGCGGCGGCGCAACACTCGAGGTCGACTACATGTCGCTCCTCACCGAATCGGGCGAAGTGAAGACCGTCGAACTCAGCTCCGGTTACTCCGTCAAACTCACTGAGCCCGGCCTCGCCGGTAAGCTCGACCGCTACCTCAACCTTCTCTCGGGCGAACGCGAACCCGACCTCCGCCAAATGGTCGTCTCCACCTCCGGCACCGGCGAACGCGATCTCTTCGTCAGCTACATCAGCGAGGTCCCGGTCTGGAAGACCACCTACCGCCTCGTCCTCAACGCAGCCAAAGACGCCAAGCCGCTCCTCCAGGGCTGGGCCATCATCGACAACACCGTCGGCGAAGACTGGAAGAACGTCCAGCTCTCGCTCGTCGCAGGCGCGCCCCAGTCGTTCATCCAACGCCTCTCCCAACCCTACTTCGCCCGCCGCCCCGAGGTCGGCCTTCCAGAGGCATACAACCCATCGCCCCAAACCTACCAGGCGACGCTCATGTTGGGTAACGCGCAACTCGCCGGCACCGTCCGCGACCAATCCGGCGCCACCATCGCGGGTGCTCAGGTCCGCGCCCTCACCGCCTCCGGCGAACAACTCGCTGCCGCGACCACGGATGCCAACGGCAACTACTCTTTCAATGGTCTTCCGGAAGGCGATGTCCGCATCGAAGTCTCACAGCGCGGCTTCAAAACCAAGCTCATGACGGGACTCCAGGTTCACAATGGCCGCCCGATGAACAACACCATCCAACTCGATGTCGGAGCCGTCGCCGAGACCGTCGAAGTCCGCGCCACTGCTTCCACCATGCAAACCGAAACCGCCATGATATCCGGAAGCTACTCCCGCAGCGCCGGCAACAACTCTGCCCTGGGCCGTAACAATACCCTCGGCGGTTCTGGTCGCGGCTCCGGCGTCGGCTCCGGCATGGGTGGCGGCGTCGGTACCGGCTCCGGGGGCGGTTTCTATGCCGCGTCCGCGGGCCTCACCCCGCAAGCCAACGCCCAGGAACTCGGCGACCTCTTCGAATACAAACTCAAAACCCCCGTCACCATCGCCAAGAACCAGTCCGCCCTCGTCCCTATCGTGAACGCGAGCGTCGAGGCCGAGAAAGTCTCCATCTGGAGTTCCTCCATCGGTGGCCCTCGCGCACGCCGCGGCGTTTGGCTGAACAACACTTCCGGCGCCACCCTCGACGGCGGCTCTTTCACCGTCATCGACGACGACGCCTTCGCCGGTGAAGGACTCCTCGATCCCATCCGCCCGGCCGAGCGCCGCCTCATCGCCTACGCCACCGACCTCGCCCTCAACGCCAGCTCGCGCCAGGAGTCGCAGCAGCAGCGCATCGCCCGCGTCCTCCTCAAAAAGGGTGTGCTGACCTTCCAATCCGAGGTCCGCGAATCGACCATCTACACCTTCCGCAACGAAGACACACACTCGCGCATGGTCATCGTCGAACACCCCGTCCGCACCACCTACAAACAGCGCGGCGGCCCCGAGCCTGTCGAAACCACCACCCAGTTCAAGCGCTACCGCCTCGAAGTCCCCGTGAAGCAGACCGCCGCGCTCACCATTGAAGAGGCCCGCCCGCTCTCCTCCACGCTCGCCATCTCCAAGCTCGATTCGAAGCAACTCGCCCTCTACGTCAAAGACGGAACCATCATCCCGGCCATGGAACAATCGCTCCGCCGCATCCTCGCCGCCCGCGACGTAGTCAACGGCCTCAAGACCCAGAACTCGCTGCGCGAACAGGAACGCGACGCCATCTTCGACGACCAGCAGCGCCTCCGCGAAAACATCAAGTCCCTCAAAGGCTCCCCCGAAGAGAAGCCGCTCCTCCAGCGCTACACCCAACGCCTCAACCAACAGGAGGACCGCCTCGAAGCCCTGCGCAAAGAGATGGAGGATCTCGAAAAGAAGATCGAGGCAGCCGAAGAGGTCGAGGACCGCCTCACCGACGAAGCCGTCTTCGACGTGCCGCTTACACAGGCTTAAGCCCGCTCGCGAACCACCACCCACCGGTTGAGCGTCTCCGCCAGCACCGGCAGCGACACCGGCTTGGTGATGTAGTCGTCCATGCCGCATTCCAGGCAGCGCTCCCGGTCGCCCACCATCGCCGATGCCGTCATGGCGATCACGGGCGTACGGGGGCCGTTGCCCTCGCGGCTGCGAATCTCTCGCGTGGCCATGTAGCCGTCCATCTCCGGCATCTGGCAGTCCATGAATACGACGTCGTAGGAGCGCTCCGCCATCGCCGCCAGCGCTTCCAATCCGTTCCGCGCCACCGTCACCAGGCAGCCCATCTTGCCCAGGAACGCCACCGCCACTCTCACATTTACCGCGTTGTCGTCCACCACCAGCGCCTGCGTTCCCTCGAACGTCCTGTTTAGTCCGCCGCCTTGGCCGCCTTGCCGCGTGAGCAGCTTCTCGCTCAAAATCCGCTCCAGCGTCACCGCCATCGCCGGGCCGGAAATCGGCTTGCTCAGGCACGCATCGAAGCAGCCCCGCACATGCCCGCTCATCCGGCCTTCCTCGTCGCCCGATGCCGCCAGCACATACCCCACGGACCGCCCTCCAGGCAGCCCCCGCATCCGCGACGACAGCCGCGCGCCGTCAAGCGCCGGTATGTCGTAATCGAGCAGCGCCAGCGCGTAGGGATCACCGCTGTCGCTTGCCTCCATGAATGCCGCCAGCCCGCTCTCGCCATCAGCCACCGCATCGACGCGCAAGCCCATTTGCAGGCACATCTCCCGGGTCGCCTCGCGGCCGATGGCGTGTTCGTCCACCAGCAGCAGGCGCACCCCTTGCAACGAACTCGCCACTGCCGCCTCGCCCATGCCCGCCGCTTCGCGCAGCGGAAACTCGGCCACGAATCGCGTCCCCTTGCCCTCCACGCTCGACACCGTAAGGTCACCGCCCATCAGCGCCATCAGCTCCTTGCAAATGGCCAGCCCCAGCCCCGTTCCACCAAACCGCCGCGTCGTCGAACCGTCCACCTGTTGGAACCGCTCAAACAACATCGGCAGCCGGTCGGCCGGAATCCCCATCCCCGTGTCTTCGACCGACACATACACCCGCGCCTGGCCGTTCTCCCGCGCATCCCCCGTCTCGCCCGCCCCGGCGGCAACCGCCACGGTCACCTGCCCGTTGCCGGTGAACTTCACGGCGTTCGAAACCAGGTTCAGCATCACCTGCCGTATGCGCCCCGAGTCCCCCACGAACTCCCGCGGCACGTCCTCCGGATAGTGCAGGTGCAGCGCAAGCGACTTGCCGGCCGCCTCCACCGCCAGCAGGTCCATCACATCGGCCAGCGTGGCGCGAAGATTGAACGGCGCCGCTTCCACCACGATCCGCCCCGCCTCGATCTTCGAGAAGTCGAGAATGTCGTTGATGATCTCCAGCAGCGCCCCGGCCGATGCCCGCACCGTGTCGGCATACTGCCGCTGCTCCGGCTTCGGGTCCGTATCCAGCAGCAGCGAGGTCATGCCGATCACGCCGTTCATCGGCGTGCGGATTTCGTGGCTCATCGTCGACAGGAACTCGCTCTTGGCGCGGCTCGCCTGTTGCGCGGCTCGCGTCGCCCGTTCGGCCACCCGCCTTGCCCGCGCCACGCGCAGCGTCTGCAGTCCCAGCAGCACTCCGATCACGGCCAGTATTCCCAGCGCCCACTCCAGGCGCGTTACGAGCATCCCCGTCACGTAGCTACGCTCGGCTTCCAACACCTCGAATCCGGTCGTGCCCGTCCAGTTGTAGAAGATGCCCGACATCGTGCCGTCGACGATCAGCGTGGCCATCGACGCGCGAATCTGGTCGGCGGCCTCGACCGCCCCAGGCGTCTGGTACGCCGCGCCGATTCCCGCGCCCAGCTCGCTGCTCGGCGCCAGTGAAAACTGCAGTTTGATTCCCTCACACTCCGGCGGCCGCTTCAGGTCGTAGTTGATCCCCTCGTTCTGAATGGAGGCATCGGCCTCGCCCTGGCAGATCATCGCCATTGAGTGCCTGGTCCGCGGAACTGCCACATGCGGTCCCAATGCAGCGTACGCCACCTGGCTTGCCCGGCCGCCGCCCAGCACCACTCTGGTCTCCGGGCCGATGCCCCCGTAGCTCACCGGATGATCCTCGCGGCTCACCACGAACACCCGCGTGCTCCGCCACTGCCGCGTGATGTAAAACTTCCCCTTGCGCCCGGGCGTCGAGGTCACCAGCGGCCACAGGTCCACTTTCCCCGTGCGCAGATTCTCATCCGGCCCGCCCACCGTGAGCACCCATTCCAGTTGAATGCCCGCCCGCCGCGCCGCCTCTTGCACGATTTCCACCGCCGGACCCTCGGGCTTTCCCGACGCTCCTACCCTCTGCTCCGGCATGGAATTCTCGAATCCCATGCGGAAAACCCGTCCCGCCGTCCGATGAGCGTAGCTGTACCAACCCCAGCCAGCCACGGCCAGGGCGGTGACCACAACTCCCGTCAGGGGGACCGCCAAACGTTTACTGAAGTGTCGTTTGGGTCTCAACATTGTGATTATCGGCGGCAATCCAGATAATTATGGCCGATATTAGACGGCGATTTGCCACCGGCCTCGGGTCTTCACCTCATTGAACCCGGCTGGCTGGAGCCGTACCCTGTAGTTATGAGAGTGCGCGGGCTCGTATTGTCTCTTTTGATGGCCGGCTCCACTTGGGCGCAGTCCCAGTCGCTCGGCACCTACACCTACGACATCAATGGCCGCCGCGTGCTCGCCTCGCAGACCGGCATCGCCGCCACCCCCGGCGCGGCCGCCAACGTGCGCACCACGCAGACTCTCAATGGCCGCCAGGTGCCCGCCGAATCCGTCGTGGAAAAAGTCGTCAGCGATGGACCCGATGGCAAGGTCGTCGAACGCGTTGTAAAGGTCTTTGACGAGAACGGCAGGCCCGTCTCCACTGAAAAACAGGTGATCAAGGAGCGCAAGCTGGACTCCGGCGGCTCCGAAGTTTCAACCGCCGTCTACCGTTCCGACCTCAACGGCAACATAGCCCTGGCCGAGCGCTTGAACACCGTCAGCGCCAAATCGGGCAATCAGATTACCTCCCAAACCGTCGTCGAGCGCGCCTCGCTCAGCGGCGGACTGGAACCCGTCGAGCGCCAACAGACCGTGACACAGACGTCGACCGGCCGCACCGACTCCGACACCACTGTCCTCCGCAAGGATTCCAACGGCAGTTTCCAGGTGGCCGCGCGCGAAGTCGTCAGCACGTCCACCAGCGGTCCCACGACGACGCAGAACGTCACCCAGTACAACTCGGCCGCCACCGGCCAGATGGAAGTCATCGGCCAGAAGGTGGTCACCACCACGGCTCGCCCCGACGGTGGCATCACCCAAGTTGTCGATGTCTACGGAATGAACACGCCCGGCCGCGCCGTCACCGGATACTCCGATGGCCCCAAACTGCGCGAGCAGCAGATTATCGAAAAGCATGCCAGCGCATCCGGTGGTTTTGTCGAGACCTACACCATCCGGCGTCCCAATCTCGAAAGCGGCGCGCTTGGACCCCCGGTCAAGATCAGCGAAACGGTGTGCACCGGAAACTGCATTCCGCCCAAGCCCGCTGCCGATCCGAAACCCGTGGCCGACCCTACGCCCGCGGCCGACCCGAAACCGTAAGCCAGGAAACCAGGCTTGCCTCCGCCACGGCTAAAGGCTTGCCTCCGCCACGGCTAAAGGCTTGCCTCCGCCACCGCTACAGGCCTGCCTCCGCCACCGCTAAAGGTAGCCCGCCAACTCCTTACGGATCCTCTCCACATAGCGGCTTCGCGCTGCGCCCTCTCCGCCGCTCGACGAACACGCCGCCCAGAACTGCCACTGGTTCATGGCCTTCCGTGCAAACCACCTCGCCGTCTTCAGCTCGCGCGCGTTGAAGGCCGAGTTCATCAACCAGCCGCCGAGCTTCTCCACGTGATGCTCGCCCAATGCCTGCGCCTCGTCCACCTGCTTCAGCAGCGCCTCCGCGGCGTCGAACTCGCCGCGCAATGCCAGTGCGAAAACCTCGTTCAGCCGAGTCTCGCCCATCGCATCCTGCGAGCCCTTCGGCTCACCTGCCGGGTGCGCCGCGATTACGGCCTCGCGTTCCTGCTTGCGCACCTCCGGATCCACGCCCACGTAACCCGCATCCTCGAAGTAGGCCTTCAGGTTCCCCGGCCGCGGCCCGTCGCCCCGTTCTTCGTATACGATCAGCCACTCGGACTTTTCGCACTGCGCGTTCTCCACGCGCAAGGTGAGCCGCTTGGCCGTCATATTCAGGTTTGCGCTGCGGTAAAGGAACTCTTCGCCTTCGACGTGCCGGTTGCCGGAGGCATCCGTAAATGGCTGCAATACCCGGTAGCGGGTGTCCATCAACAGGTGATCGACTTGAACGAAATCGAGATTAGAGAGGTCGAACACGGGCGCCTCGGAACCAGGCGCTTAACCGTGACCCAGGTACATCAGCCAACCCAGGCCGAATACGGTGCCCACAAAGTAGCCCATGCACTTCAGACCATAGTGCAGCTGCTCTTTTTCCGTCTTCTTGGTCGTAATGCCCAGCACCACGCTGATCACCAGCGCCATCAGCAGGCTCGTTTCCAGGTGCGACAATCCCATCCTTGCCATGGCTCGCTAGTCCTTCTTCCCCGTAGCGATTTCGAAGGCGTCCACCATCGCTAGTATGTTCATCAGCCCGGCGCACACCAGGAACTTCGTTCCATAGTCGACCACGTGGCCTGCCATATCCGGCTCGCTATAGCCCAGCCACTTGGCGAATAGATACGGAACGCCACTGGCGAGATTGGCAATGTAGCCACCGCAATAGATGAGGGTAGTGAACAAGTCCCCCGTCTGCCATTCAAACATGTACCCATGCATCAGCATGCCGACGACGAACGAAAGCGTCACCGCGCCAAACAACAGTCCGCCGCGCATCCGCTTTCCCAATAGGAAGTGGCCGCCGCCCGGGATTAACCACCCGAGCGCCACGGCCGGGCCCCACTTGTTCACGGTCGCCAAAGCCGAGGGCTCGCCTGTCACTTTCTCTGCCATTCATTTTGAGGTTACCACCAATGAACCATCACGCTATAGTTGATGATGTTTCGATGCGTCGGAGGAACCTTCTCGTGGCCTTGGCTGGGGCGTCCTGCAGCCGCCGGCCTGAGTCTACCCGTGCCCAATCCGGCACCAGCGGCGAGTTCTTCCTGGACGATCCGGGTGACCGCCGCGCCTTTACCGCATGGTTTACTTTCCTGGCCGAGGCCATGTTCGCCCGCGATCCCGTCGAGTTGCCGCGCGCTGTCTCCGATTGCGCCGGGCTACTCCGCTTCTGCCTCGCCGAATCTCTTCGCCAACACGACATTCCCTGGGCCCGCTCACTCGCGCTCCCGTTCCTTCCCCCCGCCGGACGCGTGCAGCGATTCGAGTATCCACGCACCACGCCGCATGGCCCGCGGCTATTCCGCACCTCAGAATCCAGCGCCGACTGGGCCGAATTCGCCGACGCGCAAACTTTGATGCGCCACAACGCCCACCCGCGTACGCGTGATATCGAGCAGGCGCAGCCCGGCGACCTGCTCTTCTATGAACAACTCGGAGCCCGCTCGCCGTACCACTGCATGGTCTTCCTCGGTTCCAGCCGGATGGAAGAAGATCGCGGTCCGTTTCTCGTCTATCACACAGGCCCCAGCCATTCCCAGTCCGCCGCGCCAGAACCAGGCGAGATGCGCCGCCCGACGCTCGAACAGTTGCTCACCCATCCGTCGCCCGAATGGCGGCCGCTGGAAGGCAACTCCAATTTCCTCGGCGTCTTCCGTTGGAATATTCTCGAAGAGGCAACTTAGATGAAGCTACGATCTCTCACGCTCGCCCTGCTCGCATTCACCTGCCTACCCACGGTTGCCCAGGAAGACGAGGGCTCATCGTACTTCTCGCTGTCGTCGTCGGAAACCTTCGCGCCTTCGGCCGAGCCCAAGGTTTCCGTCTCCGCGAACCGCGTTCAGCAGCTCGAATTTCGCCTCTATCGCGTCAACGACCCCGTGTTGTTCTTTGAAGAAAAGCTGCAGGACGAGCACCAGTTCGGCGGACGCGCCCCACGCGATCCGAAGGACCGCACCGCGCTCGAACGTTTCTATGGTTGGAAGCGCGGCATCCGTGCCCGCTGGCGCGATGTCTTCCGCGCGCAATTCCAGGAGGAGTCGCGCCACCAGATTCGCGCCACCATGAATCCGCCGCCGAAGCCTGAGGCCAAGCCCGCCACCGCGGCCGGGGCGGCCACCGAGTTCGCCGCCATTCCGCTGTTGAACCAGCAGCAACTGGTGACGCGTTGGACGCAATCGATGGCGTCGAAGGAAGAGTATTACTCCGAGCAGGTGAAGCTGCCGAAACAGGAAGCCGGGCTCTATGTGCTCGAAGCGACCGATGGCAAACTGCAGGCCTACACGGTGATCTCGGTCACTCCGCTGGCGATTCTGGCAAAGGGCGCGCCGGGCCGTGTGATCGCGCGTATCCTCGATCGCGAAACGGGAGCGCCCAAGGCCAACGTCCCGGTGATTGTCCTGTCCAAGGACAAGAAGAAGCGCTACCTCACGGGCAAGTCGAACGCGCAGGGTGTGATCGAAGCGGTCGTCAACGAGGACCGCATCGACAATGTGCTCGTGCTTGCGGGCGAAGGCCGCGAGTTCGCCGTGAGCAGCCTTTACGGCTACAACATCTCCCAGCGCAGCGGGCGCGACCTCGCTGCCTACATTTATACCGACCGGCCTGTCTACCGCCCCGGAGACGCCGTGCAGTACCGCATGATTCTGCGCCGGAAGGGCGAGCGCGGGTACGCGATGCCCGAAGTGAAGCAGGTGCCCATGGAGATTCACGATGGCGAGGACAACGTCGTGAGCCGCGCGACGCTGAATGTCTCCGCATTCGGCACGGTGCATGGTGAATTCAAAGTGCCGCCCGCGGCGCCGCTCGGCTACTACAGCATTCAGTACCACATAGACGACGACTTCCACACCGGCGGTTTTCAGGTGGAGGAGTACAAGAAGCCCGAGTACGAGGTGAAGGTGACTTCCACCGAGAAGCGTGTGCTGCAGGGCCAGCCGATTACGGCAACGATCGACGCGCGCTACTACTTCGGTGAGCCGGTGGCGAACGCCAAGCTGACTTACGTGGTGCACCAGTCGCGTTACTGGCCGCCGTATTACGAGATGCCCGAGGAAGAAGAGCGGGGGCCTGACGACTACTATGCGGGCGAGCAGATTCTGGAAGAAGAAGGCAAGCTGGACGACGAGGGAAAGCTCACGGTGAAGATTCCCACCAAGCTAGGCGAACACGACGTGCGGCTGCGGATTGAAGCGCGCGTCACCGATGAAGCGGGCCGCGAGATCGCCGGCGCGGGCAGCGTCATCGCCACCGTGGGCAGCTACTTCCTCAACGCGAGCCCATCGAAATACGTCTTCGCGCCGAGCGATCCTGTTGAGCTGATCGTGGAAGCAAAGGACTACGAGGGCAACCCCGTTCCGAATGCAGCCTTCACGGTGGAGCTCGGCAACTCAAACTATCGCGCCAATAAGTTTCAGGCTTTTGCCACGACTACGGGACGCACCGGCGCTGATGGCAAAGGGCGGGTGACGATGCAGGGCCACGGTGGTTCTCTCTTGGCGAAGGTCTCCTCGCAGACGCCCGAAGGCCGCACGGTCCGCGACACGGCATACGTTTGGGTGTCGGGAGCATTCAGCTATGACGGAGGGGGAGAGAGCATCCGGCTGGTGCCTGATAAGAAGTCGTATGCGGCGGGCGAGACCGCGAAAGTGTTGGTGGCGGGCGTGCCTGATGGTGCATATATTTGGGTGACTACCGAAGGTAAGACCCTTTCGGCCAGCCGCTACCTGCAAATGGCCAATGGATCGTTGATGGCCGATATTCCCATCACCTCCGATATGGCTCCGAACTTCTTCGTGAGCGCGGCGTCCATCGTGAAAGGCCGCCTCTATTCGGCGAGCAAGACCGTGAAAGTGCCGCCGGTGCAGAACACACTGAACGTGACGCTAGAAGCTTCGAAACCGCAGTTCCTACCGGGTGAGCAGGGCGCCTACACGCTGACCGCGCGCGATAGCGGCGGCCGGGGTGTGGCGGGCGAGTTCAGTTTAGGCGTGGTCGATGAAGCCATCTATGCCATTCGCCGAGAGCCGCAACAGGAGTTGCTGAGCTTCTTCTACGGGCGCGACTATAACCGCGTAAACCTGGAATCGTCGCTCTCTTATTACTTCTCTGGTGAAGCAGGGAAGCGGCGCATGCAACTGGCGAAGATCCGGCCATGGGCCACACGCGCGCAGTTGAAGCCCGAACGCATGGTGGAGCCGAAGGTGCGCAAGGCGTTCCCGGACACTATGTTCTGGTCGGCTGAGGTGCGGACCGATGGCTCCGGCAAAGCGCGCGTGAATGTAGAGTACCCCGACGCGCTGACACTCTGGCGTGCCACCGCGCGCGGCATCACGGCGGATTCGAAAGTCGGTACGGCGGTGCTGAAGACAGTGGTTCGCAAGAACCTGATCACTCGCCTTGCCGCGCCGCGCTTCCTGCGCGATGGCGACACGGTGACACTTGTCGCCATTGCCCAGAACTTCCTGCCCAAAGAGAAGAAGGTGCGCATGGTGCTGGAAGCGACGGGCGTCGAGTTGCTTGACCCGGCCACGCAGGATGTGACGGTGGCGAGCCGCGGCACGGCCACGCTCAACGTGCGCGTCAAGCCCAAGCCCGGCACCGAAGCCGTGTTCACCGTGAAGGCGCTCACGGATGAAGAGTCCGACGCCATGGAAACGCGACTGCCGATCATTCCGCTGGGTGTGAAGCTCAGCGAATCCAAGGCCGGTTCGCTCTCCGATGGCGGCAACGCGACCGCCACGCTCAACTTCCCGGCCGACGCGATCGCGCATTCCCGGCACCTCGACGTGACCGTGTCTCCGTCGGTCGCAGGTGCGATTTTCGGTGCGCTTGAATACCTGACGGCGTTCCCCTATGGCTGCACTGAACAGACGATGTCGAGCTTCCTGCCGAACGTGCTCGTCTCGGAATCGCTGCGCACCCTGGGCGTGGCCTCGCGCGTCGACAAGGCAGATCTCGATAAGAAGATTCGCGCCGGCATCGAGCGTCTTTCCGACTTCCAGCACGAAGACGGCGGCTGGGGCTGGTGGCAGACCGACGACTCCGCAACGTTTATGACCGCCTATGTGGTGGCTGGTCTTGCGCAGGCAAAGACCGCTGGCCACGCGATTCCCGAAGAGCGTCTGCAGAACGGCGTCGAGTGGCTCACCAAGAATGTGAAGACGGATATTGCCGGCGACCGGCGCGCCTACGTGGTGTACGCCACAGCGTTGGCGGGCAAACCCGCAACGGGCCTCGTGAACTCTCTGGCGGGCGCGGAGTCGAAGCTCTCGCCCTACGGCCTGGCGCTTTATGGGCTCGCTCTCGACGCCATGAAAGATCAGCGGGCCGACGCCATCGCACAGGCCCTCATCCCGCGCGTCACCGACAACGGCGCCGAAGCCTTCTGGAAGGCCGATCGCGATACGCTCATGGACTTTGAGATCGACGCTTCGCCTGAAGCCACGGCATACGCGATGAAGCTGATCGCGCGGCGCGTGCCGTCGAGTCCTCTGCTTCCCAAGGCCGCGCTCTATCTCGTCAATCACCGCAACGAAGGTTACTGGTGGTCGTCGACCAAGCAGACGGCGATGGTGATCTATGG
>JBDTVQ010000141.1:0-14556 GCA_040007195.1 Acidobacteriota bacterium | reverse complement strand
AACGGCCGCACGTGGAGCGCGCCCGAAGAGCGCATCACCGGCGAGAAGACTGCGAAGGGCATGATCCGCCGCCACACTCGCGCCGGGTTCGCCGATCCACACACAGGCTGGTTCCTCGATTTCTGGACCGAGGGCACGCTGCCCAACGATGATCCGCTCGAAGGCCTGCGACAGTGGAACATCTTCTACCGCATTTCGCGTGACGGCGGCCGCACGTTCGGTCCACCCATCCAGGTGATTCACAAAGGCGCCGAATATAACGCTACGCATTCCATGCCCAACGTGTGGACGGGCAAGAACTGCATCATGACCGGTGACAACACCTGCATTCCCGTCGCGGCGCCGGGTGGACGCATTCTGCTGCCCGCGCAGCTCAGCATCGCCAACGCGGATGGCTCGCTCTACAATCCCGGCGGCGGTTACACGTGGACCGAATCCGCGCTATTGCATGGCGTTTGGCGCAACGGCGCTCTCGAATGGGTGATGTCGGATCGAATCGCCGCCACGCCGGAGGTGACCACGCGCGGCATGGTGGAACCCACAATTGAATTTCTCGATGGCGGCAAGCTGATGATGATCCTGCGCGGCTCCAACGACCGCAAGCCCGAACTTCCCAGCTACAAGTGGATCTGCCTGTCGAGCGATGGCGGCATGACGTGGACAAAGCCCGCGCCCTGGACCTACGACGACGGCTCACACTTCTTCTCTCCCAGCGCCTGCTCGCAGTTGGTCGATCACTCCTCCGGCCGCCTGTATTGGCTGGGCAACATCAACCCGGTGAATCCTCGCGGCAACCGGCCCCGGTATCCATTCGTGATTGGCGAAGTGGACCGGCGCACCGGGCTGCTGCGGCGGAAGTCCGTGCGCACGGTGGACACGCTGCAGCCCGGCGAGAGCGACCAGCTCACGCTGTCCAATTTCTACGCCCGCGAAGACCGCGCCACCAAGGAAGTATGCGTCCACATGACGCGCCTGTTCGCGCTGCCCGATGGCTGGGAAGGCGACGGCTCACTCTATCGGATCGCGGTTTAGGCGCTCACATCCGGTTCGCTGCGTGAATGAGGGCGCGAATGTAGCCGTGCGAGTAGCTGCGTCCGATGAGACCGAATCCGACATCGCTATCGAGCTTCGGGGTATGGTCGCTTACGATGGGCCCGGTGTAGTTCACGGCCTTGTATGCGCGCATCGCCTCCAGCATGTCCATGTCGCCTTCATCGATGAACGATTCGGTGTACTTCGGCACCTTCCCCTTCACGTTGCGAAAATGAACGTGATAGATCTTGCCCTGGCCACCGAAGTACCGGATCTCCTTCGCGACGTCGACGCCCATTTCGGTGATGGTGCCCTGGCAAAACGTGACGCCGCACGCTTGCGTTGGAAACTCGGCAATCATGCGGCGGAAATTGTCAGGGTGATGAAAGACGTGCGCCACTCCGCGCATCGAAGGCACGGGCGGATCGGTAGGATGCATGGTCATCCGCACGCCGGCTTTCTCCGCCGCTTCGAGCACGGGCTTGGCGAAGTAGCGGAAGCGCGCCCACATCTCTTCAAAGGAGGCGGGCGGCACATCGTCCAACGGTCCCGCACCGGCTACGCGCGAATAATCGAAGGCCTTCAACTTCGCACCGCCGCGGCCCTCAGCGGTGTGGTAGCCGACAGCATCGCCCCAATAGAAGTCCGGCTTGAAGCGCCACTCGATCAGGCTGACGCCGCCCTCAGCGGCGGCGCGCACGCAGCGGCAGATATTCTCAATCTGCTCATCGCGCCCGGGCTGCCCCAACATCGCCTTGATGTAGAAGCCGTGCGGAAGCATCATCGATTCGAGGGTCAGCCCGGCCTGTTCGCACTGCTTACGGGCGTCTTCGATCTCACTTCGCAACCAATAGCCGCGCTTCTCGCGGTCTACCTGATCGGTCCCTTGGAAGACCACGTGGCGGCATCCGATTTGCGCCAGCCACTTCAGCGTCGCCGGCTTGAGGTCGCCGACATTTTCGGAGATCTTGGGCATCCACTCATCGCGGGCCGCGCGCAAACCAGTCGCACTGAGCGCCGGGAGGAATGCGAGCAACCGCCGTCTTGTCCACATAGACGGCCAGCATATCGCAAGCCAATGGAATCGCCGGAGGTCTCCGGCAGGAAGTTAACTATTCTCGCCTTGCTGAATCAGCCGCCGCGGGTCGAACAGGTGCAGCGGCTTGAACGCCCGCTCATTCCACTTCTGGCCCGGCTCAAATTCGACACCCAGAAAGTATCCGATTTCGCGGTAGACGCAATAGCGGACGACACCCGCCAAATCGCCCCGTTCGTAACGGATGCGGACCTGGGACTGTAATGGGATGGCTAGATCCAACTGAAGGCATGCGCCGGACTGGGAGATATCCTCCAGATTGGCCACAGCACGACGCTTGCGGCCACTCTTGTCCTTCCATTCGACCTCGATGAGGTCAGCGCAAAGGAGGCGTGTTTCGTTTCGGCGCTCTTTCATATCTGTCACTGACACAACACATATCGTCAGCCAGTTGATGGAGGTTTAGGTACACCCTACTAGACGAAATTACCTTAGTCTCCTCTAGGATAGCGGCACTTTAGATCCTATTGAACTTCGCTACCGCCTTGCCCAGTTCCTTCAATTCCCGAATGAACGGCAGCATATTCGTCTCGCGCTCGTCGATTTCCTGGGCCTTCTTCAATACCTCCATCGCTCGCGCTTGGGGTACTACGACCACGCCATCTTCGCCCGCAATGATCCAATCGCCAGGAGAAACGTCGACGCCGCCGCATTTCACGGGGATGCCGTTGGCCACCGTCGCATAACGGCCTACTGAGCTGGAGGGCACTACGCTACGGGCATATACCGGTAGGCCTAGGGCCCTGACCTCCACCACATCGCGCACGCCGCCATCGATCACGATACCCGCCAACCCGCGCACCTTCGCCGCCGTGGCCATCAGTCCGCCGAGGCCGGCCACGTCGAGTCCATTTTCAATGACAATCACGCCCACTTCACCCGGTTTGGCTGTGTCGATCATTTCCACCGAGTGCTTGGCGCTGACCGCCGGACCCGCCTTGTCGGGCGTCGTCTCGCGCATCAGAGCGGTACGCGCCCGGCCGACAAACTTCCCGTTGATGCGAGGACGCATGTCGTGCGACATAAATCCACGCTGCCCGATCACCTGGTCCACCGCATCTGCCACGCTGGCGACGGTGGATTTGCTGAATCCCGCGACCAAGGGATCGACGGGTGCAGCCGGCTTCTTGGCGGCTTGAAACCCGTATCCGGCGATTGCAGCCATGCCCACAAGCAGGGCCAGAACGGTTTTGCGGCGTGTCATGAGGATCGGAACTCCTTACACTGATGAGGGAATGTCGATGCCATTGTATCGTGACGGTGTGCGCGAAACTCTGGCCGCCGAACTTGCCGACGCCCCGGCGCGCATTGGCGGCTGGCGTGGGTTTCTTTTTCTGGCGGGCTTTGCCGGCGTGCTCGGCGTTTACTTCCCGTGGAGCCTGGGACAGGACTTCATGGACCCGTTTTTCCAGATCGTCTACGCCTGCTCAGCGCCGCTGTTCCAATCGCAAATTACCATCGCCAGCTTTACCGAGGATAAGAGCCGCCGCATGCTCGAAGGCTGGTGGGAGGCGCCCTGCCCGCAGCCGGAATTCCTGTTGGGCAAAATTGCCGCCACGGCAATTGCCGGATTCGCAGGTGCGCTTTGCTTGTATGCGCTCTCGCTCGCCACGCTGACCATCGTCCACGGCAACGGGCAATTGCTGGTCCCCGGAGCGTCGTTCCTGATTCCCCTGCTGGCAATCGGCGCGGCGTTCAGCATCTTCTCCGCGAATGTGGGCGCCACGCTCGCGCTGCGCGTGCAGACGCCCACTGAGGCCCGCCGCTCCGTGCGTACCGTGTTCCTGGCCGTGCTGGTCGGCATCGCCGTACTCGGCCCCTACGCGCCCCCTGTTGTGAAAGGCTGGATCGCCTCGGCGTTCCTTCCGGAATCGCTTCCGTGGGTCGCCACCGGCGCGATCGCATTGCTGATCGTGCTTTCGTACGCCCTCTGGCGTTGGTGTCTCGATCGGATTCAGAGTGCCAAGCCGGTAGGGGCGAGGTAAGTCCAGCTGCGCTTGGCCCATCTACACTTCGCTGTCAGGGATCTAATCGGCCAGCGTTCAGGTATCCGGGTTGGGCGTTTCCCGTCAACTTGACATCGAGCGGCCCACGTTTTGATTGGTGCATTACACTGCCGGAATCGCCGCCACGAACCCCAAGTTGGGACAGACCGTGCCCGATGCAGCCGGATCCTGCTTTCTATGATTGGGATTGAATACTCTGCATACGAGGTAGAATAGGCCATTCACAATGGCACGTTATTGGTCGCAGGGCAATGCGCCGGCGCGCTCGCTCGAATATGCCGCTGAATGGCGGCGCTGTTGTTGGGATGACGAACGCTCTATCCTCTCTGCCGGGAGTTTGTGGACGAACGAAAATGCGCAGGACCTATTAAGGCGCTTCGTACAACAGCCAATCATCGGTACCGAGTTCACGTTCTTTGAGAAGCTCGAACAGCAGATAGGCCAGGCGGGTCCCGACACCAAAAAGTTGGCTGCCGAAATGCTTTGGCTGCTTTATCTTTTCCCGCTTGACACCAGGGGAAAGACCAAACGGGAGCACATCAAGCTTGTCTGGGAGTGGTCGGGCGAGCCACTGGATACGGCGAATACATGGCTCGGTGATGCGCTCGACACGGGAATCGGAGCTGCCAATCCGGGGCTTTCCAATTACAAACCCAACGAACTCGCGCTAATTGTCGCTGCGACCTGCGCGTGGCGGACCATGTCAAACGAGGAACGTGCAAGAAGACGCGACGGATGGGCTTTCGCGAACTGGCTTGACACCCTGCCGGAAAGCAAAGGCCGACAGTTCCGGCACATCTGGGTCTACATCTTGTTTCCTGATGAGTTTGAACCCATCTCATCAGAAACGCACAAGCGCCTAATCATCCGACACTATCGTGGGACACCTGGCGTCGCTGAAGCCCTCGCGGCGATCGATAGCCCGGCCGATTCTGATCGTGTCCGTGGGGATAAGACTCTCCTGGCGATTCGCCAGTGCATCGAAAAGATACGCGGTGGGCCATTTAGTTTCTACGATCCGGCGGTCCGCGTTGAGTGGTCACCGGCAAGCGGGGTGTCCCCGGTACCAGGCAGTGTAGCTCCGGAGACTCCGCCGGAGCCAGCGGTACCACCAAGCCTAATAGAATCGGCCGATCCAGGTGACCTGTTCATCGATGCGGACGAAGTGGCGGTGTTGCTCGGAAAGTTGAAACGGGAGAAGAACCTTATACTGCAGGGTCCGCCCGGCGTCGGTAAGACCTTCATTGCGAGACGTGTTGCGGAGGCGCTCGCGGGCACTCAAGGCAATGTCAAGTGGGTGCAGTTCCATGAATCGTATTCTTATGAAGACTTCGTTCGTGGTTATCGACCGGACGGCAAGGGCGGCTTTACCCTTGAAGATGGAACTTTTTGGCTCTTCAACGATGTGGCCCAAAAGAACCACGCACCTTTTGTACTCGTGATAGATGAAATCAACCGCGGCAAGCTCAGCAAGATCTTCGGCGAATTGCTCATGTGCATCGAATGGGACAAGAGGGACCCGAAGTGGGGTGTGCAACTCGCCTACCGCAAGGACAAGGACGAGCCGCTGTTTTTCGTGGCGCCCAATCTATACATCATCGGCCTGATGAACACCGCCGACCGCTCGATCGCCGTCGTCGATTACGCGTTACGGAGACGATTCAGCTTTCACACGCTGCGCCCTATGTTTGCAGCGGAACGCTTCCGGCATCTCCTCCTCGACCGGGGTATGAGCGCCGAACTCCTATCCGCCGTTCTTGAGCGTATCCAGCGGGTCAACGAGCAGATTGAGGCGGAGCTTGGCCCGGGGTTTGTGATAGGGCACAGCTTCTTCTGCCCAATTCCCGGCGAGGATCTGGACGAGAATTGGTATCTGGCGGTAATCCGGTCTCATATCGAACCGTTGCTGGAGGAGTATTGGTTCGACAATCGCAAACGCGTACAGGAACTCCTCAGTCTTTTGCAACTCCCGTGAAGATACCGATCCGGAACGTTTACTACCTGCTCTGCTACGCTGGCGGTGAGCGGATACTTGAGCCAAGAGCAGAGTGGACCGGTGCAATCTGTGGCCCCGAGAACCTGGCCAGTTTGCTAGCGTTTGTGCTCATCCGTCGCATGAAGCCGCTCGTGCGCAGGGGTCTTGACCGCAACTATTCGGAAGCTGAGGAGGAGACCATTGCGCCAAGAGGTCGCATTGCTTTCGAGGCAAGTATTGCACGATGTTCGGTACGACGTCAGGCGTTGATTTGTCGGCGCGACGAGCTGGATGTCAATGTCCTGCAAAATCAGGTCTTGCGTACGACACTTCACCTGCTGGCAAACGATCAAAGTATTGACGTGTCCCGGCGGATCGAAGCTGCGAGGCTCGAACGCCTTTTGCACCTTGTTGATGTCATTCCCCTGAACCAAGACGTTTTCCGGCGTGTCCAACTTCACCGAAACAACGCTGGATATCGCTTCTTATTGAACGTCTGCGAGCTAATCTGGCTTGGCCTCTTGCCCGACCCTGAAGCCTTCCAGCATCGGACGACATTCGACGAGATTCGTAGCGATGATCGCGTCATGGAGCGAATCTTCGAGGACTTTATAGGGAACTTCTACCGCCTCGAAATACCATCCCTCGATGTCTCGACGCAGGAAAGGCTCAAGTGGGATGCCGGTCCCGGCAGTGACCTGCGATACCTGCCGGTCATGCGCGCCGACGCGGTGCTGCGCTCGAGGCGCACTGGCGATACGCTCGTCGCCGATGCAAAATATTACCGGGAGACGCTCGTCTCATTTCATGACCGGGAACGTGTCCGCTCCGGACATCTGTACCAGATCACTGCATACCTGCGGAGCGCGGAGTTGAAATCGATTGACACGGAAGGCTTGCTCATCTATCCGCAGTCGGGGACGCCCGTTTCCGCGACGTTCTTCCTCTCCGGAAAAAGGGTGCGCGTGCGGACGGTCGATCTCTCAATGGGCTGGCCCGAAATTCACACTTCTCTATGTGATCTCGTAGCCCATATTGATTGAAGGTTCCGCGCGCAAGTCCTGGTTCCGCGTGTCACTCACTACGGCGTTCAATGCTCGGGCGTGTGCTGAACCAAGCAGTGCAAATCCGAGCGACGTCGCCGAACCGCACGGTGAAATCCAGTAGTGCCGCTCCCGACCGTGTCGTCGCCGATCCGAAGGTAATCCACATGAGAGTGTAGTCGCCTATGGTGAGAAGTGCCCGGCAACAGAACGCCGTGTCGCCAAGTGTTTATCCGTTCCTCCCGGCGCATGGTGGAGCGCCATTGCCGCCAGCATCTGAACGGCCCCGCATGCGAAGCTCTATGCCACCATCCGAAGGCTAAGATTGGGGGCCCCGCGTAGAGCCACACCATCTCCCGCAACTGGACCGGCGCGGACGCTGGTACTGGCCCGCTCCAGAGTGCCAAGCCGCTCACGATATCCTAAATATTTCGCATGAAGCTCTCCTCAAAATCCCCTTGCCGCGTCGATCTGGCCGGCGGCACGCTCGACATCTGGCCGCTCTATCTCTACCACCCGAACGCCTGTACGGTGAATTTTGCCGTCGATCGCTACACGCACTGCACGCTCGAAACGCGCCGCGACAAGCAGATCGTCCTCCGCTCGAAGGATCTGGCGCTCGAAGAATCCTTCGCCTCGCTGCAGGAACTGGCGGAATCGAAGAAGCAGAAGCTTCCGCTCCTCGCCTGGCAACTTCGCTTCTGGGCGCCCACTCTTGGCATCACCGTCGACACGCACTCGGAAGCCCCGGCGGGCGCGGGCATCAGCGGCTCGTCGTCGCTGATGATCACCATTGCCCACGCCTTCAACCGGCTCTCCGGTTCGCCGCACACCACTGAGAAGCTGCGCGAGATCTGCCAGAACATCGAGTCGCAGGTGATTCGCGTGCCCACCGGTTCGCAGGATTATTACCCGGCCATGTACGGCGGCGTAAGCGTCATGGAGATGTCGCCCGCGGGCATCCGCCGCATCGAAATTCCCGTCGATCACGACGAGTTCAATTCGCGCTTCATCCTCGTCTACACCGGTGCGCCGCGCAACTCCGGCATCAACAACTGGGAAGTGATGAAGGCTCACATCAACGGCGACAAGCAGGTGTACAAGAACTTCGAGCAGATCGCCGCCATCGCGCTCGGCATGCGCCGCGCACTGGAAAAGCGCGATTGGAACGAGGCCGCCCGCCTGCTGCGCGAAGAGTGGTCGAACCGCCGCAAGAACTGCCCCACCATCACGACGCCGCTGATCGATCGCCTGATCGAGGTCACTCGCAAGGCCGGCGCGCGCGGTGCGAAGGTGTGCGGCGCGGGTGGCGGCGGCTGCATGGTGCTTCTCGTCGAACCCGACGCCAAACAGCGTGTGTGTGAACTGATCGCGACAGAGGGCGCGGAAGTGCTCGATGTAAAGGTCGCGCCAAAGGGCGTACGGGTAAAGGTCGCCGCGTGACGCCACAGGCGCAGCCGGAAGCGAACGCCGCAGCGGCGCCCGCGCCCGGTCCGACGGCCGCCGGCACGATCATTCGGATATTCATCTACGTATTCTTCTGCCTTGTCGGGGTACTTGTAGTGGGCGGCCTGGTTCACGACCTTACCGACAACAAGATGATCACCGGCATCGCTGCTACTTTCTCCGCAGCAGCCATCGCGAACGTTATCTGCATGCGCATTTACGAGCAGCGCTCGTTGGCCGAGGTCGGGCTCGGTTGGAGCACCGCTTCTGTTCGCCATCTCGGCTTTGGAGTTCTCGGCGGAGTCGGCGTGGCGGCGCTGATTGTGCTCGTGCCCGCACTCTTCGGCCTCGCCTCGTGGACCCGCGCCGCTGAGCGGCCTTCCGGCTGGGGCGCAGTTCTCTTTTGGTTCATCCTGATTTTGTTCGGTGCTGTTGCTGAAGAGTTCATGTTCCGCGGCTACGGTTTCCAGATCATGGCGCGCCGGTTCGGCGTTTGGGCCACGCTACTTCCAATGGGTGTATTGTTCGCCGCCGTGCATTCGGGCAACCCGAACGTGTCGAATTTTGGCCTACTGAATACCTTTCTTTGGGGCGTCGCGCTCGGCTGGTGCGTGCTGCGTTCGGGCGACCTCTGGCTAGCAATCGGTGTCCATGCCGGTTGGAACTGGACGTTGCCCCTTTTAGGAGTCAACCTCAGCGGAATTACAATGAGGGTGTCAGGGATGGAGCTACAGTGGAAGTTGGATCCGCTGTGGTCGGGCGGTTCTTACGGGCCCGAAGGTGGGCTGCTGAGCTTGGTGGCAATGACCCTCCTGCTTGTCGGCCTCTACAAAGCTCCGCTCAAGCCGCAGCCGCTCGTATTGCTCCTGGCGGAAAGGAAACAGTCATGACGTACCGGCTCGTATCCTCGTTGGTGGTCACACTGGCGCTCGCTGCGCCGTCCTGGGCCAAAACTCAGTTGACGCCGGAAGACCGCATCGAAATCATGCGCGGGCTCACCGCCGAGTACGCCACCGCCAAAATCGGAATTCCCCGTTCGAAAAAAGCGCTGCCGCTTACGCCCGAAGGGAAGATCGGCGACCGTGAAAAGTGGGACGACGCTGCGCGTGAATTGGGACCCGCCGCCCGTTCCGGCGATCTCGTGCAAGTCACCAAAGTGGATGTCGACGACGACAAGATTACCCTCGAAATAAACGGGGGCCTGAAGACAGGCCGCAAGTGGTACGAGCGGATCGAAATGGGAACTGGCTCGCGCACCGCCCCCATCGGCCAAAGCGGAAATCCGACTTTGGGGACCCTGCTCGTAGTCGAGTTCCCCAAAGGCGTACCGCCCGTGAAGGCCACTGAGTTCAAGAAAATGCTCAGGCCCGTGCTCGACTTCGAAAAGCGCAGCGCCACTGAGAACTACGTCGAGAACCTGCCCGCGCCTATTCAGGCCGCCATCAAAGAAAAGCGTGTCGTCGAAGGAATGGACAAAGAGCAGGTGATGCTCGCCGTCGGCCGGCCGCGCGGCAAGTCGCGCGAGACCGTCGATGGCGTCGAACTCGAGGATTGGGTCTACGGACTGCCGCCTGGCAAGATCACCTTCGTCACCTTCAACGGCAGCAAGGTGAGCAAGGTCAAGGAATCCTACGCCGGACTGGGCGGTTCGACGGCCGATACGCTCAAACCGCAATAAATTGCGAACCAGCGGGCCGCCCCGTTCGTACTTTCTCTTTCGGGAGGATTCCGCTTGCGCGACCTGTTTCGAGACCTCAAGCATACGTTTCGCCGCTTAGCCCGCACGCCCGGATTCACGGTGGCTACGGTACTGACGCTGGCGCTCGGCATCGGCGCCAACACCGCCATCTTCAGTGTCATCAATAGCGTCCTGCTGAAGTCGCTTCCCTTCCCCGAACCGGACCGGCTGATTGGCGCATGGCAAACCGCTCCCGGCGTGAACATTAAGGACCTCAATGCGTCGCTGGCAGACTACATTACTTACCGCGAGGAGTCGCAGACGTTCGCCGACGTGGCGATCTGGAACGGCCGTTCGGTGACCGTGACCGAGTTCGCCGACCCTGAGCGCGTGGAAGGCATCACGGCCACCTTTCGCCTGCTGCCGATGCTGGGGATCCACCCGATTCTTGGCCGCGAGTTCACGGAAAAGGACAACGTGGACGGCAGCCCCGAAGTCGTCATGATCGGCCACGCGTATTGGCAGCGGCGATTCTCGGGCGATCCGAAAGCGATCGGCCGCCGCATCGTGGCCGACGGCACCGCCCGCGAAATTATCGGCGTCCTGCCACAAGGCCTCTGGTTCATGGACACGACCACCGACATCGTCCTGCCGATTCGATACAACCGCGCCGCCGTGCGCCTGGCGGGCTACAGCTTTCAGGGAATCGCCCGGCTGAAGCCCGGCGTTAACCTGCAACAGGCCAGCGCCGACGTGAAGCGCATGATCGCGATCGAACTGCGCAAGTTCCCGCCGCCGCAGGGGATGAATATCAAGATGATGGAGGAGGCCGGCCTCGCGCCCAACCTCCGGTGGTTGAAGGACGACCTCATCGGCGACATTGGCAACAGCCTCTGGGTGGTCATGGCGACCATCGGAATGGTGCTCCTGATCGCATGCGCCAACGTGGCCAACCTGCTTCTGGTCCGCGCCGAGGGCCGCTCGCAGGAACTGGCCGTGCGCGCCGCGCTGGGCGCTGGAAGCGGACGGCTCGCCCGTGAAATGCTGGTGGAAAGCCTGACGCTCGCGCTGATGGGCGGAGCGGCCGGCGTGGGGCTCGCCGTGGCGGCGGTGAAACTGGTAACCACCGTGGGCGGAGTTCGCCTGCCGCGCCTTGATCTGATCTCCGTCGATTCTACGGCGCTGCTCTTCGCGCTGGCCATCTCAATCGTCGCCGGATTCGCCTTCGGCGCCATCCCCGTGTTCAAGCATGCGAGCGCCCGTCTGTCCGAAACCTTACGCGCGGGCGGCCGCACGGCCAGCGCGAGCCGCGACCGCAACTTTGCGCGCAACACGCTGACCGTCGTTCAGGTGGCACTGGCGATGGTCCTGCTTGTTGGCTCGGGCCTGATGATCCGCACTTTCCAGTCGATGCGCCGCGTGCAACCCGGCTTCACTGAGCCGCAGGCGCTCCAGACAGTGCGCATCTCCATCCCACAAATCGCCGCTCCCAAAGAAGAGGACCTGCGCGCCTTGCAGCAAAACCTTGCAAACCGCCTGGCCGCGCTTCCTGGCGTCACTGCCGTCGGGCTCATCGACGGAATCCCGATGACCGGGTTCCAGTCTCAAGATCCGATTTTCGCCAGCGACCGCACCTACGCGTCCGGCGAAATTCCCAAGCTGCGGCGTTTCCTGCGCACGTCGCCCGGAACATTTGCGGCGCTGGGAACCCGTTTCGTGGCCGGCCGCGACTACACCTGGACCGATATCCTGCAAAAGCGCAAGGTGATCATCATCAGCGCCAATTTTGCCCGTGAGTATTGGGGTTCCCCGCAGGCGGCAATCGGCAAGCAGGCACGCGAGTTCCCGAACCAACCCTGGAGTGAAGTGATCGGCGTCGTGGGTGACATTCGTCTTGATGGCGCGGAGAAGGCGGCTCCCACGTCCGTCTACTGGCCCTTACAGACGAATCGTTCGATGGCCTTCCTGCTGCGCACCCCGCGCGCGGGAACCGAAGGGTTGGCCGCGGAGATCCGGAAGACGTCGTGGGCCGTGAACGGCAATCTCCCGTTGACCGACATGCGCACGATGAAGGAGATCTACGACCGTTCGATGTCGCGTACGGCGTTCACCATGACCTTGCTCGCCATTAGTGGATTTATGGCGTTGTTGCTCGCCGCTATCGGCATCTATGCGGTGATCTCCTACACAGTGGCGCAACGAACGCGCGAGATCGGCATCCGCATCGCGCTTGGCGCGCAACAGGGCAACCTGCAAATGATGTTCGTCCGCAACGGACTGCTGTGGGGCGGCATCGGCGCGTTGACGGGACTTGGCGTGGCAATCGCCCTCTCCCGCTTGATGTCGGCGATTCTGTTCGAGGTCAATCCGGTCGACCCACTCACCTATGGTGTAGTGATGGCCGGCCTGCTCGCCGCGGCAGCGCTTGCCAGCTACCTGCCCGCGCGCGGTGTCACGCGGGTCGATCCCATTGAGGCTCTACGGGCCGAGTGAGAGGTCGCGCCGCGCGATCTTCGTCGCTCCTGGGCCGCGACTGCCGTGGGGTTGGCGCCTACATCTCGTCGGCATCGTCCGGCGGGAACCGTTCGATCAAGCACTCGAGCATTCGCTGCGCCGCCAACTGCCCGGCCGATTTTTTCGACGTGCCTTCGGCGTTCTCAGCCAGTTCCGGGCCCACGCGCGCCTCAACCGTGAACGTCTTGCGGTGCTCCGGACCCGCCTCGCGCACGGTGATGTAGCGCGGCGGAGGCAGGTGCAGCGTTTGTGTCATCTCTTGCAGCGCGGCTTTGTAGTCCACCACGAGCGATTCATCCTCGCCCGCCGCTTCGTCGAACTCGCCCACAATGCGCGTCAGCACGAACTGCTTCACGCATTCGAGCCCGCCATCCATATACATGGCCGCGATGATGGCCTCCATCGCATCGGCCAGCAGCGCGCGCTTTTCACGGCCGCCGCTCAGCTCTTCGCCGCGGCCCAACAACAGGTACTCACCAAGCCCGAGATTCTGAGCCGACTCGTACAAATGCGTGGCGCTGACCAAAAATGCTTTGAGTTGCGAGAGGCGGCCTTCTTCGAAGGTCGGGTGGCGGGAAAACAGCAGATCGCTGATGAGGAAGCCCAGAATGGCGTCCCCTAAAAACTCCAATTGCTCGTTATCTCCCGCGCGTTCGTTTACAGGGGGCGGACCGGTTTCAAACGCGCGGGACTTATGTGTCAGCGAGCGCAGCAACAGTTCTCTGCTTTGGAATTGATATCCAAGCTTTTCCTGAAGTGCCGCGAGAGCCTCTTCCATTTCGATGATGGCCCCAGGGGGCCGGTGTCCAAACTACTTCTTCGCCTCTTTTGCTTTCGTGGCCTTCATCTTCTCATTAGTTGCGGCGTTGCGTATGGCCGGGTTCAATTGCGGGTCGGCCAGCGCCTCATCCAGCACCTTGATCGCTTCATCGTGCCTGCCGGCTACGTTGTAGGCCGCGGCCAAACGAACGCGATCCGCCGGGTCCACCTGCGCGGCGGTAGAGATCGCCAGTTCGTACTCCTTGATCGCATCGTCGTTCTTCTTGCGAACCGTGGCGGCGATGGCGAGCGCCTGATGGCCTTGCGCCTCGAAATCCTTCTTGGCGGCTGCCCATTGCGCGTCGTCGATGTCCGGACGCGGCTTCACGGCGACCTTCGCAAGCTCGATCGCGTCCTTGGCGTACTTCTCGGCGCGGCCTAGCTTTTCTTCCTTATCGAGGTCGAACTCGCGCGTCTTGGCCGCAATGTTGCGCGCCAGGATCAGCATCACGGCGTAATCCTTCGGATTCGCCTCCAGCGTCCGTTCGCCATAGACGACAATTTTTTCGTAGTCGCCTTTTTCCTCGGCCGAAACCGTCTGCATGTAGAGGGCAATCGCCTTAAATTCAGTGTCGGCGAAATTTTTCAGCAGGGCGTCGGCCGCGGCAATGCGGGCGTCCGCGGTCGGCGCGTTAAACATCGCCTGCAGCGCATCCACTTCTTTCTGCGACTTCGGCTGCGGCGGTTTCTGCGCGAAGGCCAGTGTGGCCGCCAGGGCAAATCCTGCCGCCATCCTGCCGATCGAAAACATGTTCATGTCCTACTCCTTCTTGGTGAGTCCTTGCTCAGCGGCCTTTCGTGCGGCGTCGCTTGCGCCATTCACGTTGAGCGCTTCGTGGTAAAACTTTCGTGCCGGTTCGCGTTCTCCCGCCGCCTCCGAAAGCCGGGCCAAGTAAACCAATGACCATGCCTTCACCGGAGCCTCCGGCCCGAGCTCCAACGTCTTG
>JBDTVQ010000140.1:0-14568 GCA_040007195.1 Acidobacteriota bacterium | reverse complement strand
AGTAACTCTTGAATTCGTCGTGAATCCAGCGCCGTGCGGCACCGATGCCGCGCGTAGGGTGGGTGGCATCCGTGTAGTTGCCGCGAGTTTCGAACGATTCGAGCTTCCGCATGAAGCCGGAGATGCGCTCGGCCGAAACCTCACTGACAATCTTCACGATGGTGGGGTTGGGTGTCGCCGGAACCTGCGCTGCGAGCGGATACACACATAGCGCGAGGATCGCGGCGCGGCGGGGCATGAGAATCATTGTAAGGCCCGGCGGCTCAGCCGAGCGTTCAGCGGGGCTTGATGCCGAGTTGCTTTGCCAGCCATGGATAAAACACGGGCAGTTCGCCTTCTTGCATGAGAACGAGCTGCCCGGTGGCGCGCCCAGGGGCGGGCGAACCGATGGCGAGAATAACCCGGCGGCCCGGCAGGCGGCGGAGGCGAAGGCTGAGCGCGGGATGTTCCGCGTTGGGGAAGTGATGAACGGTAGTGCCGGCGGGCGGGAAGAACTCGTCAACCGTGCGTTCCGGCTCAAAATTGCGCGTCACGCTGACCAGCGTCGATGACGTTTTACGGAAGAGGAAGACGTGCGAGAAATCGTGGTGGTCGATATCGCCGATTTGATATTGCCACGAGAGGTGATCAGAACCGGTGGATGCGGCCATGGCCGGGCGGCCGAGAAGAGCCTTGATCTGGTCCGGCGATTCGGTGAGCGAAAACCAGGAGAGCTGGCCTTCCTTCGCGATAGGATCGCCAGGGAGCGCCGAGGCAGGAGATTGGGAAAAGAGGGACGCCGATGCGATCAGCGCCCCAAGGAACAGAACAATACGACGCATGCAGTTACTTGCCGATGGATCTAGGAAACTTTGCGGACTGCAGCAGTTCGACGGTCTTGTCGATTTCAGTTGTGTCGGTGGAAACAGCGGCGGCCATCTTGAAGAAAATGTCCGATTGATCCATATATCCGGTGAACAGGAGCGCTCCGGGCCCTTCGGCGGTGATCGGAACACTGGAACCGGTGTGATCGCCAGTGCGGAAACCAACGGCCAGGCGGCGGATGCCGGCGCCGGAGTTCACCGGGTATCCGGTAGCGGGGTCGAGTTTATAGGCGGTGGACCCATAGTAAGTGGAGTAAGTGCTCGTGGCGGGGTCGGCCGCGGGGCTTACTGCGGCGAAAGTGCCGGGCATGCCGGCGGCGCCACCGTTGTTCGAAGCGCCGGTGCTGGTATTGACAAAGGGAAGGCCGGCGCGGGCGTTCGAGTAGGAGTCGCCCCAGACGGTGAAGTCCTGGTCGCCGCGCGTGGTTTTGAAGGTCACCTTTTCGCTCTTGTTGCGGTCGAAGTATTCCGTGTCGGGCGTGTTGGAGACGCCGATGATGTGCATGGACTGGTCGTGATCGGCGGTAACGACAATCAGCGTGTCCTTGGTGGCGCGCCGAGCGGCCCAGGACCGGGCGGCGGCGATGGATTTATCCATTTCGATGGTGTCCCAAATGACGCCCGCGGCCTGGTTGGGGTGTGACTGTTTGTCGATGGAGGCGGCCTCGACCATGAGGATGAATGGCGCCTGCGAGGCTGAGGCGGAGAGTACGTCAATTGCCTTCTGGGTCATCAATTCAAGCATCGGCTGATCGGTGAAGGCGCCGAAGTTCACGGTGGGCTCTGAGGCGGGGCGCTGCAGTTTGAGCTTGTCGTAAGCGACGTCCATGTTGGCGTCGGTGGCGGTGGCGATGCCGTTGCTGGCCGGGGCCGGGGAACCGGATTTGAAGAGGCCGATGGTGGGCTGGCCGAACTGGACATTGCGCAATTCGCTGGCGGTGGTGACATAGCGGTAACCGATGGCCTGAAGTTCGCCCACGAGGTTGCGCTTATCGGTGCGGCCGGCGGCCATAAAGGGGTCCGCGCCGCCTCCCAGGATGAGGTCGAACGCGGGGCGGCCGCCAAGCATGGGGTTCTCGACAAACTGGCGGGCAATTTCCAGGCGCATCTGACGGTAGGCGACGTAAGCGCCTTCGACAGCGGGTGTGGCGTCGGTGATCGCGGACGTCGAGACGATTCCGGCGCGGTAACCATAGCGGCGTTTCAGGTATTGCCACAGGTTTTCCACGCGGGGGTTGTCGGTCATGTAGGAGAACGTCGCGGCGTTCTGCTGTCCGTTGAAGCGCCACTTGCAGTCGGTGCCGTCGGTGAAGGAGTTCACTGCGTTGAGAAAGCTCTTGTTGCCGGAGGCCCAAGCGGTACCCGTGTTGGCTGAATCGGGCACGATGGAGTCGGTGCCATAGGTCATCGACATACCGGAAACGGGCATCTTATCCATATCGAGCAGTTCGTCAAAGAAGCCATCGCGGAAGGTGTTCTTGCCATTGGCGCCGACGATGGCGCGGGAAACAAGACGGGCCGAGTCGCGGTACGCCGTGCCCATGGCGTCGCCAATGAAGAGGATGATGTTGCGGCTTTGGCCGGAGGGTATGTTGAAGGCCTGAACCAGAATGTCGCGCGAGTCGGTGACGGTGGCCGATCCGGCGGTGACTGAAACTTCCAGCTTCACCGTACCGGGGAAGTTGAAGGACTGCAGGTTCGCGCGGTAGACGAAGTCCGAGGTGGCATCGCAATCCAACTCGGTTTTGACGGCGGCCGAGAAACTGGAGGTCAAGTCGAGGCCGCCCGCGGTCACTTTCAGGTTCGATACCGAAGCCGCGTTGCGGACTTCCAGGACGAGATCGACGAGTTGTCCCTGGAGCAGGCGCGTGCGCTCGGGAAGCAGAATACGCACGCTGGGAGTGCTCTGCGCGAATATAACGGCGCTGAGTGAAAGCGCGAGCGCGGCAGCGGAAAAGACACGGGTAGCGAGCAAAGGAGATCCTCCAAGTGAGTTCGATCGAGGCAGGCGTACGAAGGCGCTGATGCCAAGTGGCGATGATAGGCGGCGGGTGTGGCGGTATCGCGAATGGAGGATGAAAAGGTGGTTACTGCACCTTCGTCACCTTCACGGTCAGCGCACCCTTGTGGAGGCGAACGGCGAGGCTGGCCTTCAGAGAGGTGTTCGAGGCGTCGCGAAGAATGGATCCATCAGCCGCCTGCACGATGCTATAGCCGCGCTCGAGAACGGCGATCGGGCTGAGTTGCATGAGTGATGCGTGCAGACGCTCGTGTGTGGCGCGGGCAGCGGCGACGCGTTGCGTGAGGGCGGGGGCGAGTCTTTGTGCGAGTGAAGCCACGCGCGATTGGCGCTGAAACAGCAACCGCTGGAGCGCCGGGGTCAGGCGCGCATGGGCGGCGGCGCGTTGCTGGCGAATTTGCGCCAGGCGGAGGCGGGGGTCGGCGCGTTGGATGAGCGAAGCATGGGCGTCGATGAGGCGGCGCAGGCGCTCAAGGCGCGCGCGGGCATGATCGCGGAGGCGAAACTGCGTGTCGTCGAAGCGTTGTGCAAAACGGAGGGCGCGAAAACGAGTGGCGCGCTCGAGCCGGGCGGAATGGGCAGCCAGAGTTTCGATGAGCGCCGCGGCATCGCGCACGGCGCGCTCGGCGGCGGCCGACGGCGTGGGCGCGCGAAGGTCGGCGACGAAGTCGGCGATTGTGAAGTCGGTTTCGTGCCCGACGGCGGAGATGACGGGAAATGGTGAGGCCGCGATCGCGCGAGCCACGGCCTCCTCATTGAAGCTCCACAGGTCTTCGAGCGAACCGCCGCCCCGGCCTACAATGAGCACGTCGCCCCAGCCGGATTGAGCAAAGTATCGGATACCTTCGACGATGGCCTCAACCGAGCCCGGGCCTTGCACCAGCGCCGGATAAAGGCGGATGTGGAGGCCTGGGAAGCGCCGCGTGAGGACGTGGATCATGTCCTGGATGACGGCACCGGTGGGCGACGTCACGATGGCGATGCGTCGCGGAAAGCGCGGCAGCGGCCGTTTGCGCGCGGCGGCGAACAACCCTTCCGCATCGAGGCGGGCCTTGAGTTGTTCGAAGGCCAGCTGCAGCGCGCCCTGGCCCTGCGGCTCCAGGGCTTCGATGATGAACTGGTATTCGCCGCGCGGCTCATAGACATCGATGCGGCCACGGGCGAGCACCGCCATGCCTTCCTGCGGCTTGAAACGCAGCAGGCGCATGTTGCCTTTCCAGATGGCGCAACGGATCTGTGAAGAGGCGTCTTTGAGGTTGAAGTAGGCGTGGCCGGAAGAAGCCAACTTCAAGCCGGAGATCTCACCGGAGACCCAAATGCCGTCATAGGCAGTCGTGAGAATCTCACGAATTTCATGTGTCAAAGCGGACACGGAATAGAGGCGCCGCGACGGCTGTAAATCCAATGAAGTCTGATTCATAAGCACACATGGGGGCATGATGCCGCCGATCAAAAATTTCGATCACCGGCCTTCAGCCCGCTCTGATATGCTTCTACTTTAATCCGCCCGGGCGGTTCCCCTGCACTCAATCTGGAGGTTCCATGAGTCCAAAAGAAGTACTGGAGTTTGCAAAGAAAAATGGCGCGCGTCAGCTCGATCTTCGTTTCACGGACCTGCCTGGCGTTCAACAACACGTCTCCTACCCCATCAATCAACTGAGTGAAGACTCGTTTGAAGAGGGCTTCGGCTTCGACGGATCGTCCATCCGCGGCTGGGCCGCCATCAACGAGAGCGACATGCTGTTGATTCCCGACCCGAAGACGGCATTGATGGATCCCTTTTTCACGGTGCCCACATTATTGCTGTTGTGCGAGATCGTGGACCCGATTACCCGGCAGCATTACGAACGCGATCCACGCTGGATCGCCCGCAAAGCGGAGATGTACCTGGGCACAACCGGGTTGGGCGACACGGCCTACTTCGGCGCCGAGGCGGAGTTTTTCATCTTCGATAGCATCCGGTTCGATTCGAATCAGTACTCCGGCTACTATCACATCGACGCCGACGAGGGCCGCTGGAACACGGGCCGCGAAGGCGTGAACCTGGGCTACCGGCCGCGCTACAAGGAAGGCTACTTCCCGGTTCCGCCGATGGATCACATGCAGGACATCCGCGCCGAAATGGTGGAGGAGATGATCAAGTGCGGCTTGAACATCGAATGCCATCATCACGAGGTGGCGACGGCCGGCCAGTGTGAAATCGATCAGCGCTTCGACACGCTGATCAAGTCGGCCGACAACATGATGCTGTACAAGTACATCGTCAAGAACGTGGCGCGCAAGCACAACAAGAGCGCGACGTTTATGCCGAAGCCGCTGTTTGGCGACAACGGCAGCGGGATGCACACCCACCAGTCGCTGTGGACCGGGGGCAAGCCGACCTTCGCGGGCGACGGCTACGCGGGCTTGAGCCAGACGGCGCTGTGGTACATCGGCGGGCTGTTGAAGCACGCGCGGGCGCTGTCGGCGATCATTGCGCCCACCACCAATAGCTACAAGCGCCTGGTGCCCGGCTACGAAGCGCCGGTGAACCTGGCGTACTCGCGGCGCAACCGGTCGGCCGCCTGCCGCATTCCGATGTATTCGGCGAGTCCGAAAGCGAAGCGCGTGGAGTTCCGTCCGCCGGATCCGAGTTCGAATCCGTACCTGGCGTTTGCCTCCATGCTCATGGCCGGATTGGACGGCATTCTCAACAAGATCGATCCGGGCGAACCGCTGGACAAAGACATCTACGATCTGTCGCCTGAAGAGATGAAGGCGGTGCCTTCTATGCCGGCGTCGCTCGAAGAGGCGCTGGGGTGCCTGGAAGAAGATCACGCGTTCCTGTTGAAGGGCGACGTGTTCAGTGAAGAGCTCATCGAAACGTTCATTGGATATAAGAGGAAAAGTGAAGCGGACGCGGTGCGACTCCGCCCGCACCCTTACGAGTTCAGTCTCTACTACGACATTTAGGGGCTGGACGATAACCGACGGCGGCACCGCCTAGCGTGCACGAGACCGGCTCTCCGAAAGGGGAGCCGGTTTTGATTTGGGAGGGCAAAGATATAATTACAGGTAGATGAGACGAGCCGTGAAATTGCAGGACCGATCACTGCCGGCGGCACAGCGTAGTGAAGTTCGTAAGCCTTCCAAGGCAATTTCGCTCCAAACTTTACGGGCTGATACGCTTGCGCACGCGAGTGAAACATTTGGCGGTAAGCAGAAGGCCGATCACTGGCTGGCGCGGCCGAACTCGTTATTTGGAGGGAAAACTCCGCGCGAGGTGCTTCTCACCGATCCGCAGAGTATTGAGGCTGAGTTGGTTCGGATTGACCACGGGGTTTATGTTTGACCGTTTATCGCGTCGTTCGGAGCAGGTACGCCGATCTCTCCGGTGACGGGGCCAAGTTGTATGGAGGCCGATTTAATCCTCCGGCCATCGCGGCCGTTTATGCGTCGCAAAGCATCTCGCTCGCATTGTTGGAAGTGCTCGTTCACCTGGATAAGCGTGAAGTGCCGGGCGACTACGTAGTGATGGCCATTCAGATCGACCGGGCTCTCGTCGCCAGGCACAGCACACTGTCGACCTTGGAGATTCGCCACATGAAAACCCGTGCGTTCGTGAATAAGTTCTATTCCCGACCAGCGCTCGAGGTCCCTTCCGTGATCGTCCCGCGCGAATTCAACTACGTCCTTTTGCCGGAAGCTCCGGCATTCACGGCAAAGATTGACTGGATTGAGCCGCTGCAACTCGACGACAGGTTGTTCCAGTCTGCCGCGGCGCGGTAGCGGCGTATACTATCCTCACCACCCGCAAAGGAGCCATTTGTATGGAACGCAAGAGCGCGAAGGATTACCCGCAGGAGCTACTGAACCTGTTCGACAAGTTTGTGCACGGCGACATCGATCGCCGCGCGTTCTTGGAAGGTGCGCAAAAGTTTGCCGTGGGTGGCGTGACCGCGGCGGCGCTGGTGGAGAGCCTGACGCCGAATTTTGCCTGGGCCGAGCAGGTGGCGAAAGACGACGCGCGCATCAAGGCCGAGTACGCCACCGTGCAATCGCCCGAAGGCAATGGGAGCATCAAGGGCTATCTGGTGCGTCCGGCGAAGGCGAGCGGCAAGCTGCCCGGCGTGATGGTGGTGCACGAAAATCGCGGGCTGAATCCTTATATTGAAGATGTCGCGCGGCGGCTGGCGACTGTGAACTACATCGCCTTCGCGCCGGATGGGCTGACGAGCCTCGGCGGCTACCCGGGTGACGAGGATAAGGGCCGCGAGATGTTCCCGAAGGTGGACGGCACGAAGATGACTGCCGATTTTCTGGCGTCGGCGAAGTGGCTGAAGGCGCGCCCGGATTGCACGGGCAAGCTCGGCACCGTCGGCTTTTGTTTCGGCGGCGGTATGGCGAATAAGATGGCCGTGCAACTGGGTTCCGCGCTGGCCGCCGCGGTTCCGTTCTACGGCGGCGTGCCTCCGGCTGCCGACGTGGCGAACATCAAAGCAGCGATGATGATGCACTACGCTTCGCTCGACACCCGCATCAATGCAGGCATTCCCGCTTACGAAGAAGCCTTGAAGGCGAACCACGTTACCTACACGGTGTACATGTACGAAGGCGCGAATCACGGCTTCCACAACGACACGACTCCGCGCTACGACGAAGCGGCGGCGAAGCTGGCCTGGCAGCGCACGCTCGACCATTTCCAAAAATACCTGCGGGGCTAAACCGGCCTACTGAACACCGACCACGGCACGAATTGCAAAGTTGCCTTGCGAAGCGGCGCTGCGCAGGTGCACAGGCTCATACAAGCTCCCGTTGGTGCTGACATACGACCGTGACTGGTAACCGGAGATGTCGACGGCAACGGGCCGCTGCGTGGGGGTCACCGGCGTTGCGAAGCCGACCAGAAAATCGCCCGACGTGATGGTGAGCTCGGGAACGGCGATCTCAACGAATTCTCCGATCGCCGCGACGCGTCCGTTGCCTGTACGGAATGCCGGCGTACCAATAGCAACGGCGCCCGATGTGTGCGCCGCGCTCAACAATGTGAAGGTGTCTCCCAGGACGAGGCCGCCTTCGGGGAAGAATATCTGCACGGCCTTCAGTGTTGCGGGATAGCGTGGCGGCGTGAGGCGATTGACGAACTGGATCTCGCTCGCATCGGGAATCGTTACCGTTCGCTCAAAGGTACCGTCGTCGATTTGGAGCACCAGCGTCTGAGCTCCGGTGAGGAAGCCCGTACCAGTGACGGGCACGGTGAATGCGGGCCGCGCGGGATCGTTTGAAGCAATCGTCAGTGCACCGGTCACCAAACCCGCCGCCGTGGGCGTGAAGCGAATGGGTATCAGCTGCTGCCCGCCGCCGGCAATCGCTACGGACGAAGAGCCAACTACGGTGAACTGTGGCTGCGATGGGCTAATCGCGGAGATGGCCAGAATTCCGGCTCCCGTGTTGCGAATCGTAAGATTCATGTCCTTGTTGGTACCGACGCCCGTATCGCCGAAAGCAAGCGATGCGGGCGTGATCGACATCGCGGGCGTGCCGCCGGAGGGCCCGCTGCCCGCGCCCCGGCCACTGACGGCAACCGCAAACTGTGGCGTGGCGGGATCGTTTGAGCCAATCGTGATCGTGCCGGTTTCGGCCGCGATCGAGGTGGGTTGGAAGGTGACGAACAGATCGCGGATCGCCCCTGGAGAGAGCGTGAGCGGCAGCGCGATGTTGGCGCTGAAGCGTGGGTTCGATGACGTCACGGTCTGAATCGTGAGGGGAGCCGTGCCTGCGTTGGTCATGCTGATGGCGCGCTGCGCCGATTGGCCAATATTGATGTCGCCGAAGTCGATGGACGCCGGCGTAATGCGAATGGCGGGCACGGGCGGAGCATCGAATTGCACCGGCAGTTGAACGGTCTGTCCGGTGGCCGCGCCGAAGCGGATGATGAGCGGAAGCTTTGCGCCCGATGGGAGCGTGGCGGGCAATTTCAGGTTCAACTGCGCGAGGCCAATGAATAACGGTGAGAGACCCGCGTAGAGGACGGTGACCGTCTGGCCACCAAGGGTAACGGCGGGTTCGATCCGCGCGGTTGGCAACGGGGAAGCTGGCGTCGCGTCGCCGGTGGTGGGCACGGCGGTGAGCCCGCCGACGCCGGTGAGATAGAGGATCAGCACGTCGCCGCCTTTGGCCGGATTGGCCCCCGTGATGACGGCGTTATCGGGAAAGTGCGTGGCAATGGGGTCTTTCGTGTCCGAGTTCTGGAATACGGCGGGCGCATACTCTTCCACGCGCACCGTCTCTCCAGGCGATTGGGCGCCATCGCGTTCGACGACCACTTCCACGGTCGCGCCCGGAGGGACCTCAAACGGAACCTGGAAGTTGATCTGCGTGGGGGCGACGAAGAAGAGCGGGGCGGCGATTCCATGGATGAACACGCGGACGCCGCCGAGCGCCGTTGTGAGGGGAACGGTGGAAGCGCTCACGACACCACCGGCGAGATCGGAACCGAAGACTGTGGCGATTCCGCCTGGCGAAACGATGGCCTGGAACTGGGCGGCATCCACAACGCCACCTTTGCCGATACGCGGGCCTTGCGCATGGAGGGCCGTCAGGGCAACGGCAAACAACAATAAGACTCGCGGCATAGAGCTCATTTTACAGGTGAGGCCAAACTGACCTTCAAAACGCTAGCTTGAGATGAAAACGGAACGTGCGGCCATCGTTGAGTGTGTTGGTGATGAAGCCGAAGCTGGGGCTGGAGAGTTCTTTCCACGGTTCGGCGAATTGCGGCGTGTTGAAAGCGTTGATCGCCTCGGCGCGGAAGAACAGGCGGCGATCGCCACCGAGCACGAAGGCGCGCTGCAGCGAGAGATTCACGTTGCCAATGCCGGCCTTACGGAAAGTGTTCGAGCCAAGATTCCCGCGCCCCTCGGTAGGCCCGATGTAACTGAAGGCACTCGCCGGAAGCAACGCACGCGAGGTATCGGGGTGGCCAATGGTGCGGCCGAGGATGGAAGGGTCGACGATGTTGGGGCGGTCTCCCTGGTCGCCATCGACATTGCCGAAACCGGGCCCATCGGAGCCGGTGACGACCGTGAACGGCGTGCCGGTTTTGACGAGGGTAACGGCGGAGAGATCCCACTTCCCGACGATGCGTTCGAGCGCCGGTACGGCTGAAAGCGCGGGCGTGGCGTAGTTGGCGCGTAGTAGAAACGCATGGCGCTGATCGAACACGCTGGGTCCGCGCATGTCGTCCCAGACATTCCGCTCGCTTTGCGCAAGGCCCTGGCGGCCATCGTCGCCGACGCCCGTGGATGTGTAGGCGCCGCCGAGGTCGATGGCTTTGCTCCACCAGTACGAGGCATCCCAGGAGAGACCGTGGAACCCCGGCATGACGAGCGTTGCGCGGCCCGCGTCGAAATAGGCGCGCGAGCCGTTGACGATGCGGCGATGGTCGAAGTAGCGGATGTCGGGCCGGCGGTCGTTAATGGTCGCCGTCGTCTGCGGGATGCCGTCGACGGGTATGGCACGGTTGGTGTACCAGAGGTACAACAGCTTCTGTGACCTGCTGCCCAGATAGCCCAGTTGCAGCCGCAAGTGGCGGTTCAGACGGGGCTCCCACACCAGGTTGTATTGGTGGGAATACGGACTGCGCAGGTCCGGGGCGACGTCGACGAAGGTGCTGCGCGCGCCAGGAATGACAGGAATATTCAGCTGCAGGAATGGGAAAAGAAGGTCGGGGGCCTGAACTTCAAACTTCTGATTGAGCGGCGGATTGTAGCGCGTTTGGCCATAAGTGACAGGGTAAATCTCACCGTAGTGAAGGCCGTAGGCGGCACGCAGCGTGCCCCAATCACCAGGCAGCCGAAGGGCGATGGCGAGGCGCGGAGCGAGATTGTTGCAGTCGCACGGGTAGGGGACGGGCGTGAGGTTTTGCGCCTCCGAGGGCGCGCCGGCCATCTCCCAGCGAAGGCCATAGTGAAGGCTCAGCCAGGGAGTAACTCGCCACGCATCTCCCGCATAGAGATACGGCTCCCAGGTGCGGAAAGCGCGTGTAGCAT
Source organism: Acidobacteriota bacterium (assembly GCA_040007195.1). Taxonomy (GTDB): domain Bacteria; phylum Acidobacteriota; class Terriglobia; order Bryobacterales; family Bryobacteraceae; genus JAFLBB01. The sequence goes on along the minus strand of JBDTVQ010000140.1, from coordinate 3,655 downwards.
TGCCCGTCGCTCCGCTGAAGCGGCTGGGGATGCCGAGCAGAAAGTTGGTCATTGCGTCGCGGCCGAAGTCGTTTCGGAAATAGAGATTGCCGCGGTGCGACGAGGCTTCGAATCCATTCACCTGCCGGCGGGTGAGTTCGCCGCCCGCGTACCAGTTATGCGTGCCCCGCGACTGTTGAACGCCGGCGGCGATGCGGTAGCGGTTCTGCGCGCGATCGATGGGAATAGAGGAACTGGGGCCGAGCGTGGCGATGACGTTTGAGAAGTTCACCTGCGGGCCAACAGCGTTTGGCTCCGGCACTAGAAGCGACGTGACGCGATCAAACGCGGCGGTGGCTTGGGTGACTGTTTTCGCGGTCCAGGCGCGGTTCCAGGTAAGCACGGCGGTGTGTGCTTTTGTTGTGGTGTCGGGGTTCTGGCCGGCGACGAGTTGGAAGGCGTCGACAAACTGCGAGGTGAACTGGTAGCGGGCGAACAGGGCGTCGCGGGCCGTGAGTTGGTGATCCAGGCGCAGCGAGGCGTTGTTGTCGTTGAGGGCCTGCGGCGCGTTCGTGTTGAGGGCGCGCTCGTTGATATCGGTGCGATTGGGCAGCTCGGCGGGAAAGGCGTCGATGAACTTCTGAAGCAGTGCGCGGCGGACGGGATCGTCAATTCGCGGCGTCCGCTCGTCGGCCTTGGGCACGAGGATGTTGCCATTCACAAATCCGCGAACACGATTCTGCGAGCCGTCGAAGGTGGCGTGCGTTTTGGCGTCGAGGCGAAACGTAACGGCAGCGCCGTACTGGTTTTCGTGCGCGGGCTTGAGTTCACCGACGGTGAAGAAGGAACGCGCGTTGAACACGCTGTTACCGTGCGAGAAGAACAGGTTGCCATGCCAGTCGGAAAATTTGGCGGCATTCAGGTTAATGGTAGAAGTGGGGCTGACACCGAACTCGCTGCCGAAATAGGAGCGGTCGGCGCGAAACTCGGAGAACAGGGTGGCCGTAGTGCCCGTGCGCGTGTTCAGTTCTTTGAGCGCGTTGTTGTCGATGAGGTTGAACTGAACGTTTTCGTTGCGGCGGCTCTCACCGTTCTGCGCATCGGTTTTCCCGAGCAGGTTGAGGTCGGCGCGAGCGGCGGGCGGGGGTGTTTCGGGAGCGGCCTTGGCGGGAGGCGATTCAGATTTCTGGGCGGTGCCTGAAACTGAGCACAAGATGGCCAGCACGACGATGGAGACTGGCGATCGACCCATTCGACCAATTATGACAGGCTGGCTACAATTCCCTGGCGGTAGCTGGGGTAGCGGAGCGTGACGCCCAGCGCGGCGCGAATCGCCCGGCCGTCGACGCGGCGGTTAGCGCGTCGCGTATCGTCGCCGGGGAGGACTTCGGTGAACTCGGGCATGGGCACGGAGAGAAGTTCCGCACAAAACGCGGCGATGTCGCGCGCGGGGCACGGCTCTTCGTCGCCGACCGGGAAGGCCCCGGTGAGCGTGGAGTCGAGCGCCGCCATACATTGCGAGGCGAGGTCGTCAACGTGAATGCGGCTGATGAAGTTGGAGCCGTCGCCGGGCAGGCGATACTTGCCCGCTTTCATCGATTCGTGGACGCCGCGCCCGGGGCCGTAGATGGCCGCAGGGCGAAGCACCAGCGTGCTCCAGGGACCGGCGGCCAGCTTCTGTTCTTCCGCGAGCCGCAGTTCTTCGCGCTGATGGCGCGGCGCGGCGGGTGTCGTTTCGTCGACAAGATGAACGTCCCCGTACACGCCCGTCGTGGAGAGGTAAACGACCCGAGCGGCTTTGGCGAGCAGCGGCGCAACGAGGGGAGCCGTGGCGCGGTAGCCGTCCGGCGTTCGCAACACGGGCAGCGAATAGAGGACGCGCGCGCCGGGCTCGATGGCGCCCGCCAGAGCGCCGTGGGTCGAGGGGTCGAGAACATCGAAGCGGGTGGCCCCTTCGCTCGCATGTTCCCGCAGGCGCACGACTCGTCGTCCCTGCCGTTCTAGCAGTGCAGCAACACGGCCGCCCGTGTAGCCCGCCCCGAGAATCAGGTATTGAGTCAAAACCGCCAATCGCTTATGATCCCATCACCGCGCATTACCGCGGGTTCAAGTATGGCTGGAAACTTTCGCATCTTCTTATCGAGCACGATGGACGACCTGGCGAACGAGCGCGCGCTCATTGAGCAGCGCATCCGTTCGTACAATTTCGAGTGCGTGCGAGCCGAAACGATGGAACCCAACGGCGCGGGTTCCTGGCAGCGAATTCAGGACGCAATCGATTCCTGCCATCTGTTCGTGCTGCTGTCGGGCGAGCGCTACGGCTGGGTGCCGAAGAAGGGGCCGCTCGCCGGCGAGAAGCTGGCCGTCACGCATGGCGAGTTTCGCTACGCGAAAGAACGGGGACTGCCGATTCTTGCGTTCTTCAAGAGGCTGACGGCGAAGGCGCCGCAGCGGACGAAAGATGCCATCGCGCGCAATCAGTTCCGAGCCGAAGTGGAGGGATGGCTGGACGGCGTTTTCCGCACGGAGTTCGATCTGGCGAACGATCTTGCGGACAAAGTCGGGAATTCCATCACATCGTTCCTCTCGAATCAGTTTCTCCGCCAGCAGGCGGTAGACCGGCCGGTTCGCCTCGCGCCTCCACGCCCACCCGCGGCCGCGAATGTCGCATTGCCTCGCGAGTTAGTGGAAGCGGTCCGGCATCAGCAGGCGGTTTTGTTCGCGGGCGCGGGAATCTCGTTCGCCGCGGGACTGCCCTCGGCCGCCTTCTTTGCCGAGACCCTCGTCAACGGCTCGCGCGAGTATGATCAGGAGTATGGGCCGAGTGCCACCGGAATGGGGATCGCATCGATTGCGGCCGACTACGAGCGGTTCGCCGGGCGCGAGGCACTGGGCGATAAGATTCGATTGCTGTTGCAAGCTTCCGGTACCCCGGTGCCCACGGCGGCGCACATAGCAGCCGTGAAAATCTTTTCGCGTATTATCACGACCAACTACGACAACCTGTTTGATGACGCCTCCGCCTCACAGGGAACGGGACACGCCGGCGTGGTCGATCCGGCGACAATCGGACCACTGCCCGAGCCATTCCTGTTGAAGTTGCACGGCACACTGAGGCACCCGGAGACGATCGTGATCACTGAAGACGATGTGGATCGCTTCGAATTCACGCACGCGCGGCTGCTCCCCGAGGTGGCCCGGTTACTGGATGAGTACATGCCCGTGGTGGTGGGATCGTCGCTGCGCGATCCGACGATCTACCGCCTCTTCCGCAACAGGCGCTGGGCGGGAGGAAATCAAACCTACGGCTATGTCGTCGTTCCGGTGAGCAACCCCTGCATCGAAGGCAGGCACAAACTCCTCGGCCTGCAAACACTCGAAGCTCCATTGGAGAGCTTTTTCCCTTCTCTGCTGGCTACTGTGCCGGCGGTTTCCACTCACACTGCTCCGCTCCCATAATGCGCAGGCGATTGCGGGCGACCCATGCGTAAGCCGGATCGCCAAGTGGATTCGAGAGGGGCGAAATAAGAGCGATCAGTCCGATCACAGGCACGGCGATTGCCCACGTCAAAGGCACACCCGCGAAAACGAGCAATGCGCTTAGGGCCGCTGTGACGAGGTAGGTAAGCGGAGTTCCAGCGGCCATTCGCTTCACAGCGCGCCAGCCCCGATATTC
>JBDTVQ010000139.1:0-14614 GCA_040007195.1 Acidobacteriota bacterium | reverse complement strand
TATGCCTCAGGTGACGGCTTTTTGCTAGGGGTTGTTGGTGAGATTTGCGGGCTAGAATGAAACATGCTCCGTTTCGCGTCTGGGCTCTTTGTGTGCGCGGTTGCCGCGATGGCGGCCGGGATTGGTGAGAAGACGGCGGGGTTGACCCGCTCCGATGGCTTCGTTCCGTTTTGCTGGGATGCCAAAGGCGGAAAGCTGTGGCTGGAAATTTCCCGCTTCGACGAAGAGTTCCTCTACATCGTGTCGCTCGCCGCGGGGGTGGGTTCGAACGATATTGGTCTTGACCGCGGCAAGCTTGGCGATGAAAAGATTGTGCGTTGGGAGCGGGTTGGGCCGAAGGTGCTGCTGGTGCAATCGAACTACGGTTTCCGCGCGACGACGGGCAATCCGGCTGAGCGGGCCGCGGTGGAACAAGCTTTCGCGCGCAGCGTCTTGTGGGGCGGCAAGATCGAAGCCGAAGAAGGCGACCGCGTTCTGGTGGATGCAACCAGCCTGTTCCTGCGCGACGGATTCGATGCGATTGGCTCACTGAAGGCCGCGCGGCAGGGGACGTATCGCTTCGATGCCGAGCGCTCGGCGATTTTCCTTCCGCGCACCAAGAACTTTCCAGGGAATACCGAAGTTGAGGCGACGATCACCTTGGCGGGCGACCCTTTGGGTGCGTTCGTACGTGCGGTTACGCCATCGCCGGAGTCCGTCACCGTCCGCGAGCATCACAGCTTCATAGCACTTCCGGACAAGGCGTACACGCCGCGCGGAGGCGATCCACGTTCGGGCTTCAACGCCATCTCGTACATGGATTTCGGTACGCCCATCGGCGCGCCGATCCGCAAGCACTGGATTGCGCGGCATCGCCTGACGGCGAAGAAGCCGATTGTCTATTACCTGGATCGCGGTACACCGGAACCAATTCGCTCAGCACTGCTCGATGGGGCGCGTTGGTGGTCGCAGGCGTTCGCGGCGGCGGGATTTCCCGATGGATTCAAGGTCGAGATGATGCCGGAGGGCGCCGATCCAATGGATGTGCGCTACAACGTGATCCAGTGGGTACACCGTTCGACGCGTGGTTGGAGCTACGGCAGTTCGATCAGTGATCCACGCACGGGCGAGATTCTGAAGGGTCATGTGTCGCTGGGTTCGTTGCGTGTTCGCCAGGACTATCTGATCGCCGAGGGACTGCTTGCGCCGTATGAACAAGGCAAGGCGGTGGATCCGCGCATGGCGAAGATGGCACTGGCACGACTGCGGCAACTGGCGGCGCATGAGGTCGGTCATACGCTTGGGCTGCAGCACAACTACATTTCGTCGACCGCCAATCGCGCCAGCGTGATGGACTATCCGCATCCGCTGGTGAAACTGAATGCGATGGGGGAGGTGGTGCTCGACGATGCCTACGCCGAAGGCATTGGCGAATGGGACAAGGTGGCGATTCGCTGGGGCTATGGTGAGCACGATGCGAAGGAAGGCGATCGCATCATTGCCGAGGCGATCAAGAAGGGCCTGCACTTCCTGACCGATGCCGACGCACGGCCGCCGGGCAGCGCGCATCCGAAGAACCATCTTTGGGACAACGGCGCGAGCTCGGTGGATGAACTGAATCGCATGATGCAGGTGCGCGCGAAGGTGCTGGAGCGATTCGGCGAGCGCAACATTCAGGAAGGACAGCCGAGGGCGACGATTGAAGACGTACTCGTGCCGGCGTATTTGTTGCATCGCTATCAAGTGGAGGCGGCGGCAAAGGTCGTGGGCGGCATGGAGTACACGTATGCGCTTCGCGGCGATGGGCAGGAGGCGACGAAACCCATTGAGGCCACCGAGCAACGGCGTGCCCTGGAGGCGTTGATGAAGACGCTGTCGGCGAATGCGCTCACGCTGCCCGATGCGTTTCTTCGCGGGATTCCGCCGCGACCGCCCGGCTTTCCGCGCACGCGCGAGGACTTTCGCGGGCGCACGGGCGTGACATTCGATGGGTTGGGTCCGGTGGAAGCTGCGGCAAACCTCACGCTGTCGTTCGTGTTCAACGGCCAGCGGGCGGCGCGCATCGTGGAGCACAACGCGCGGATGGCCGAGCAACCGAGCCTGAACGAAGTGATCGATACCGTATTCAAAGCTACGTGGGGCGCGCCCCGTTACACGGGATGGAAGGGACAGGTGCAGTACGTTGTGGATTACTCCGCGCTGCACCATTTGATGGAGCTGGCGGCCGATGAGGCGACCACGGCGCAGGTGCGCGCAGTGGCCCGGTACGCACTCGATGGTTTTGCGAAAAGCTGGAAGACGCAGGCCGTTCAGGATATCTCGCGGCGTGCCGAATTTGCCTACGGCATTGATCTCATCGCAAAATTTCGAGAGAATCCCAAGGACTTCGCACCGAAGCCGGCGCTTGAACCACCGCCGGGCCAGCCGATAGGAGACACCGCATGCGACTGGGACTCACCACTCGATTTGCTTTTGCACTAGGCGTCGCGCTGTTCGCGCGCGCGGAAAAATTGCCGACTGTTGCCAACGTGGAGTTGCAGCCCCTGGCCGCTCAAGTGGAGCGGGTGGCGGCGGCGCTGGAAATGGTGGGCGACCCGTTGCCCGCGGCTGATCGCGCGGCGTTGCGCACGGCCGCGAACGTCGAGGCGATTCAGGACATCCTCGATAAGCACTGCCTGGTTGGCGTGAACGTCAATCCCGAATCGCGGGTGAAAGCGCAGCAGGGCGAAGCGCGCGCGGAGCTGATGGAGCAGGGGTGGCGCACGTTTCTGGTGAAGGTGCACAACGAAGCGGGGATCACGGCGGTGCTGGCGGTCGATTCACCGAACGCCGGGCAGTTGGCGAATACTTCGGCGAACCAGGTGGGCAGGCGGTGGATCGATCTGCAGATGATCAATCGCCAGCCGTTGAAAGGCCACTTATCGGGCCTGGAAGTCGAGTATCGCGTACTGCAGATTTATTCCAAGGATGCCGGTAAGCGCGAAGCGAAGCTGGCATTCGACGTCGGCCAGGGCACGCAGGACCTGGGCTTCCGGAGCGAAGTCGACATTCTGTTCACGGCGAAAGCGGCGGCGAGCGTGAGCTTCAAGGTGCTCGATTGGAACGGTGAGCCGACGACGGCAGCCTTTGAGATTCGCGATGCCAAGGGGCGTGTGTATCCGTCGCAGGCCAAGCGCCTGGGCGGCGACTTTTTCTTTCATCCGCAGGTGTATCGCGCCAGCGGTGAAACCGTTCATCTGCCCGCGGGCCGCTACACGGTGAAGTACTCGCGCGGGCCGGAGTACCTGGCCAAGACGCAGATGCTCGATGTCGGCGAAAAGCCGATGGAGGCCGCGTTTCGCCTGGAGCGCTGGATTGATCCGGCAAAGATGGGCTGGTATTCCGGCGACCATCACATTCACGCCGCGGGCTGCGCGCACTACGAGCGCCCGACCGAAGGCGTGTACCCGCAGGACATGATGCGGCATGTGATGGGCGAAGACTTGAAGATCGGCAGCGTGCTCACGTGGGGGCCGGGTTGGTATTTCCAAAAGACGTTTTTCGAAGGTAAGGACAACGAGGTTTCGAAGAACGATTACAAAATTCGCTACGACGTGGAGGTGAGCGGGCATCCGTCGAGCCATACTGGCCACATCGTGCTGCTCGGTCTCAAGGATCAGGACTTCCCTGGCACACAGCGCATCGAAGATTGGCCGACCTGGGGTATTCCGATATTGCAATGGGCCAAGGGGCAGAAAGCCGTCACCGGCTATGCGCACTCGGGTTGGGGGCTTGTGATTCCCGAGCCGCCCGGAGAGGTGAAGCGGCTGAGTTATGAGCCGATGCCGTTCGATGGAATCGGAGCAAACGAATACATTGTCAGCGCGACGCAGGGCGTTACGGATTTCATTTCAACCGTCGACACGCCCTGGCCGTATGAACTCACCATCTGGTATCACGTGCTGAACTCAGGCTATCGCACGCGCATCAGCGGCGAGACGGATTTTCCCTGCATTTATGGCGAGCGCGTGGGCCTCGGCCGCAGCTATGTGAAGCAGAAGGAACTGAACTATAACGACTGGGTACAAGGCATCCGCGAAGGCCGCAATTATGTGAGCGACGGCAAGAGCCACCTGATGGACTTCAAGGTGAACGGCGCCGTGATGGGCGAGGGCGACAGCGAATTGAAGCTCGGCATTCCGGGTACGGTGAAGGTGTCGGCGAAGGTGGCGGCGCGCCTGGATGAAACGCCGGACAATGCGATTCGCAGCCTGCGCGTGGATCAAAAGCCGTTCTGGCACATCGAGCGGGCGCGGCTCGGTAACTCGCGTAAGGTTCCGGTGGAGGTCATTGTGAACGGCGAACCGGTGGCGCGGCGCGAAATTGAAGCGGACGGAAAGCTGCAGGACATCAGCTTCGACGTGATGATTGACCGCAGTTCGTGGGTGGCGCTTCGCATTCTGCCGAGCTCACATACGAATCCGGTATGGGTGACGGTGGGCGGCAAGCCGGTACGCGAGCGGAGGAGCATCGAGTGGGCGCTGGATGGCGTCGACCGGTGCTTCAAGCAGAAGATCGGGCGCATCCGGCTGCCGGAGCAGGGGCCGATGACGCAGGCGTATGATGCGGCGCGAGAGGCATACAAGGCGCGGTTAGCCGAGGCGCCACGGTAGGACCTTCAAAAGGAAAGGGGCCTTCGAAAAGGCCCCTTTGCCGTGTCACTCAGGTTTGACCCTGTGTTTGGTACTTCTTGGTCCCCTTCTGATCGGGGTCAGATTTCAGAGTAGCAGATGCGGGGCTTACAAAACTCGCTCAGCGATCGATTTTGCCTGCAGGAATTGCAGCAGATAATCGGGGCCGCCGGCCTTGGAATCGGTTCCCGACATGTTAAAGCCGCCGAAGGGATGGCAGCCGACCATGGCGCCGGTGCATTTGCGATTCAGGTAGAGGTTGCCTACAAAGAACTCTTCTTCGGCGCGGCGCAGGCGGACGGGATCGGCGGAGTAGAGGGCGCCGGTGAGGCCATATTCGGACTCGTTGGCCAGGGCGAGGGCATGGTCAAAGTCGCGTGCCTTGGTGACGGCAAGCACGGGACCGAAGATCTCTTCGCGGAAGATGGTGGCCGTGCTTTCGATGCCGGCGATGATCGTCGGCTGAATGAAGTGGCCTTCGAGGCCAGCCACGGCACTACCGTCGGCAATCAGGCGGCCTTCCGTTTTGCCCTGCTCGATGTAATCGAGGATCGTTTTCTTCGCGCCGGCGTTGATCACAGGGCCCATGTAATTCGCGGGATCGTCGGCCGGACCGACGGTGAGTTTCGCCGCGCCCGCTGCAAGGCGCTCCACGATGGCATCGTAGACTTTCGCGTCGATGATGGCACGCGAGCAGGCCGAGCACTTCTGCCCCTGGTAGCCGAATGCCGAGGCGAGAATGCCCGCCGCCGCCGCGTCGAGATCGGCATCATCGGCAACGACGATGGCATCCTTGCCGCCCATCTCCGCGATGACACGTTTGATCCAAATTTGGCCGGGCTGTGTCTGGGCGGCGAGTTGATTGATATGAAGGCCGACGGCCTTCGATCCGGTGAAGCTGATGAAACGCGTCTTCGGGTGCGCGACCAGGGTGTCGCCGACGGCCGCGCCGGAGCCAGGAAGAAATTGATAGGCGCCGCCGGGGAAGCCGGCTTCGGCCAGTACTTCGACGAACATCGCGGCGATGGTCGGCGTATCGGAGCTGGGTTTAATGACGACGGTGTTGCCCGCCACCAACGCGGCGACGGTCATGCCGGCCATGATCGCGAGCGGAAAATTCCACGGCGGAATCACGATCCCCACACCCAATGGAAGATAGCGTAAGTGGCCATGCTCACCTGGCATCTGCACCAGCGGCTCGGGCGAGGCGTGCCGCAACATGAGGCGCGCGTAGTAGTCGCAGAAGTCGATGGCTTCGCTGGTGTCCGCCTCGGCCTCGTTCCAGCTCTTGCCCGCTTCGAGAACCAGCCAGGCGTTGAACTCAAGCTTGCGCCGCTTGAGAATTTCCACCGCGCGGAACAAGGTCCGCACGCGCTCTTCGGCAGGCGTGCGCGCCCAGGCGGGGAAAGCCGCATAAGCCGCTTCAACGGCATCGCGCGCTTCGCCGGCGCCGCCTTTTCCGTGAAGCCCCACCACCTCCGACGGCTGCGACGGATTCAGGGAGGCAAACGTGCCGGGCAGCTCACGGCGCTTACCGCCGATCCACGGCCAATAGATGCGCCCATACTGCGAGCGCACCTTCGCCAGCGCTTCCTGCATAGCCTTGCGCGCAGTGGGCTGCGTGAAGTCCGTGTAGGGCTCGTTGTGGAACGGCGGTAGTGCGGAGAGTTCCACGGCCGTGATGGTTAGCCCTCGACCATTTTGCGGCCGCGGTCGAACAGGTCGGCCGCTTCATCGGCGATCTGGCGGCCTTTGTCGTACAGGTTGCGGCCGTGCTCCATCAAGTCTTTGCCCTTGTCGGCGAGCCGGTCGCGGCCTTCGTTGGCCCTGCCACGAATCATGCGGCGCGTTTCTTCGCCCGATGCGGGAGCGAATAACAGGGAGATGGTCGCGCCCAACGCCACACCTGCTGTGAACCAGATGACTTTTGAGTTATCCGAAGCCATAAATATCAGAACCTCCTGTTCTCAATTCAATTGTAGTGCCCGTGAATAGGATATGGTGGAGACATGAGTGAACATGCTGAGTGGGTTGTTGTATTCCGCTCCATGGATCCGTCGGCGCGGGAAGATGCACAAGACGCGCAGGCCCTTCTGTCGGATGCGGGATTCACTGCCGAGATGGTCGACGATACCGATCCCAACACGCCTCCGGGAAGCTACGAGGTTCGTGTGCCGGTACAGCGCGAAGCCGCTGCTCTCGCCGTTCTCCGGGAGGCCGCGGCGGAAGAGTCGGCGCCTGAAATCGGCGATCCATCGGCTTCGATGGATTTGAAAGAGATCTACGAAGGGCAGGGTACGACGGCCGAACTGGAGGCGATGTCGATCGAAGCCGTGCTCAAGGCGAATGGCATTCCCTGCGTGCTACAGGGCGCGTCGGAGATCCCGACACTTCCGTTTGTCGTGTTGGTGCCGCAACGCGATGTCGAACGCGCGCTGGCAATTCTCGAAGAGGCGAAGGCTTCCGGTCCCGCCGCGGCGGATGCCGCGCAGGGCAGCATCGTCTAGAACGGCATCTGCCGGCTGAACAGCGACTGCTCGGGTACGGGCCAGCGCTGGGTTTCGGCGTTGATGCGGTTGCCGTCTGTTCGCACCGTCACCAGTCCCTGTTGATCGGTGCGTAAGACGCGCACGCCGCGTTCGGCGAGCCGTTCGAGCACCTCGTCATGCGGATGCCGGAACTGGTTATCTTGCCCGGCGGAGATCACGGCGAAGGTGGGATGCACGGCATCCAGGAATAGTGCGGTGGTGGAAGTCTTGCTCCCGTGATGGCCCAGCTTCAGCACGTCGGCCCGCAGGGATTCGGGTCCTCCAGTGAGTTCGTACTCCTCTCTTCGTTCGGCATCGCCCGTCAGTAGAAACGCATGGCGTCCGAAGCGCGCGCGCAAGACGAGCGAAGCATCGTTATCCTGCTTGCCTCCGATGTGCGTCTCTTCCGGGGCGAGGACTTCGATTTCGGCACCAGAGAGCAGCAGGCGATCCCCCGCACACTTGTGGACGACGCGAACGCCTACCTGGCGGGCGGTTTCGAGCAGGCGCTGCATAGGAACGTGATCGGGCACCGCGGAAACCCATAGCTCGCGCGGCTTGAAATTGCGCAGCACGGCTTCGAGGCCGCCGATGTGATCCTGGTCGGCATGCGTGAGCGCCACGATATCGAGATGGCGGAATCCGCGCGACCAAAGGTAGGGGGAAACAACGCCCTCGCCGATATCCAGGCGTGGCGGCTTTCCGTTGATGCGGGGCAGGCCGCCGCCATCGATCAGCATGGTTTCGCCTCCCGGCGCCACGAGCAGCAGGCTATCGCCTTGCGAGACGTCCACCGCCGTCATTTCCAATGAGCCGGTGTAAGTCTGCGGCTGGAATGGGTGGACGATGATGACCATCAGAAGAGACGCGGCGAGAAGGGCAGGCAACTGCCACAGGCCGCCCCGACGGCGCTGCAACTCCACGGCCATCCACGCCAGGGCGGCGGAGGCTGCTAGAACGAGCCACGTTGGGGCGTCGGGAATTCGATAAGCGGGGTCCCACGACGACATCCAGCCGGCCAGCGAGTGCGAGAGGCGAACGAGGAATTCGGTCGCGCGGATGAACGGCGGGAAGCCCGTCAGCAGGGCAAACGTGCCGGCCGGTACGGCCCAGGTCATCAACGGAGTGACGATCAGGTTGGCGAGGAATCCTGAAACCGGCGCGCGATGAAAAAAGAGAATCATCGGCACCGTCAGAGCAGCCTGCATGAGAGTGCTGACCAACGTCAGTTCGGCAAGGAATGCAACGACGCGACCGGCGATGGAGACGGCGGCCAGCACGCGTTCGCGCCCCACGCCATACTGCAGTTCGAGGAAACGCGCGGCCAGCTTGATCTCCAAAAACAACTCCGACACTGCGGGCGGCCAATGGAAATCCACCCGCTGGCTCGTCAGGAGGGAGAATGCTGATCGATACGGCCGCAGCTTCAGTTGCGTCAGCGGACCGGCGATGATGCCGAGAATGCCTACCGCGAGGAACGACAGTTGGAAGCTTGCTTCGAAGAGTTGTTGCGGATCGGCACACAGGAAAAAGAAGCCGGTGAGTGCGAGCAGATTGACGAGACTCGCCTGGCGATGGAAGACGCCGCCGAGAAGGAAGATCATCGTGCCGGCCGCCGCACGGACGACGGGAGCTTCTCCCCCGCACAGCAGCGCGTAGAGCCAGACGAGCGCCGAAGTGACGAAGAAGCGCAGCAACGCGTGCCCGGGAAAAATGCGGAACAGCAGCAGGATCACGGCGCTCAACGTGGTGACGTGCAGGCCCGAGACCACCAGCACGTGATACGTCGAGGTCCGCCGGAACTCCTCACTCCACACGGGGTCGAGATGCGAACCATCGCCTAGCAGGGCCGCGCGCAGCACGCCGTTCACGTAGGGATCGCTGCCGAAACGCTGGTCAAGCGCCCGCAAAGCACGCGTGCGCAGAGCGATGATCGCCGCCTTCCCGCTGGAGCCGCAAGCTCCTGGCAACGGACGCACCCCTGCCGCGCCGGTGATGGAGCCGAGCCAGAACACATCGCGCCGGGCAAGGTAGCCGGCGTAGTCGAAGGCGCCCGGATTCTCAAAATTCCGTGGCACACGGAAACGGGCGTCCACCTCTACTCTTTGGCCGTAGCGCAAATCCGGCGGCGGTTCGTCCTTGCGCAAATAGAGGTTCATGCGCGCCCGGGCGCGCGGCGCCAGTTCCAGCACGAATTGCGCATGATCGTCCGACCAGGCCGGCGATTCCACCACGCAGCCCTCGGTGATAATCGTCTCTCTTGCTCCCGCATCGAGCCGAGGCGCCGGAAGATTGCGATTGCCGATCTCCACCGACGCGCCCAGCCATAGGAAAACACTGCCCACCGCGGCCGGAACCACGCGCCCAGCCCATCGCCGCGCCGCCAGGGCGAGAACGATACTCAACGCCAACGCGACCGCCGCTTCGCCGTTTTGCAGCACCAGTCCACGCGACGCCACAATGCCCAAGGTGAGCGTCAGGAACGGAATCAGCATCGGCGCGGACATGCGGAAATCCCCTCGGAACAACGTGCAAAAAGCCTGCGCGGGCTCTCATTTCGATTGCGGCGGCAGGTCGATTTTCGCGTGCTAGTCTGGTTTTATGCAGCTGTTTCGTCTCGCCGCCGTGAGTGTGCTCGGTGCCGCCACTCTCCTAGCCGCCGGCAACTTATCCAATCGCCGGGCTCCCGGCTTTTCGTTGATGGACATCAATTACACCCAGCACGATCTGGCTGACTATCGCGGGAAAGTCGTGTTGGTCGAGTTCATACGGACCGACTGCCCGATATGCCAGGGCTTCATCTCGATCATCGAAAAGCTGCGCACGAAATTCGGCGACGGGATCGAAGTGATCACGATCGTGAATACGCCGCCCGATTCGCAGCCCGCCGTCATCAATTTCATCAACACGTTCAAGGTGAAGAATCCGGTATTGTTCGACTGCGGCCAGGTGGCGGCTTCCTATATGAAGTTGACGCCGCAGAATCCGCAGATCGCGTTACCTCACTTCTTCGTTGTCGACCAGCGCGGAACCATTCGCAGCAACTATGAGTACTCCTCGAATACGGAGACTTACTTCACCGGCGATGCCACTCCGCTGGTGGCGGAAATCGAGGCGCTTCTCCGCGAGGGCGCCGATGCCGCGGCCAAACGTCCGGCGGCCAAGCAGTAGAGACAGCGGTTCAAGATAAGATGGATTTCGGCTTGGCGGTTTGCCATGCCCTCCTCTGAGGAAGCTTCATGCCCAGCGATACGCTCACTATTACAGACAACCGGACCGGCAAGGCCTTCGAGCTTGCCATTGAGAATGAGACGATCCGCGCTACCGATCTCCGTAAGATGAAGGTGGATGCCGAAGATTTCGGCCTGATCACCTACGATCCCGGCTATATGAACACTGGCTCGTGCCAGAGCCGGATTACTTTCATCGACGGCGATAAGGGAATTCTGCGTTATCGGGGCTATCCGATCGACCAATTGGCCGAGCATTCGACCTATCTGGAAACCTGTTGGCTGATTCTGTATGGAGAGCTTCCGACGACATCGGAGCTGGCCGCGTTCGAAAAGGAAATCGCCGCAGACATGGCGGTGCCGGAAAACTTCAAGGCGTTCATGTCGAGCTTCCCGCGCGACGCTCACGCCATGGGCATGGTGCAGGCGGCAATCGCTTCGCTGGGTACCTATTACCCGTCGTCGAAAAAGGTGCTCGACGCCGACGAGCGCCGCATTCACATCCGCAAGCTCATTGCCCAGGTGCCCACGCTCGCCGCCTACGCCTACCGCCACAGCGCCGGGCTGCCTTTCGTCGAGCCCGATAGCAAGCTGAGCTACACCGGCAACTTTCTGAACATGATGTTCAATAAAGGCGACGGCAGTGGCCCGAATCCAGTGTTGGAACACGCCCTCGACGTGCTGTTCATTTTGCACGCCGACCACGAACAGAACTGCTCCACTTCCACGATGCGTATGGTTGGAAGCGCGCAAACCGACCCCTACGCCTCGCTTTCGGCCGCTTCCGCCGCGCTCTACGGTCCGCTGCACGGCGGCGCCAACGAAGCCGTGCTCAATATGCTGCACGAGATCGGCACCAAGGACGCCATTCCCGAGTTCATCGAGGGCGTAAAGGACGGGCAGGGGCGACTGATGGGATTCGGCCACCGCGTCTACAAGAACTACGATCCGCGCGCCCGCATCGTCAAGAAATGCGCCGACGACGTATTCGAAGTCACCGGCCGCAATCCGTTGATTGGAATCGCCGTGGAGTTGGAGCGGATCGCGCTTGAGGACGAGTATTTCGTGAAGCGGAAACTCTATCCGAACGTCGATTTCTACTCCGGCATCATTTACGAGGCCATGGGCTTCCCCACCGAAATGTTCACAGTGCTGTTCACCATTGGCCGCACCGTCGGCTGGCTTGCCCAATGGGAAGAACTGCTCAACGACAACGACCAGAAGATCGCGCGCCCGCGCCAGGTCTATCTGGGCGAGGAGATTCGCGACTATGTGCCTGCTGACAAAAGGTCCTGAGCCGGCTTCCCACCCAATTTCGAATCACATGAGGAGGCTCGCCTGGGTGGCGGGCCTTTTTGCTTGCGCGGCACTTTCGGCGGCGGGTGCCCGGGCGCAGGATTTCGACCTCTTGCTGCAGCGCGGCAAAGTCGTGGACGGCACCGGGAATCCGTGGTTCCGCGCCGACGTCGGCATCAAAGCTGGCAAAATCGCCGCGATTGGCGACTTAAAAGGTAAGACCGCCACACGCACGATTGATGCGGCCGGACTCGTCGTCGCGCCGGGCTTCATCGATATCCATAACCACTCCGACGAGACGCTGCTCGCCGACGGCAATGCACAGAGTATGGTGCGGCAAGGTGTGACGTCGATGATCTTCGGCGAAGGCGGATCGGCCGCCCCGTCGAAAGAATTTCCCCGTTTGCGCGATTACTTCGCAGCGCTGCTGGCCAAAGGCATTTCGACGAACATCGGCACGTATGTTGGCTCGTCGCAGATTTGGGAGCATGTGCGCGGCTCAAAGCCCGCGCCGCCCGAACCGGCTGAGCTGGAACGCATGCGGGTGCTGGTGCGCGAAGCGATGACCGACGGTGCGCTGGGTGTCGCCAGTTCGCTGAGCGGGCCGCCGGGAACCTGGATCGACACAAATTCGATGGTCGAAATGTGCAAGCAGGCCGCGCCGTTCGGCGGTATCTATTCCACGCACATGCGCACGGAAGGGAATGGCGTTTTTAAGGCAGTGGCGGAGTCGCTCGATATTGGCAAGCGTGCGGGCGTGCCGGTCGACATCATTCATTTGAAGATCGCCGAGCACACGCTGTGGGGCAAAATGCCGGAACTGGTGGCGAGCATTCAAAACGCGCGGAATCAGGGTCAGCAGGTGACGGCGAACGTTTATCCCTATCGTGCCGGGCAGAATAATCTGTCGAGCATCGTACCCCCGTGGGCGCACGAGGGCGGCCGGCCGGACTTGCTCAAGCGCTTGGCCGATGCGTCGCTGCGCGACCGCCTGCAAAAGGAAATTCGCGAGGGCATTCCCGGCACCGACTGGTACAACCACTACACGGCCACCGGATCGTGGGAAGGCATGCTGCTGGTGAATTTTTCGAATCCGGCCTACAAGCAGTTCGAAGGCAAGCGAATGAACCAGGTGATCGCCGCGCTGCTGCCGGAGATGCAGAAGGCGAATCCAAAGGCGAATGACGTGGACGTGCTGTTCCGCGTCCTGCTCGACAATCGTGGCTCCGTCCCCACCGTCTACTTCCATCACTCCGAACAGGACATGCGTTATGCCCTGGCGCAGCCGTTCGTGAGCATCGGCTCCGACGGCACGGCAGTGGCGACCGAAGGACCGTTGGCGCGCGGCAATCCGCATCCACGCTACTACGGCACCTTCCCGCGCGTGTTGGGCCGCTACGTGCGGGAGGAGCATGTGCTCACCCTCGAAGAAGCCATCCGCAAAATGACCTCGGCCAACGCCGCCAAGCTCAGCCTGTGGGACCGCGGCGTACTGCGCCCCGGCATGGCCGCCGACGTTGCCGTCTTCAACGCGGAGACCATCATCGATCACGCCACGTTTGAAAAGCCGCACCAATACGCCGAAGGAATTGAGTTCCTGGTGGTGAATGGCAAGCTGGTGCTCGAACGCGGCCGTCACACCAACGCAAGGCCGGGCGTCATCCTATATGGCCAAGGCCACGCGCACTAGCTGCCTTCTCGCCTTCGCCCTCTGCGCGGCGCTGGCGCAACAACCGGATCAATCGGACCTGGCAGCCGCTGTACGCTCGGCCGACGTCGCCGCCGTGCGCCGGTTGCTCCAACACGGGGCGAATCCGAACCAACGCGACGCCCTGGGCGGAACTCCGTTGCACGACGCCGCCTGGGCCGGTGACGTCGCTATGGCCGCCGTCCTGCTCGATGCCAAGGCCGACCCCAACGCCCGGCACCGCGAAGGCGGCTCGGCGCCATTGCACTACGCCGTCATTACGAATCACGAAGAACTGGTGAGCTTGCTGCTCAAACGCGGCGCAAATCCCCGGATGGCGTCCGCGGCGGGCGCTACGCCGCTGCATTTGGCCGCCAATCGCGGGTTCACGGGCATTGTCAAGCTGCTGCTCGATGCCGGCGTCGAGGTCGACCTGCCCGACGCCGCCGGCGCCACGGCGCTTGCCGAAGCGGCATGGAAGGGGCAGTCCGAAGTCGTCGAGTTGTTGTTGCAGCGTGGGGCAAAACCGAACGTACGGACGCCGAAGACCCAATCGACACCGTTGCATGAGGCCGCCGCGAAAGGACATGACGATACCGTACGGTTGTTGCTCGCCAAGGGCGCGGACCCTTCGCTGCGGAATGCGGACGGCGAAACCCCTCTGGCGCTGGCGCTGCGCATGCGGCAGGTGAAGAGCGCCGCTGCATTGATGGATGCGGGCGTGAAGCCTAGTCCCGAAGCCGCCCGTGTGCTGGCCGACGCCGTGCTGCGCGGGTACATCGACGTGGTAACCCTGCTGCTCGATCATGGGGCGGACCCGAACTCGCCAACCCCTGCGGGCTCAACGCTGCTTCACGACGCTGCGCTCAAGGGGCACATCGAACTGGCCAAGCTTCTGCTCGCTCGCGGAGCGAACGTGAACTCGCGGAGCAAGCAAGGGTCAACGCCGCTCCACGACGCCGCGCTCGGGGGAAGTACCGAAATGGTGGAACTGCTGCTGGGCGCCGGTGCCGAGCTTCAGGCAACTGAAACTGGTTCCGGGGCGACGCCTCTTCACGTTGCCGCGGCCTGGGGCAGGACAGCGGTAGTACGGCTTCTTTTGGAAAAAGGAGCCGATCCCAACCTTAAAAATGCCCAAGGGCAGATCCCAGAGGCCGCGGCCGAAGCGAATCAACAGCATGAGATCGCCAAAATCCTCCGTACGAGGATGGGTAAGGATTAATC
>JBDTVQ010000138.1:0-14869 GCA_040007195.1 Acidobacteriota bacterium | reverse complement strand
CCGGTCGCCCACCTTCATCGCCCGGATCGCCTGCAAAGCTTGAGGATTTTTCACCCCGTCCCAAGTGGTTTGCTGATCCCTCTCGAGGTCATTTAGCGCGTATACCTGCGGTTCCGATTTGGCTAAAAAGTAGTTCATTCCGAGCTCCCCCGGCGAACGCGCCTGCCCTGGTACCCTGCTGATAGTACTAATGTTCCAGTGGCTGGGCCGCCGCTAGGACCAATTTCCAGAACCATTGTAGGGGATGGCACGTCCTGCAAGTTGATATAAAATGAGTTTATTGCGGTTGCTGATGCCGGCTGGTGGAGCGGCCTGAACCCTTTACAGCTTCTGACGGAGGGAGCACTATGTTTCATCTTTTACCCCGCATGTCGCCTACGTCGCCGCGGGGCACGGTCCTATCCGGCACACGCTTCGGCGTCCTGGCGCTGGCCACGTTTTTGATGGCACTGCCTTCGATGGCCCAACCGGCTGCCAGCCCGCCCAAGGAGCAGAAGGACCCGCCGGGAACCGCTCAGAGTACCAATGACCTCAGGCCGGACCCTGGTCAGGAAGTTACCGGAGCGCTGGCAGATCCCAAGACTTTCAAAATTGGGGCGGAGGACGTCATTGCCGTCAATGTCTGGAAAGAACCGGAGCTCAGCGGCCAGTTTGTTGTGCGCCCCGACGGGAAAATTACACTTAATCTAGTCGGCGAGGTCGATATCGCCGGGCTCACTCCGATGGAAGTTCAGCAGCGGCTCACAACCGAGTTTGGCAAGGTGCTCAACACGCCTGTAGTGAGCGTGCAAATGAGAACGATTCGGAGTTCCAAGTACTACATCACCGGTAACGCCAACAGAACAGGTATGTTTCCGCTCGTCGTGAAGACTACGGTGCTAGAGGCGCTGACACTCGCCGGCGGCCTGGGCGAATGGGCCAACAAAAAGAAAATCGTGATCCTCCGCGGTAAGGAGAGGCTTTTCTTCAATTACAACCAGGTCATCAAAGGCAAGAAGCTCGAACAGAATATCGAGGTTCAAAACGGAGATTTCATTATTGTCGAGTAGCGTTGGTGCGCTTCGGCTGCAACCTCATCGACGGGAACAATTTTAGGAACCATACATGCAACAGTCAGTTGTCTCCAGTGAATACGGCGTCGGCAACGTACCGCGCCGCGTATACGACGTAGAAGATTACCTGAATATCGTCCGCCGCAACTGGCAGTGGATCATTGGCCCACTTCTGGCCGGGCTCACCATAGCCACCGTGGGCGCCTTTTTCTGGCCCAACACATTCGTGTCCGCGGCTGCCATCCGCGTGGTACCCCCGCAAGTTCCCGAACGCCTGGTGCCCACCAACGTCAACGTGCAAATGGGAGAGCGCGTGCGTACCATGGCGCAGACCATCCTCAGCCGGAACACGCTCACCAACATCATCACCACCTACGATCTCTACCGGAAAGATCGCGGACGTTTCCCCATGGAAGACGTGATCGAGAGCATGCGTAAGGACATCTCCATCGGCGGCATCCGCAATCTCGGCGGCCGCGACAACGGTTCGACCGCTTTTCAAATCAGCTTTTCGTACGAAAACAGGTATGTCGCCCAGAAGGTGACCCGCGATCTGATGACGCGGTTTATCGACGAAAATATCCGCGAGCGTTCGCAGCAATCGCAGATGACCACGCAGTTCCTGCGGGAGCAGTACGACGAAGCCAAGCGCGAGCTGGAATCGATTGAGCAAAAGATCACCATTTTCCGCAACTCCAATCAGGGCCGCCTGCCTGAGCAAATGGACATGAATCTTACCCAGATCAACGCTCTCGATCAGCGGATTAACTCGCTCAACACTTCAATGAGCCGTGCCAACCAGGACCGATTGATCCTGGAAGCCGAGCTTCGCGCTCTCCGCGAGAAGATGGCCAGTATCGCCAAAAACGCCACGCCGCCGCCCGGATCGGCCGCGGCCCGGACGCAACAGAACGCCGCTGCCGCGGCCGACCCGGTCCTGACGCGTATGAACAACAACATCGCGCAGATGGAGAGCGCCCTTCAGCAGATGCTCGACGTCTATAAGGAGTCGTATCCCGACGTTCCCCGCCTCCGCCAGCGGATTACGGCCGCCCGCCGCGACCGCGACAATTATGTGAATAGCACGCTTGCCATTCCCCCATCGGCAGGCGGCGCCGGAACCGACGGCCCGGTGACCAACGTTCCCGTCGTCGCCGGCAAATCGCGTGAAATTGTCGATATCGAAGCCGATGTGGAACGCCTTCGCGGCCAGATTCGCGCCCGTGAACTCGAGGCCGAACGCTACCTGCGCGAGATCGCCGAAACCGAACAGAAGCAGCGCGGTGTTCAGTCGCGCATTGAAGCCGGTCCGGCCGGTGCGCAGAGCTACGAACTGTTGATGCGCGACCGCGAGGCGGCCAAATCCAAGTACGACGAATACAGCAAGAAGCTCAATAACTCGTCGATTGCCACCGACCTGGAAAACCGCAAACAGGGTGAGACGCTCGAAGTGCTCGACTTGCCGTCGCTGCCGGAAACACCAACCGCCCCCCACCGTCCCATGATCATCGGAGCGGGCGCCCTTCTGGGCTTGGTTCTGGGCTTTGCCCTCGTCGCTTTCCGCGAAGCCAAAGATGGCTCGTTGAAGACTCTCAAGGATGTCCGTACCTATACGCAGTACGTCGTCCTGGGCAGCTTCCCACTGCTTGAAAATGACCTCATCATCCGCCGCCGCCGTAGAATTGCATGGCTTGGGTGGTCCACCGGCATCATCCTGGCGCTGGTGTTGATCGGGTTTTCCGTCTATTACTACTACAGTGTTCGCCTCTAAGCCCGAAAGTTATTTGAAGCCATGGACGATATGAACAGAATGCTTCCCCGGAGGAACCAATCATGAGCCGCGTACACGACGCTCTGCGCCGTGCCGAAACCTTCGGCACTCCCCAGCCACCTGCCGCTACCCTGGCGCCGCTTGGCTCCATGATGTCCCAACACACGACTTCCGTAGCCGAGCCGAACGTCCTGCAAGGACTGCTTGAGCAGATCAAAGAGGTGCCTTGGGATCCCAATCCCGAAGCCCACATCATCGACCACACCAAGGTCACCGACGCTCCGGCGGAGGAATTCCGCAGCCTGCGCACGCGCCTCAATCACGTCCAAGGCTTGCAGCCGCTTCGCTCGCTGGTCGTTACATCGGCCTCGCCCGCTGAAGGCAAGTCGTTTACGGCGGCCAATCTCGCCGTCGTCCAGTCGCACCTCCAGGGCAACCTCACTCTGCTGTGCGACTTCGACTTCCGCCGCCCCATTGCGCACAATCTTTTTCAAATCGACCGCTCGCCCGGCATCACCGAATATTTGCAGGGCAAAGCGGCGCTGAGCGAAGTGATCCGCCGCATCCAGGGCACGAATCTATTCGTCATGCCCGCCGGGGAAACTGTGGCCAATCCGCTCGAATTGCTCAACCTGCCCGAAGTGAAGACACTGCTCACGCGCCTGCCGCAGCTGTTCAAGTGGATCGTCATCGATTCGCCGCCGCTGCTGTTTGCCGCCGACGCGAACCTGCTGTCCACCCTCTGCGACGGCACGCTGCTGGTGGTTCGCCTGGGCGCCACGACGATTGATTCAGTCACCCGCGCGCTGCAGTCCATGAGCCACAACAACGTTCTTGGCGTGGTGGCCAACGGAGCCAAGCGCGGAGAACTGTACTCCAAGTACACCTACTATCACTCGTATTACTACGAGGACGACGAAAAGGGCAAGGTTGCCGCAGCCGAGGCGGAGGAGGAGGAGGAGAGCTAGACTCTCGCCGCCCCGTTCAAGACACCAACGGCCGCTGCCCTCGCGGGTGGCGGCCGTTTTTCTCATCTGCCTGTGCCGGCGTCCCACCGCGACCAAATCGTACTAGGCCCTTCCAAGCACCAGCGCCGAATTCTTGCTCCCAAACGCAATACAGTTTGCCACGGCGTGTTCGATCTGCAGCTTCCGGGATTTGTTGGCCACGTAATCGAGCGGGCATTCCGGCGCCGCTTCTTCGAGATTGATTGTCGGATGCACTTCGCCGTCGCGCATGCTCAGCAGCACTGCCGCCATGCCCGCCGCGCCGCAGGCGCCTTGCGGATGGCCAATGATGCTCTTCACGCTCGAGCCTGGCAGTTTCTCGGCGTATTCGCCGAACGCGATCTGGACGGCCTTCGACTCGATACGGTCGTTCAGCTCGGTCGACGTACCGTGATACTGCAGGTAGTCGATCTGCTTCTTTTCGAGTCCGGCTTCCTTCATTGCCAGCTCCATCGCGCGCGCCGGCTCTTCGCCTGACTCTTCCAGCCGCACGCGGTGGAAAGCCTCGCACGTCGCGCCGTATCCCTCGATGCGCCCGTAAATTTTCGCACCTCGCGCGCGCGCCTTCTCTTCGTTTTCCAACACGAAGAACCAAGCGCCCTCGCTCAGCACAAACCCATCCCGGTCCACCGAAAACGGACGTGAGCCGCGATGTGGCTCCTCGTTCCAGCGCTGCGTCATGATGCGCATCAATTGGAAGCCGCGCAGAATCAGAGGAGCGATCGGCGCATCGGTGCCGCCGGCGATCATCGTGTCCAACACGCCGTGCTTAATGGAGCGGTAGGCGTATCCGATCGCATCGGTCGACGACGTGCAGCCATTGGAAATGAGGTGGCTGTAGCCGCGAAAACCAAAATGCATCGAGATCTCGCTGGCCATCGTACCGGGCGTCGAACTCGGGATCACATACACGCTGCAATGCTTGATCAGACCCGCATAGAATAAGCGGTACTGCTCTTCGCTGAACTCCTGCGCCGCGCCGCCTGAACCGCACGACACGCCGATGCCGCGCAGTTCGTCGCGCGACATTTTTTCCGGCTCCAATCCCGCGTCGATCAAAGCTTCCGCCACGGCAGCCCGCGCCAGCGGTACTGCCCTCGGTACGTGTGGCCGGTCCTTCGGCTCCACCCACGCGTTCACGTCGAGGTCGTTCACTTCGCCGGCGATCCGCACCATGAATCCGTCCGCGTCAAACCGCGTAATCTTCCGCACGCCGGAAACGCCGTCCAGGCAATTGCGCCAGAAGACCTCCCGGCCAATGCCATTGGGCGACACCGCCCCGATTCCTGTGATTGCCACTTGGGCCGTCATTCTCTCTCCTTGGACCACTCGCGAGGCGCAACGCCACACGAAGCCCTAAAGTTTACAACAGACCCACAAATCCTCCCGGCACGGCCAACGCCTTTTTGCGGGAGAATACGAAAACATGAGTGGGTCACTGCCAATGATTGATTGTATCCGCTACAATGAAAAGTTTGATCCCGCCGCCTGAGTGTTTCCCCGGATCGGGGGGATGAAATCCACCGAAACCGGGCGACGTTCCCTAACGTCCCTAAACGAGGCGCAGAGTGGAAAGGAACTATCGGTAAATGTTGTTTTGCAGGCGCAAACGCCTGAGCGCAATCCGTCTGTGTCTACTCTCTGCCACGACGGCCTTTCTGCTCTCTTCTCCGATGTTGGCCCAGGCTCCTGCACAGCAGGCTCCGCAGACTACCCCTCCGCCAAAATCTCAAAGTCCATTTGAAACCGTACCGACATCTCCCGCGCCTCAACAGCCGAAGCCGGAAGCACCCAAGACGGAGCCCCCCAAGCCGGGCTCTCCATTTGAAGCGCCGAAACCGACCGAAGCTCCGCCTCCGGCGCCCGACCAGCTCGAAGACATTGTCGAATCCATCGAATTTCGCGGCGCCCGCCGCGTGCCGCAGGACACACTTCGCGCATTAATCTTTACCAAGAAGGGCGACAAGCTCGACAACGATGCGCTCCACCGCGACTTCCTCGCCCTCTGGAATACCCGCCGTTTCGACGACATCGCCCTCGAAAAGGAACCCGGCCGCACGGGCTGGATCATCCGTTTTCGCGTCTCCGAGCGCCGCATGGTCCGCTCCATCAAGTACGACGGCATGAAGTCGATCACCGTGTCCGAAATTCTCGACCGCTTTAAAGAGCGCCGCGTCGGACTCACCGTGGAAACGCAGTACGACCCCAACACCATCCAGCGCGCTTCGGTCGTCCTTAAGGAATACCTCTCCGAGCGCGGCCGCCAGTTTGCCACCGTCGAACCCGAACTTCGCCAGATTCCGCCCAGCTCCCTGGAAGTGAACTTTAGGGTGAAGGAAGGTCCGAAGGTCAAGGTGGGCGACATTGAGATCGAAGGCAATCAGGTTTTTAGCGACCGCGTCGACATCCGCGCCATGAAGGCGCTCCGCCCCATCGGTATTCCGCACTCGATCCTTTTTGAAAATCTTTTCGCAAAATCCTTCGACTCCACCAAGCTCGAAATGGACAAGGACATGTTGCGGAACTTTTATCAGGAGAAGGGTTACTTCACGGCCCGCGCGCTCGATCACGAAGTCACCATTCATGACGTCGGCGGCGGCAAGTTCCGCTTTCCCCTCTTCTACACGAACAAGCCCGGCAAGCGCGCCAACATCAAGATCCAAATGGAAGAGGGGCGCCAGTACCATCTGAACAACATCAACTTTGTCGGCGTCAAGCTGTTCCGTACGCCGGAAACGCTGATGGGTCCGGTGTTCAACATGAGCAAGGGCGATATCTTCTCCACCGGCAAACTTCGTAAGGGCCTGGAGAGTCTGCGCAAGCTTTACGGCGAATTCGGCTACATCGATTTCGTTCCCGAGCCCGGCTTCGACGTGCTGCCCAACTCCGACAAGATCGACTTGAGCCTCAACGTCGACGAAGGCAAACAGTTCTTCGTTCGCCGCATCGACTTCTCCGGCAACACCACCACGCGCGACAAAGTTATCCGCCGCGAAATCCTCATCGACGAAGGCCAGGTCTTCAACAACCGCTACTGGGAACTTTCCATCCTGCGCCTCAACCAGCTCGGGTACTTTGAAGTACTGAAGGAAAACGAAGCCGCCGACATCAAGCGCGACACTAAGACCAACACCGTCGACATCACGCTCAAGGTGAAGGAACGCGGCAAGAACAGCGTTCAGCTGAACGGCGGCGTTTCCGGTATCGCCGGTTCGTTCATTGGTTTCGGCTACGCTACGAACAACTTCCTCGGCCTCGGCGAAACGCTCTCCCTCGACGCGCAGTTTGGCGACCGCATCCGCAACACCACCATCGGCTTCACTGAACCTTACCTCTTCGACCGTCCCATCCAGTTGGGCTTCACCGTCTACACGCAGCGTTTCAACTATGACCAGGGCCGCGAAGTTTCACTGCTCACCGGACGCAACCTGCTGCCGCTCTACCAACAGTTGGGACAGGACAACCTGCTGAACTACGTTTCGAACGGCTATGGCGCCACTACAAGCGTTTCGACGCCGTTCCGTATGTTCAAGTCGAGCTCTCTGTTCGGCCGCGTGTCGATGACCTACAGCTACGGCGTCCAGAACATCCAAACCCTTTCCGCGGCCTCTAAGCAATACTTCGATTACATCAACTTCCAGGGCCTCGACGGGCAGAACTCACTCACCGGTATCAGCACCAGCGCCGTCATTCCTTCCTACACGTACAACACGGTCGATCACCCGATTACGCCCTCGCGCGGTAAGAGCCTGTTCGTCTCCACCCAGTTCGCCGGCCTCGGCGGCAACGTGAAGATGGTCGAACCGACCGTCGACTTCAAGATGTTTCGCGCCGGCTTCAAAAAGGGCCACGTGATTGGCTTCCATACCCTGGGCCGTTTCGTCACCGGATACTCCGGTCAAACCGCTCCGCCGTTCAACCGCTTCTACATGGGCGGCGAAAACGACATCCGTGGATTCGACATCTGGGGAATCTCGCCCATCGCCTACATCCCCAGCGCCGCCAACGTTCCCGTTCTGAATGCCGACGGCTCGGCACGTACGCAGAAAATCATCGTCGATGGCGTCGAGCAGTTCAGCCCCGTCGCGCAACAGATTCCCGTCTACCAGCTCATCTTCCCCGGCGGCGACACACAGGGCGTGGGCAATGCCGAATATCGAATTCCGATCGCCGGTCCCGTTACTCTCGCCGCCTTCTTCGACATCGGCGTCAACCGCATCTCTCTTCCCGGCCAGCTTCGCCTCAATCCCGGCAGAACCGCCGAGCTCAACGGCACGTTTCCGCAAGCCGGTTTCGACGGCCGCGCCGTGCTCGCCAAGTCCACTCAGGCCGTCCGCAGCTCCACCGGACTTGAGCTGCAAATTATGATGCCCGTAGTCAACGCGCCGTTCCGCCTCTATTGGGCCTACAATCCAATGATTGTCCGCGAAGTACTCGTTCCGCCCATCGTCGCCGACCGCAGTTACTTCCCCAATAACGCCAGCTTTATCAATTCTCTCCAATACTCGGGCCAGGCGTTTCCTTTTTACGAAAAGCGGAAGACTTTCCGTTTCACGATCAGCCGTACCTTTTAACGAGTCTTAATTACCCAAACAGGCCTCTTCCGCTATGCTAGGAACAGTCACATCCCCAGGAGTTTCCATCGTGAATAAAGTGCTCTTCGCCGCCCTTGTGGCCGGCGCCGCATCCTTTGCCTTCGCCCAACAGCCGACTAAAGTGGGCATCATCAACATTCAGCAGGCCATCATTGCCACCAAGGACGGTCAGAAGGCCGCTGGCGATTTGCAGCTCAAGTTCGATCCCAAGAAGAAAGAACTCGAGACCATGCAGGGCACGATCGCCTCGCTGCAGCAGGAACTCGCCAAGGGTTCCAACACGATGGCCGAAGCCAAGCGTACCCAGATCACGCGCGACATCGATCAGAAGACCAAGGAACTCCAGCGCTCGAGCGAAGACGCCCAGGCCGAATTCGAACAGGAGCAGAACAAGCTGCTGAACGACCTCGGCGGCAAGCTCGTCGCCGTCATCGAGAAGTACGCCCGCGACAACGCCTACACGCTCATCCTCGACGTAAGCTCGCCGCAAACTCCCGTGCTCTTCGCCGCCAACGGCGTGGAGATTACCAAGGAGATCGTCGACCTCTACGACAAGAACTCGCCCTCCACTCTGCCTCCGGCCCCCAAGCCCGCGACGCCCGCCGCTCCCAAGCCGGCCGCCGCCAAGCCTCCGGCCGCCGCGAAGCCGTAACGGACCGAGCCAGAACGAAATAAAAACGCCCGGCGCTCCCCATTGGAGCTGCCGGGCGTTTCGGTTTGCGCCAGCGCGGCGGCTTTCTCCTGCCAAGCTCTGGTTAACACCCTGGAGCCTCTCCGGGAAGGCATGTAAGGTTAGAGCATTTTCACTTGGTAGTTGACAACGTGATGACATTTGCTACACAATTCCTTCCAGGAATCAGAAAATGAGAGTATTCGCTTCAATTCTCCTTACGTTTAGCCTGGGTGTCCTTACGGCCCCCGCCGCCATTGTCGATTTCGATTCGATCTCGGCTTCCTGCTGCTTCTCCGACGTAACGCCGGGTGGCGCGCGCGGGCCTGTGCTTGTTTTCGGGAACGCCACCTTCGATGGCGGCGTGGTGATGGACAATACCGGCTGGAACGATATGGAAACGTCGTTCCCGAACCTCTACGGCACGTCAGACTACTCCGAATTGAGCGATTTTAGTGTTTTGCCTGGGTTTATTACAATCACCTTCCTGAGTCCCGTCTCATTCGTCACCCTGGACATCATCAATGGGTCCGATGCCTCTGACTTCACACTCTCGGCATACGACGGCTTGAGTGCACTCCTTGGTAGTTCGGTCGTCAGCTTGACTTCATTTGGGCAGCCTGGTTCGGTCGCGTCCGCTTCCGTTAACTTCGCCGGTATCAAATCGGTGATCATCACCAGCGCGCAGGGTGAGGGCTCAATCGACTTCGCCATCGACACCGTCAACTTCTCCGACACCGGCGTACCCGAGCCTGCCACCTGGCTCAGCGTAGCGGGCGGACTAGCCGTCCTTGCACTGCGCCGAAAGCGTGCTGCCTGATTCTGACCTGAGCGCTAATTTCGAAACTTACGAAGCCCGGCTCTCCAGAACGGAGTAGCCGGGCTTTTTCGTTTTCCCCTTACAGCGTCTTCAGGAACGCGATGAGCGCAGCCTTGTCTTCCGGCTTCAACTTCAATCCAAACTCGTGCCCCTTTACCGCGCGCGTTTCGTTTGGTCCCAGCCAACCGGTTGGCAAGTAGTCGTCGCGCAGACGCGCCGCGTCGAACCAGTCCTCCAGTGTCAGCACGGAACCGTTGTGCTCAAACGGACCGCGATACCAAACGCCTTTGAGGGTCGGCACTTTGTAATAACCGGTCCCGCGCCGAGTCTTCATCGTGAGCCAGGGGTCGGTACCGACACTCACTGGCAGGATGTCGTACTTCTTCTTGTGCTCTTCGGGGATCTTGAAGCCGGGGGCCGGCGTCAGCTTGTTGTTCGTGTAGAGCGGCGCCGGATGGCACCCGCCGCAGCCGTCACTTCTGAAAATTGCTTCACCCTTCACCGCCGCCGCATCGCGCGGATTGGGATTTTTCGGTGGCTCCAGCGAGTACACATACAGCGCCAGCGCGTACAGTTGCTCATCCGAATAACGAGCCGGTCTGCGCTGCGGCTTGAAGTTGTCGTGCGGCACAAAGCCGGCATACGAACTCATATCCCCGACAGTGCCGATACTCATGTTGATCGCCGCATAGCGCATGAAATCGCCGATGTCCCTGTGCTGCACCAGTCCGGTCCGATCCAGATACTTGCGGTCCCGTACGCCGATCAGATCCGGCATGGCCACAGGTGACCATACGCTGCTTCCAAATCTCGGCCCAG
Organism: Acidobacteriota bacterium; assembly: GCA_040007195.1. Taxonomy (GTDB): domain Bacteria; phylum Acidobacteriota; class Terriglobia; order Bryobacterales; family Bryobacteraceae; genus JAFLBB01. Next base: position 4,135 of record JBDTVQ010000138.1, on the reverse strand, counting down.
GGGCGGGCGGGCGAAGGAGCAGTCGTTGCAATGTCTCATCGGTCACATTGGTACCCAACAGGTTGGGGTCGGGCTTCAGCCACGGCGTGGCGAAGTCGGGAAATGTGCGTTCGCGCAGCGCTTCCAATACGCCGGCGGGAAGAGGCACGGGGCTTCGCTTCCACGACTTCGCGCGATTCTCCTGTGCGCCCTGAATGATCGTGCCATCGTCCAGGTAGCGCTCGTGACACCCGGCACACCCCGCACCCGAGAACTCCAGCTTGCCCTTTTCCCGAATGACGATTCGTTGTGTACTCCCGGCCTGCCGCGGCTCCGGCGAATAAGTCTCCACCGTTTCGAATGCGTACTTGCCCGCTCGAATCCAATCATCCTTGGTGCGAAGCGCTTCAGAATCGAAACGGATAGTCGCAGGCTCCTGTTCCCGTAACCACGCAAAATACTCCTCCTGACTCCTGCCGGGAACTTGAAAGGGGTAGGTTTTGTAGACGGTCAGCGGAGGGATCGCGTAATATCGCTCGGCGCTGATGTGGACCGGCGACGCACCCGGCGTGGCCAGCGGCAACTCCATCGTGCGTAGCGCCTCTTCGTCCCAAACCTTGGGAATCACGGGCACGAATCGCTGCGCGAACGCCGCAGTAGCGAACAGCGCAAATAGAGCGGGTCTCATGAGCCTCTCCTTTGGCAGGAAAGTCTGTCACGAGACCCGATATTCCGATTTGGAGACGTTTCGCTTACTGGCCCGTCGGCACGAAGCAGTAGAACATTCCCGCGCCGCCGGTCGCAACCAGGTTTTCCTGGCTGCAGCCGCGCGACGGGTGGGCCGAGTTCCAAGAGACGCCGCCGCCGTTGCGGTCGAAATGGCCCAGCTGTGCCGTGCCCTCGCCCCCGCTCGTCCAGTTCTTGCAGGTGTGATCGGCGCCGTCGGTGTAGGCGCGCCCGTCCATTTGCGTGCCCGTCAAAATATCGTGCTTGTTCGGCGTATCCCCCACGCCATTCACCAGTTCGCCCTTTTCGTTGCGCGCGTTGTTCTTCGTGACCAAGTTACCCTGGCGGGCCATGTCCATCGTGTCCCCGTGGAGGTGCGTCTGATCGCGCGCGATCATCGCGCCGGTGGAGCCGTGCCAGGGGCCATTGCCGATGCGGTCCCGCGCATTCACGGCGGGCTTGCCGCCCTCGGCCGACGTGCTCAGGTAAGCGCGCCACGTTTTGTCGCCCGCGCCCACGGCCGCCGCCAGCTTTTGGCAATGTGCGTCGGCGCCCGCAAAGCCGCCCAAATTAGCGCCGTTACCCGGTCCGGTGCTGGTGATGAAAAAGGTCATCGGTGGCTTCTGTTGTTGTGCCTGTTGCGCGAACATCGTCGCGACACTGAGTGTGAATAGAAGAATTTTCATAGAGGGTCCTTCGGTAGAGACTACTACGTTTTGCCGCCTCGTGGACACCGGCCCGTGGGAACTCGACTCAGAACCCGCTCGCCTTCACGCGGAAGCTCTCCACCCACTTCTTGCCTGGCTCCACAGTCTGCAGAAGATTCGCAAACTTCCCGTCGTGCGCCAGATTGAACTGGTTGGTCACGCCCGTCATCGGCTCAAAGCAGATGAACTCGCGTCCCGGCGGCGCGTAGACCACGCTCACGGTGTACTTCGGTCCGTACTCCACCTTAACGCGCTTGCCGCCTCCTTCCACCCAGAACGGTGTCCAGCCATCCGCGCCCTTCGCCAGGCCCGTGAACACATCGTCCAACTGCGTCCCCGCCAGACCCATCGGATCGGCCACCGCCACCGGTTTCGTCTCGCCCGTCGGCGTCAGCTTCGGTCCCAGCACTACATGTTCGCGCGCGGCCACGTGCACCTTCCATTGATCGCGCGGCACGCCAGGCACCTGGTAGTAAGTGTGATAGCCCACCAGCACCGGCATCGCCTCGCTGCTCTCGTTGGCGATCGAAGTCTGCACGTCGAGCACCCCGCCCTTCAACCGGTACGTCATCTCGATGGTATGGGCGAACGGAAACTGCGCCGCGCGCCCCACGTCGCGATGATGCACCAGTCGGCTCACCGCCACGGCCCCGCCTGCGTCGTCGGCCTTCAGCGACACCACTTCCCAATCCTTCGCGTAGACGATCAACCCGTGAATCGGCAGCCCGTTGCCGTCCTTGCGGTAATTCCCGAGCCCGGCGTTCAAGTGATACTGCTTGCCGCCGGCCCAATAAGAATCGCCTTCAATTCGATTCGCCCACGGCGCCAGAAACGGATTGCCCGCCATGCCCGGCTTGGCCACCCACTCACTCAGCTTTGCATAGGGGAAGAACAGCAGGTCCTGCCCGTTCACCTTCATCGAATAGGCGTTGTTGCCGATCTTCGGCGCGATTTTCACTTCGGTTTTGGCGTGCGCGTCGCGCAACACCAGCACCTCCATGCCATCGTCGGTCGCACGGACGGCGGAGTAGTTCGCGGCTTCGCTCATGTATGGAATTATCCCCAACAGCGCAACGGAAAGGGTCAGGCGCATGAGCGCCATTATACGTGGGACAGTCCCGCGAGACTGGGTGCCTTAGCTCACGGTCTCTCTAAGATCGAGCGCCGTCTCTTCCTGGCAGCACATGCACGGACCCGGCGCATAGGTGCGAATGGAACATACCGCGCACCAATACGTGACAAACATCAGCTTCGCCCCTTGCACCACGCGCAACGCCCGAGTGTGAATGGGCCCCACGCGGAACAGGTCCACTCCGGCCCGCTCTCCCATCAGCCGCACGCGCATTCCGTCCAGCCGCTGATCGCCTAGCACCGCTGTGGTTTGCTTGTCGCCTTCGAGCCGCAGTTTCCCGCTGTCCGTCTCCAGCACCGCCGGCACCCGAAGCACGCCTTCCACGCCCTTCGGCTCGCTGGCGAAAGCCGCCGCGCCAAATAACCCGCCGAACCAGCCCAAAACTGCTCGCCGCTTCATACTTTTAGTTTAGTCCAAGCACGCCATAGGTAGCCTTCCTTAGCAGTTCTACGGGTAATTTCCCTCAGTACCCTGGATACCCAAGTTTCCGCGCCAGGCCGATCTCATTGTGTAGGCAATCGTATGACGCTTCGAAAAATAATTCTGCTGGCGTGCATGGCCGCCACCGCCCAAGGTGGAACTCTCAGCATGTCCGCGGTGACCCTCGCGACGCCACTGTCGCTCTCCCATTTGGACCTCAGTGCCGAACCCGTAGACCCGCCCGGCGATCTCCTCGCAATCTCCCTCGCGAGCGAGATTGCAGCCTCCGAGGCGTTCCGCGAATGGCTGAATTCTGACGACGCATCCCGGATTGTTGTGGAACCAAACTACGTCGAATCGCCTGAGTTCAGTTGGACTGAGGAACATTATCCCGAATTTGAGACCACCACTCTCGCCTCGGCCACCATCGGTTTGGGGGCGGTTGTTTTCGCATTGCGGCGCCGGGCCCACTCCATGCAGTCCTACCTTCGCCACATCCGGGCGTCGCGGTCGTAGCCGAGGCTAGCCGGCAGGCGGAGACGGAAACCACGGCGTATCGTCCCGGCACTCATCCGGGTGCAGCACGAGAATGTCGCTTCGGGCGCGATTCGTTGCCATACAGGACTGGCAGATCAGATCGGCGCGGGGAAAATCGTGCGGCGTCCGTTCCGCCTCATAGCCTTCCTTATAGAACACAGCCTCCGGCAGTGTGAACACGCGGCGCAACTCCGGCTCGTTGATCCGGCACGCCGCGCGCACCACCGGCTGATGCTCACCGCCGCCGAACAATTCCACGCTTAACCCAGCCATACGCATGGCCAATTCGACCGCCTGCAAGTGTTCGCACGACGCTGTCGCGTCCGGATTGTCGCGATAAGCTGCCCGCGCGGCCGACAGCGGCCGCCGCTTCGGCGGAGTCCGGACTTCGTTCATCCAACTGCCGATCCTCCGAATCAGAACCACCGCCACCATCAGTGCAATCAGCCCAATGATCACCGAATCCATACGCGATTATAGGCGCGTGGCCCGGCATAGGCGCGCGCCCCGTCGCCAACCGCCGCACCCTTGGATAAGATGTTCGACAGGTCCGAGGAGGCCCGTCGAAGTGAACAGAAGAGACTTGCTCAAGAGCGCCGCGCCCGCGGCCGGATTGACGATTCTGAAGAGCGGC
>JBDTVQ010000137.1:0-14907 GCA_040007195.1 Acidobacteriota bacterium | reverse complement strand
GAAATGCTCGATTGGCACCTCATCAGTACGTACAGCAATGAGGACTCGAAAGCAGGAAGGCATACGTACAAGAAAGGATTCGCACTCTTGCCGACCGTTGATCACGTGACTGCTGGGGCAACCGAAGCGAACTTTCGGATCTGCAGTTGGCGCGCGAACGACGCCAAGAGTGACCTCTCGCCGAAAGAGTTTCTGGAATTGTGCATCAGCGTCGTAAAGCACGCCGGATACACCGTGACACCCTGTGACGGAAAGAAGTAGGTGCTGCAGGTTCACCATTGGCGTGCGTTCTCGCAGTCGGAGCCGCGCAGTACTCATCCACAACCCTTTGGAGGCTGCTTTAACGCAGAGCAGTTCAATGGCCAGAGATTGGCTGAAGTCGGGATCATGGTGGTTATGATTGGCTCGGTCGACCGGGTAATGCGAGGAGGTGGAGGCCGCACGCGAAAGGCCTCAACTCTGTGATGGGGATGGGAGTGCGGCAGTCAGAAGGAAAAAGAGGAGCCGCGTGACGAATCGATTGTAGCCGTCTCTCGCATACACTAAAGCGGCATGAGCAGGTTGCGTCTCACACAGCGCTGGATACCGTTGCCGTGGGGTGTCTTCGGCGTGGTGCTGGCGTTCATTTTCGGGGGCATTGGAGCGTACAGTTGGCTTTACCCGGAAGACGGGCCGACGGTTCGAATGGCCATTCCGCTCTACGCGGTCGCCCTGTACTGGGTGTTCGTCTGCCTGATCAACCGGCGAACTGCCGTCATTACGCCGCGCAGTCTATGGGAAATTGTTTGGCCTCTGCCGGTCCAACTCCCACGGTCGACTCAGCGCGGCGACATCCGGCATTGCTACCTGCGCAATGTCACGACATTTGACGATGGCGTGAAGTTGGAGACCTATTACACCGCCGGCGTAGAGACGATGGGCGGGCGGCAGATCGACGTTTCCAGTCCACACGAGACGGAGGAAGAGGCGGCACAAATCGCCCGGCACATTGCCGGCGTCCTCAACGCAGAGTCCGGCGGCCCGATGATCAAGGTGGTGTGGGTGGAGCAACTTCCCACACGCACCGAGGTAATCCGGAAGCTGTTGCTGGCGCTGTTCTGGCTGGCGGTGTGCATTGCGGCGATCTTCGCAGGCGCTGCGTGGGAGCAGGAATACGTGCGGTCCACCAAAGGCCAGGTTTGACGGGTCGCCGCGGCTAGTTCGGTTTCCGCTCCATTGCCTTGCGGGCGGCCAGGATGAAGGCTTCGAGTTCTTCGGCGCGCTCGATGCAGGCTGGACAAAAGAGGATATGCTCCTCAACGGTGTCGAGAAGCGCGTCGGGCAGAATGCCGAGAATATACTGCTCCAGTTCATCGTCCTGGAGGTGTGATTCGGTCATGACAGATCCGGTTCATGTGCGTAGTGCGCCGGCAGTGGAAATATTCTCACCATTTCTGAGAGAAATCGGCGGCCGGCGCACCGCCCGGGGGATTAGGACGCCAAAATCGCCTCGCCTTACTCCGTGTAGCTGGTAATTAGCTGCTGGACCGACTGCGGCACGTCGGCCATTTCGCTGCGCGGGAAGCCGGCGGCCTGGAACATCCGCTCAAACTCGGCGAAGGTGTAGGCGTCGCCTTCGGCGGTGCTGGCGAGCATGACCAGCGAGAACGCTGCGGAGGGCGGCGGTGTGATGCGGTCGGCGTTAGTGACGAACTCAAGCGTCATCACGCGGCCGCCGGGGGCCAGCGACTCGCGGATGCGGGTCAGCATTTCGATGTTCCTGGCGGGCGAGAAGTGATGCAGAAGATTCGTCAGCAGGACCACGTCGTAGGGGCCGCCCAGGTCCGCGTCAAAAACGTCGCCTGGAAGGAAGGAAAACTGGGCATTGAGACCGGCGGCGCCCACATTTTCCCGGGTGACCGGGAGGACGCCGGGAAAGTCGAGGGCCATCACGCTGGCGGCCGGGTTGGCGCTGGCGATGGCGATACCGAATGCTCCATGGCTGGCGGCGATATCGAGCACGCGGCACGGCTTGAGCGTGCCCAACTGTTGAGCGATGAACTGAGCGGCGGGCATGGCAATGGGCATCATGGCGCGGGCGAAGTCCTGCCAGACCGGGTCGTCGAAGTCGACAGAGCCCTGGCCGGGAAGCGCGGTCCGGCCGTTGCGCACGGCGCCGGTGAGGTTCTGGAACGCCTCCTTGATGTCGCCCGAGGAGAGGAACAGGCGGATCGATCCCACGTAAGCGGGCGATTTTTCGTCGAGAAACAGGGCGGAATCCTGCGTAAGCGAGTAGGCGGGGCTGGGCGGGAGCGCCGTCTTATTCAGGAAGCCGTGGATGGTGAGGTAGTCACACAGCGTGCGGACGCCGCGCGGGGAGGCCTTGGTGTGGGCCGCGATGGCTTCGGGCGTGGTGAAGCCGGCGCCGATGGCGGTAAAGAGGCTCAGTTCGAGCGCCGAGTTCAGCGCGGCTGCTTTTTGATAGGCGGTAATTGTGTCAAAGATGAGTGCGGGATTGGGGGCGTTGGGTTCCATGTGTTCCGTCAGAATACGCGGGAACCGGGGCCCCGCCCGGCTCGCTTGCCTTCGTTTTTGCGCGAAATCGATGGGCCGCGGCGGCCAGGAAGGGAAGGGGATCGCGGGTGAATAGTTCTTCGGCTGCGGCGGCGTAACGGAGCGCGGCAAGCGACGAGGCGAAGGCGGAGGGCGACCGGACCATGCGTTGGGCGAGCCGGTGAAGCGAAAGGCTGTACACGTTGTGCCGTTGCGGCGGGAGGGCCGGCGCGCGGCCGTGCGCGAGCTGGTAGAGGACGTCCGCGAAGGAGATGCCGCAGCGGAGCGAGGTGTGAAGGGCGGCGCAGAAGCGCGGGTTGAAGTCGAGGAACCAGAATCGGCCCTCGCCATCCTGGATGAGATCGAGCGAGGCGAAGCCACGGTAGGGGACGGCGGCGAGGATGCGCGCGCACTGGCGGTCGAGTTCGGGCAGGATGAGCGAGTGGCGCAGGACACTGGGCCCGGCGTGGGCGGGAACCAGCAATACGCGCTCGGCGGTGAGCGATGCGGCCAGGCGGCCGTTGGTTGGGACGCCCATCCAGATGAGTGTCCGGCCCGAAACGAACTGCTGGAGCAGGGCGGGAACCCGTGAGGCGCGGCGCTGGCGGCGTGCGGCGACGAGGTCGCAGTCGTTGCGAAGCACGCGGCAATCGATGGCTCCACAACCTGCGACATCCTTCACGACGACAGGGTAGTGGAGCGCTGCGGGGAGCGGGCCGAGGTCCCACGGCACGGCATGGGGCGTCAGGATTCCAGCGGCGCGCAGAATCGCCTGGAGCGAGAGCTTGTCGTGGACGCGGGCCAGCGTGGGTGCGTCTTCAAACATGTAGTGCGCAACGTCCGCCAGCATTTCATGGTGCGGAGCCAAGGCGAACACCTGATCGGTTCCGGGAAGGAACATGCCGATATGGCGTTTGCGGACGATTTCGCAAATGGCGTGGGCGAGGCGTTCCGGTTGGTCGATCGAAGGGACTACGTGAAATGCCGTGATGTGGCGGGAGTGGCGCAGGGCGGAGTGGGGGCGGTCGGCGCAGGCTTCCACGCGGTAACCGCGGCGGTGGAGATCGCGAGCGAGCATGAGCGGGTGGATGAGGTCGTGGTGGTGGAGGAGGACGGACGGCCGGCTCATCAAGAGGTAGTGCCGGGCGGGGCGGGGAAGTATCAATTGAAGGCGCAAGCTAAAGAAAATGCTTGGTTCTGACGAATTGTTGCAATAGGATGACTGTAGAGTGAATCTTCGGAAACAATTCGACGGGCGGGGGCGGGCCAGGAAACTGGCCGGGCTCATGGGCCTGCTGATGCTGTCTCAGGGGCTTTTTGCCGCGGCGGATCGGCCGGGCCTGACGGTATGCGTGGCGAATCCGGCGGCGGTGGAGAAGTCGCTGGCGCAGGAGTGGGAAGGCGAACTGCGGAGGATTTTGCAGGCGAGCGATCGTGATCTGCGCGTTGCCGCTTGCGAGGAAGCCGGCGCGGTGCAGGTGTACTTCATGCGGTTCCATCCGAGCGAGACGTCGGCGCTAGGGGCGGCACGAACGAGGCGCGAGCGGGTGCTGCCGATGGTTGAGGTGTATACGGAGCCCGTGGCGGCGCTGATCGGCACGCGCTTGCCGGCGCTGCTGGGCAAGGCGATGGCGCGCGTGACGGCACACGAGCTGACGCACTATGTAAGGCAGGAAACAGAACACGCCGAAGCGGGCGGGTTCTCGGGGCAATACACGGCGGGGCTGCTGCTGGCGGCGCGTCCGGCGTATTTTGGGGTTCGGTAGGGGCGTTTGTAGTTCCGATACAATTGCGGGCATGTTTTCACGGCGGAGCTTTGTTTCCATGTTTCCCATAGCGGGGGCATTGCCCGCGTTGCGCGCGGCGACGGTGGGCAAAACGCAGTCGATCGAGCGCGGACTCCAGGCGTTGATTGACGCGGATGAGATTCCGGGCGCGGTCACTTTGGTAGCCACGCGCGCGGGCATCACGCACTTTCTCGCCCAGGGGCACGCCAACGCCGCAAAGACGATGCCGATGCGGAAAGACACGATCTTCGCTATCGCCTCGATGAGCAAACCGGTGACGGGCTGCGCCGTGATGATGCTCCAGGACGAGGGCAAGCTCTCGGTGGACGATCCGGTGGCGAAATACATTCCCGAGCTGGGCCAATTGAAGCTGACCGATGGCAGCGCGGCAAACATCACGCTGAAGCACATGATGACGCACACCTCCGGCATGGGCGAAGCGACGGACGCGGAGAGCTTGGCGGCGAAGACGCTGGCCGGCCTGATTCCGGCGTATGTGTCGAAAACTGTCGCGTTCGCGCCAGGCAGCCGGTGGAAGTATTGCCAGTCGGGGATCAATAGCCTGTGCCGCGTGGTGGAGGTTGTCAGCGGAGTGGGGTTCGCGGAGTTTCTTGACAAGCGTCTGTTCGGGCCGCTGAGGATGAAAGACACGGGATTCTATCCGGCGGAGAAGAAGCTCGCGCGCATTGTGAAGCCGTGCCAGAGGGTGGACGGCAAGCTGGTGGAGGTGTTCCCGGCGGCTTTGACGCGGGAGCGCATTCTCCTGCGCGCCCGGCCCGCACTGGGGAACGGCGGGTTGTTCTCCACGGCCGAGGACTATTCAAAGTTCGCGCGCATGATGCTGAACGAGGGCGAGTGGAAGGGGAAGCGTTACCTGTCGGAGGCGGCCGTAAAGCAGATGACGTCGATGCATACGGGCGACTTGAAGGCGGGGTTCGTGCCGGGGTCGGCGTGGGGGCTGACGGTCGGTATCGTGCGCGAGCCGCAAGGTGTGACGGCCATGCTTTCGCGCGGTACGTTCGGTCACGGCGGCGCTTACGGGACGCAGGCGTGGGTGGATCCGGTGAAGGGCGTGGCGCTGATTCTGATGATCCAGCGCGTGGGGAATCCCGATGGCGACGCATCGGCGATGCGCCGCGTATTTCAGGAAGCGGCCATGGCGTAAATGCTGTACAAGAGGCCCGATTACAATAAAAGTCGTGCACCGCTTTATCCTTCATAACGGACAACTGATTGGCAATGACGCGCATACGGCCAGCGTGGGGCAGGTGGGACTGCTCAACGGCTGGGGTGTTTTTTCGACAATTCGAGTGCTGGACGGCGTGCTGTTTGCCTGGGAAAAGCACTGGGAACGGATGTGCCGCGATGCGGTGTTGATGCGTGTGCCCATGCCGGCGGCGGCAGAGGATTTGAAGCAGCCGCTGGAACGGCTGATTGAGGCCAATGGAGCGGAAAATGCCACGCTCCGGGTGGCCGTGGTGCGCAACAAGGGAGGTGCGTTTCAGGCGCCGCACCTCGAGCGGGAGTTCGACGTCGTCGCGTATACGGTGGATCTCCAGGATTGGGGAACCGCGGCGAAACTGGGGGTCCAGATGCAGGGGCGGCACGCGGCAAGTCCCATGGCAGGCGTGAAAGTGACGTCGTGGTCGCAGAACCTGACGTTCCTGGAGATGGCGAAGGCCAAGGGGTATGACGAGGTGGTGCTGTTGAATGAGCGCGGGGAAGTGAGCGAATGTACGTCGGCGAACCTGTTTGTGGTGAAGGGCGTGAGTGTCCAGACACCTCCGATGACCTCGGGGTGCCTGCCCGGGGTCACGCGGCGGTTACTGCTCGAAGAAGTGAAGGTGCCGGGCGTCCATGTCGAAGAAAAGACGCTGCGGCTTGACGATTTGTACGAGGCCGACAGCGTATTCATGACATCGACGACAAGGGAACTGCTGCGGGTAGAGGCCGTGGAGGGCAAGAAGACGGGCGTCGCCGACGATGTGCGGGAGCGCTTGCATGGGGAGTTTCGCCGCTCAATGGCGCAGTATGCGGCCGTCGAGCGACAGAGGCGGGCCCGCCGGGTGCCTACCAGGAGCCATTGATTCTAGTACTTTTGTTCCCGCGAAGGTAGCCCAAAGGAAAGATTCTCAATGTTGGAATTCTCTGGTAAGATTATGGAAGTTCTATGGGCGCTGACTGTCCGGCTTGTGGCTCAAATCGAATCCGGTTTTCCAAGCGCAGGGGTGTGCTCGAAAACCTTGCCTCGGTTTTGGGCTACTGTCCCGTGCGGTGCCGCGAGTGCGACCATCGTTTCTGGCACGGTTTGCTGTTCAACTTCCGGCTCCCCTATGCGCACTGCCCGCGGTGCTTGCGGCAGGACCTGAGTGATTGGGCGGAAAAGTATTACATGCCCGGCAAGTTCTTTCGGATGCTGGTGCACGTTGGAGCCAAACGGCACCGCTGTTCCGCATGCCGCGTTAACTTTGTCAGCTTTTTTCCACGTAAGGCCGAGTATGTCAACCCGGTCAAGCTGAAGCGGATGGCGGCGCTGAACGATTCTGGGCGGGTGACGCTAGGCACTCACGAGATGCAAGCCGCGCCGGACCGGCATCAGCACGCGGAGATGTAGGAACATTCCGTTCCCCTCATTTTAGAAACCCTTTTGAGTGGTCTTGGAAACTCTTTTGAGTTGTATTGGAAACGCTTTTGCGTTGTCGTGGCTGGGCAGGCAGGCTAAAAAGAAAAATGGTTCCAAGTGATCTTGGGTTCAGCTCGCTCTCCGGCCTGCTAGCTTTGGCCTGAGCATGTCATCCACCGAGTCGGGGCGTTTCGCGTCTTGCTCCCCGGACTACCCTTCGGTCATCCAGTTCACCGCTTGACACGTCGCCTGCTCGCTCCGGCGGTAGGGTCCGGTCCCTCGCAACGGCCTTTCGCTCGCCTGTCCCGGTCACACCGTCTCCGGTGCGTCCACGGCAGGGTCAATGCTCCCGGCCTACTGCTTCGGGGCCACGCCATGTTGTTCTACGGCTCGTTCGGCTCTCCGCTCGGCCCCTCGCTGCCTTGTCGGCGTGCAGGGGACTTCAATGCTGAAAACCCGTTGCCGCGTCCCTTCGCGACGTTCACGGTTGCTTTTCCATTCCTCGCTCCCTGTTGGGATTTTTTGGATCCCTTCAGATCGGCGCGGCGGAATGGACCCGCCACCGCGAAGCCCACCCTGGCAAAACGCCCGATTTTCTTTTGCTCCCCGCCGCCGGTGTACTTGTGAAAGAGCCGGTTACGGATCAACGCTCGAGATTCGCTACGCCCTGCTGGGCTCGCTGTTCCTTTAACCTCTTGGAACCATAGTCAGTATGCGCCTCGTGGGCGGTAGGGTCAAAGGAAATCGATGACTAACGTATGCATTTTGCACAACTAAATCAGCCTGCTATGACAAGCAGTTGCGAGGCCTGGCCTGTGCTAAACCTGTGAATAAATCGGAGCCTGGCGGTTATGTTTTGGCCGGTGGCGTGCCGAGGTGGAGGATCATGCCGGTGTCGGTACAGGCAAATAGCTGGCCCGTGGGAGACTCGGCAAAACGGACGCGCCGTGCCGTGGCGCGGTAGTCGACTTCCATTTCGATCCAGTTACCGCCGCCATCGCCCTTCAAAATATGCACTTTGGCCGGTATCGGCGAGGTGCGGAGGCGGCCCGGCGACTCCACTCCCGCCATCCAGAACGAGCCATCGTCTCGAATCAACACGTCAGTGATGGCTCGCTCAGCCTCGCGATAGGTGCGGTCCGTCTTCCCGGTCGAGAGGTTGATCAGGAAGACTTCGCTGGCATAGTCGAAGGAGTCGTCGAACTCCACCAGGGCCAGGCCAAGCCCCCGGCTACCCATTCTCAACCGCGTGATGTGCCCGAAAATGGAACTTGAGGTCGGCTTCCAAACCTTTCCGCCGTCGATGGTCTGCAGAACGAGGCTGAGTGCCGGTGTTTGGCGGTGGAGCCGGCGGCTCGATTCCGGGTCGATCCATGCGGGCAGGTCATCCCTTCGATACGGGCGAACTGGATCATAGCTGCCCACGATGAAGCCCATGGTGGTGTTCGCCAGTTCGATCCAGCGGTAGTTGATCCGGTCCTTATTGGCCTTGTACGACGAAGCGGCTTCAATGGGCTTCCACGATTTGCCCCCGTCGATGGTTTCAAGCGCCGTGCACTCCCCGCCGGCCGCATAGCCGCGTTCCCGGTCGGCAAATCGAACGTGCCGGATTTCCGAGTTGCGAACCACGCGGCGCCAGCTCTGGCCGGCATCGGTGCTTTTATAGATCCCGTTGGTGGCGGCCATCCAACCGTTGGCCTCATCGAGAAACTGGACGGAAAGCGCTGTCGGCTTCAGCTCGCCAAGGGTCCAATGCACGCCGGAATCGGTGGTGCGCAGCGAAGCGGGCTTGACGCGGCCGCGGTCGCTCAGCAGTGCGATCGCCATTGCGGCTCGGTTGGAGTAGAAGGCGATTTCCAGGATGGAGAGTTGCTGTTCGTCGGCGTCGTGAAAGAAGACCTGGTTCCAGGATGGGGATGGGGAGGACCGGGGCGCTGGTTGCGTTTGAGAGGGTTGCGATTGAGAGGATTGCGTTGGCTCGGATCGCGCAGGCGCCGCTTGCTGCGCGGCGAGGGGAATTGCTCCGCAGGCTGCCAGAAACTGGCGGCGGGCGAACCTGGTCATGGGGCTTGCCCGGCGGGGAGCGTACGCAGGGCCAGTTCGGAGTAGTTGACCTGTTCGGGTCCGGATTCCAGGCGCGCCATCGTGACGCGGCAGCCGATGAGTTCGCCGACGGTTGTGAGCATTTCCATCTCGTCGCCGGTGTGGGCGTGCGGGCGCCGGTGTTGTAGATTGATGACGCCAATGACGCGGCCGCCAACGATTACGGGTGCCGAAAGGAAGGCTTCGAAGGTGTCTTCGGGAAGGTCGCGGAAGAATTTGAAACGGCTGTCGTTGTAAGCCTCTTGCGAGATGGCCAATAGGCGGCGCTCGCGGGCGACCCAGCCGGTGAGGCCTTCGCTCAAACGCAGACGGACGTTGCCGATGGCGCCCGGGCGGGGATCTTTGGCGGCGACCAGCATCAGGTCTTCGTCACCGAGGAGATAGAGCAGGCAGGAATCGGCCTGCATCAAATCGCTGACCATGCCAATGATGTGTTGCAGAGAATCGCTGAGCACGCCGGTGCGAACCAGGTGCCGGGCAATGCGTTGGATAAGGTGCAGTTGCTCTTCCACGCGGTGCAGTTGAGCTTCCAATTCGCGCGCTTTGGCCACTGCCCACAGTATGGCATTTTGTGGGGCACGGTGGAGGCGAAAAGTGGGCGGAGGGGAGCGCCAAGAATTGACAGTGGCGAGGGCCGGATGGTGTAATGAAATGGCTGCTCCTCGGTAGCTCAACGGTAGAGCATTCGGCTGTTAACCGAAGGGTTGTAGGTTCGAATCCTACCCGGGGAGCCAACTTTATTTCCCACGACGTTTCCCCCCCAGTTGGTTGACGGCAGCACTCCGTCGAACTCCCTCTTCTTTCCAATACTTTACGAGATTGGTTTTCTCTGGCGTCTCGGCGTCGCTGGCCGACGCCGACGAGACTGGGAGCGCTGTGCCTCTTTCGGTCCCTTTTCTCCCGTTCTCCGGGCTTCCGGGGAGTTGGTTAACAGGTTTGGCAGATTGTCCGGAGTCAAGCGGGATGCCTACGAAACTCTCCCACCAACACTGATCCCAAGGCGCATGCCAACCACGCTTCGGCCGCCTCAAAATGCGCTTGGCGCGTGGTAGCCAGCAACGCTCTGCTGCCACACATGATCGTAGGCCAACTTGGCAATCGACTGCTTCTCATCCTCTGTGAACGGCGGCGAGGGCAACTCCTGGTAGAGGTAGTCGAGAATAAAGGTCTCGACCTCTGCTTGGGTTTGCTCTTTCTCCGTCCAGCGTTCCAGCGGAGCAATAAGCCGGCGAACTGATTCAAGCAGGGTCTGGCTCGCCTGCTTCACCTTCTCGCGGTCTGCCTTGCTGAGGTTCTCCTTTTTCAACAGGTCAAAGAGCGCGAGTTCGTCTTCGCTCAATCCTTCCTCGGTAGCTCGCCGCTGTTCGGCGCTGAGACTGTCGGCCAGGTCTACCAGCTTCGCGAAGGTGTCCTCGATACTGACGCGATCCTTCTCGCGGTTGTAGTCGGCGACGATCTCGGCGTACTTCTTGTAGTAGTCCATGCGAAGTGGGTTCTGCGCCACCATTTGGGCGAGTTTGTCTTCCAGCACCTGCCGGATGTCCTGCAACGCTGAGACTTTGCGCCGCACCTTCTTCGCGAACTCGTCGCGGAGCCTCTCCAGATCGATCTGGCTCAGATCGTAGAACTTAACGTCCGCCTGGTCGTCGCCGGATTCTGCGGCACGGATTGCCTCATTGACGATCCGGTGAAGTTCCTTGAGTAGGTCGGTAACGTCGGAGGTGTCGCGGCGCTCTTCGAGCTTCTTGTAGATCGCCTCGATATTGTCGTGGCGCTCGGCGTAGCTGAAAGCCGAGGGCTCCATGATCAGTGCCTTGAACCGGATGAACACCTGGCGCGCCAGGATTTCAAATCGACGCTTCGATTCGTCTGAGGCATAAACCGCGTCCACGGCGTCGGCCAGCGCTTGAATGCGCGCGAATCCTTTCGCTCCCTGCAACCGAGCGGGTTCGAAGCCCAGACCGCGCAGATGCTTCTCCGTCTCCTCAATGGCATCAAGGAGGGCTTTTACCCTCTCCTCTATCGGGGCCACGATCTCTTCTCCGCCGCCGCCCTCTTCTCCGAGGGCGTATTGTGCCAACGCCTCTCTGAGACTCTTCAGCATGCCGTTGTAGTCGACGATGAGGCCGAAATCCTTGCCGGGATAGATACGGTTCGCCCTGGCGATGGCCTGCATCAACGTGTGGGCCTTCATGGGTTTGTCGATATACAGTGTGGAGAGGCACTCCACGTCGAAACCGGTCAACCACATGGCGCAGACGATCGCCACACGGAACGGGTGCTCGGGGTTCTTGAATGCCGACTCCACGTCTACCCGCTTATCGCCGACTTCGAATCCCTGCTTCATCCGCGCACGGTGCGGGATGATATCGACGCTCCATTTCTGGAAGTCCGCCACCTCATTCTGGCCTTCGCTGATGATGATTTCGATGATCGTCTCTTGCATCCACCTGGCCTGGCCACGCAGATAGTTGAGTTCCTTTGTCGCGTCTTCCGTTTCGTGTTCGTCGGCCAGGGTCGGTATCTCAGCCTCTTTGACCGGAATCAGGGCGGTCACCGCGGCGAGTTTCGCCTGCCAGCGCGGGATGATGCACTGCCACATCCGCCCGCAGGTGATCTTGTCGATGCACACCAGCATGACCTTGCCCGACTCCCAACGGCCGGCGCAATGCTCCACGAAATCGCCAGCGATCTTGTCGAGGCGGTCATCCGCCGTGATGACCTCATAGTCCTGTCCAAGCAGTTTTTCGAGCAGGGCTTCTTTGTCTGGATCGAGTTCGGCTTTGGCGATGGCATCGGCGATCCGGTCGTTCAGATCCAGCCGGGCGATTCCGAGCTTTTCGCCGCGGTTCTCATACACGAGCTTCACCGTGGCGCCGTCTTCTTCCGAGCGCTTGAAGTCGTACCGCGAAACGTATGTACCAAAGATGCGCTTCGTCAGATTGTCATGCTTGAACAGGGGCGTGCCGGTGAAGCCGATGAAAGCCGCGTTGGGCAGGGCCAGCCGCATGTTGCGCGCGAGTTTGCCCGCTTGCGTCCGGTGGGCCTCGTCGGAGATCACGATGATGTCATCCCGCGTGCTGTATGGCTCGTGCGGATTCACGTCCTGGTTGAATTTGTGGATCAGGCTGAAGATGAACCGATGGTTCCCCTGGAGCAATCCCTTCAGCAGTTCCCCGGAACTGGCGCGGGGCGTCTTCTCATCGGCCACGCCACAACCTACGAACGTGCGGTAGATCTGGCTGTCCAAATCGTTGCGGTCCGTCATTAGCAGAAAGGTAAACTTGGCCGAGATTCGCCGGCGCACCTTCTCAGCAAAGAACGCCATGGAGTAAGACTTGCCGGATCCCTGTGTGTGCCAGAAGACGCCCAACTTACCGAGGTCTGGATGCGCGGATTCCACAAGTTCGAGCACGCGCTTCTCGCCTTGATCCTCCATCGTCCGCGCCACTGGCAGCAGATCGGCGTCGACAGCCTCCTCTGCCGGCAGTTCCACCACCCGATAGGCAAGCCGCTTCTCCGGCGGGAACTCCTTTTTCAGCGCTTCCTGCCGCGCGACCGACGCCACCGCATTGTTTACGCCGAGCACCTGGTGATTGCGTGCGATTACTTTTCGGACCGCACCGGGTTTGCTGCCATCGAAGAGAATGAAGTTCTCGACCATGTCGAGCAACCGGTCGTGCGCGAGCATGCCGTTGAGCAGCACCTCCGCTTCCAGATTGCCCTTGTCCCGCTCGTCCAGGCGCTTCCACTCCCCAAAGTGATCCCACTGGCTTGTAATTGACCCGTACCGGGCGCGGTGACCGTTGCTGACGATCAGAAAAGCGTTGTGGTGAAAGGCGTGGGCGATGACGTTCTCATCCAGGTAGTCCCGCAGGTTGCCGTCGAAGCCCGCGCGAATATTCCGGTACACGGCTTTTAGCTCAATGAACACGAGGGGCAGGCCGTTAACGAAACAGACCAGATCCGCGCGGCGGTTATAGCCTGGGGTGCGCAACCCGGTGATCTTGAGTTCGCGAACTGCCACGAAGCGGTTGTTTGGCCGGGGCTTGCCGGAGCTATCCAGAGAAGAACCGTTCTGAAAGTCGATCACGCGGGCTCGCGCGTCGCGCGGTTGACCTTGGGCGTCGCGATAGCTGACGGGCACACCGTCGCGGATGAACTGATGAAACTCTTGATTGTGCTGCAGCAGTGATCGCGACAGGTCATTCCGGCTGAGCTTGGCCAAGGCGTCATCGATGGCCGCCGACGGAAGTTGGGGATTCAGGCGGACCAAGGCGGCCCGCAGGTCGCGCTTGAGCACGACTTCGCGCATGTCTGCTCGCCCGAGAGTGCCATCCGGCCCAAACGTCTCATGGTTCCAGGCGTAGATGCTCTCCCATCCGAGCTGCGTCTGCAGGTGCTCAGCAAACGTGGCCTGAACGAGCCGGTCTTCGCTGTTGATGTCGGTGTAGGCCATCGCCTCAGACTGAGCTGCGTTACTGAGTCAGCGGTTCAAAGTCGCCTGAACTCATGGGCTCATACGCTGGCCAGCTTCCAGACAACTCGACCAGCAAGCGCTGTTTTGATGGCGCGGGTGAAGGATTGATCCGCACTACCTTGGCGGCATACTCACCGGGCGCGTGGGCCATTGCCTGCACCAGATCATTCACCAAATAGCGGGGAGCCCAGCCGATGACATGATAGTCCGTGGTCTGAATTTGCACGGCCACACCGGCAACCGGGTTGGTGAGTTCCAGCGTGACATACAGATGTTCGCCTTTCTGCAGTTTGTCGGTACGCTCGATGGCTGCGGGACAAACATACCGCGAGCCATGCAGAAAGAACCGGCATCGGAAGGAACCGTCCGGACGACGCTCGATCTTGGGGAAGACCTCGAAGTTGTCCGTGGCGCGATACCCACCACCGACTTCCAAGATCTCCGCGGGCTCGGCCGTCTGCGGCAGATCCAACATGCGCAGATACTCCGAAAAGTCCTTCCGTTCGGTGGAAATCACCCGGTTCTGGAACAACGGGAATAACTCGGAAGACTCATAGCTCCCCTTCCACTCCGGGAAGTCATACAAGGGCTCGAAGCCAGCCTTCTCGCGGGCACGCTCCGCGCCTTGGGTATATCGGAACCGGTACGTGCGTGGCGTCTTCAGAACATCCAGACGGCCCACCGGAAACCATGCGCGCGTCAGCCGTTTGTCCTGCCAAGCCAAAAACAGGGTCTTGTCCGTCATAGCGCGATCTCTTTCAATTGCTTCAGGTTGTAACAAGTTAACTCTAGCGCGAACTGGCGCGCAACGCCGCTCATCCAGCCCTGCGGGACCCGTCCGACGATGCGCTCCACGCTCTCCTTCTCCAGGCTATCAAGCCCTGCGAGCGCGGGGCGGAACAAGTCTGGGTATGCTGCCGCGGCGCGCCTTACCAGTTCGAGAGGGCCGATGGCCCGTTTGTCATTCTCATTCCAGTAAATGGCTCCGGGCGCCTTTTCTGCATATTGTTCGATCCGGTTCTCCTTCAGGATCCGGACGCGGCACTTGCCCGGAGTGTCGTCGAGCAACTCGCGCCCCAGCGACGAGGCGTGGTCGAACGACGGGGCGATCATGCCCGTTCTGCCCCTTGGAGTACGCTTCACGAGGATGCCCCAGTTCTCATGATGCCGGTCCGTGTTGCCGACCAACGCATCCAACACAAGATAATCCGCGATCCTTTGCTTCGCCGCCGCGGCGGTTTCCCCGCGGCGAAACACGCGGTCCAGCGCCGAAAAGATATTGGCCAGCGTGTGGCTCGACTGCCGGAACTTCTTCGCTGGATCGTAGCCGAGCACCTGACCCGCCAACACCTGGTTGCCGTGATACAGTTCACGCCCTTCGC
>JBDTVQ010000136.1:0-14980 GCA_040007195.1 Acidobacteriota bacterium | reverse complement strand
GTACGTCTCCACAATTTGCGCTTCGACAATCGGCGCGCGCACGGTGAGCATCGGCTCGCCCGGAAAGATGGGTGTTCCTTCGGGCACGGCGAACACGTCGCCGGTAAAGCGAAAATTGAAAAGATATTCGAAGAACGTGTCCGGCGCATTCGCGAATTGCGGTAGCGCCCGCAGATAAGCGATCTCCTCGGCATGGAACTTCAGCGCGCTCAAATACTCGAGCGCCTGCGCCAGTCCAGCAGCGATCAGGAATTTGCGATTACCCGGCAGGCGGCGCACGAACAACTCAAAGGTAGCCGTGTCGTGCTGCTTGCCCTCCGCCACGAACCCAGCGGCCATCGTGAGCTCATAGAGGTCGGTGAGAAGCGCCTGCATGCCTTCTCGATGCTACTTCTTCTTCTGGTCCTTCTGTGCGGAAGCGGGTGGAGGCGGCGCCTTCACGTCGGCGGCGGCACGCCGCAAGTCTTCAACGAATTTGCCATCGATCTCATACACCGATGGCTCCTTGTCGCGCGTGGCGAAGTAGGAGTTGCCGGACTTGGTGATCGTCGCCTTTTCCGTGCGCTTGCCGTCAGCGGTGGCCACGGTCGCTTCGAACGTCACTTCGCCCGCGGCCTTGTCGGCGAACTTGATTGCGCTCATCTCGCGCAGTTTGTCCACCATCGCTTGCACGCTGGTCGCGTCCATCTCTTTGCCGCCGGAGCTCCACTTGTCGCCGGTCTTGGTAAAGGTGCGAACAGCCGCGCCGTCTTTGATGTCGATGCGGCCGGGGTCGGTCCAGCCGAAGTCGAACACCTTGCGATTGCGGAAGTCGTCGAGCGTCTTATTCACGCCTTCGCCGATGTCGGCGGTGAGTTTGTGCACGCCTTCCACCGCGCTCGACTTCGCGTAGAAGTTGCCGTCCTTGTCCTTACGAATCTCGATCGTCTGCCGGCCGGAGGCATCGGTCGCATTCGCTGTTCCCACCAGCGTCGCGGAAGCAAATGCAGAGGCCGCCTTCTTTGCGGTTTCGTCAGATACCGACGTGTCCATCTTCGCGTCTTTCAACTTGCGCAACAGCTCTTCCACCTGATTGCCGTCGGCGCGCAGCGGGCGTGGTTTGACGATCTGCCATTCGCCGTTCGTGTTCTTGCCGAACTCGACGGTCTGGCCCTTCGTCGTCAACTCCAGGCGGCTCAGCTTCTCCGCGTCGAACGTAAGCAGGCGCTTGTCGCGCAGGTCTTGCCAGTTCTTATCGATGCTCGCCTTGTTGTGGCTTGCGATGGTGAAGATGCGCGGATCGCCCTCGAGCTTGGCGAACGACGCTCCGGACGTCGGTGTATCGTCGCCCACCAGCAGCTTCACAAGCTTGCCGTCCTTCTGCACAATGGCAACGGTGAGCTTGGGTTTGTCGAGTCCATAGGGGCTCAACTGGGCGCCCTTTTCCTCCACCACACGGTCGGCGATGAAGCTGGTCAGCGACGTGAACACGCCGCTGGCGGCATCCTGATCGGCGGCAAGTTCCTTCGGCGCAAGCAGCCGGTAGCGGTTGTCGGCGGCCCGTTCGAGGGTGGTCGTCTCACCGTCCTTGGTGATGTTGACCTTCTGAATCTTATCCGCCGCAATCTCGATGATCTTCGGCGGCGCGTTCGGATCGGCGGCGGTTTCCTTGGTGGCCTCGGCCTTGTTCGACCACCACACCAATCCACCCAGCAGTGCCAGGGCGGCAGCGGCAATCAACAATCCACGAAACTGCATTTCTAATTCTTCTCCTGTGATCGAAGTGCGGCTAGCGGCGCCGCCACCAGACACTCACGCCCGCAAAGACGATGGCGAGCGGAAGAAAGAGGACGCTGGCGAAGAAGACCACGCGCATCTGGCTGGCGTTCATCGAAAGCGGTCTGTTTTCGGGGTCCTTCGGGCGAATCGAGATCAGGTCGTTGTCCGAGCTGAGCCAGTTCATCATGTTCATCAACAGATCGGAATTCCCGTTGAAGCGCAGGATCGAGTTGCTGGCCCATTGCGAACTTCCGACCACGACGAACAGCCCAGGCTGATTCGCGTTGCCTGTGTTGTAGGTACCGGCCACACCCAGTGCGAACGGCCCCTTCTTGTCTTTGCTCGGATCGATTTCAATTTCAGGTTTGTCCAACCGGCTCGTGGCGAAGCTCTTTGCCGAGGTCGAGAACAGTTTCTCCACCGTGGTCTTGGCGCCGTTCGCCGAATCGATCGAACGCGACATCGGGAACGCGGTCGTCACTTCGCGCAAATCTTTTACGATCTGGTGCGATTCATAGCTCGCCACAAGGGGAACCGCGGCGCTGAATCCGAAGATCTGGCCGATGCCGCTGGTGTCGAGGACGAGGTCGGCATTCAACGTCACACCCCAATCCTTCAACACGGCGGTGAGTGCGGCGTTTTCGCTCACTTCTTCCTTGCCGAGCTTGAGCGGCGGGTCCAGCATGAACAGGGCGCGCCCGCCCCCTTCGACAAAGCTCTTGATGGCGGCAACTGCCGGCGGCAGGTAATCGAATCGAGGGCCGCCCACCATCACGATGGTGCAGAATTTCGGCACCTCTGGCTTCTCGATGAGCGAAATCGGCTGCACCTGATAGTTGTTCTTTTCGAGCAGTTCCTTAAGCTGCGAGAAGCCGCTGCGGTCGGTGCTCTCCAGGCTGTGCTCGCCAGACCCGCCCACGGCACAGACCGTGCGCTTGCCGCCCTTCAACGCACGGATGAATGCGCCGGAGACCTCTTCTTCGCTGAGCGACTTCGCCTCTTCGCGCTTGCCATTCACGTCGACGTAGATCGTGCCATAGCGGCTGACGGCGTTTGCGCGGGCCGCTTGCGGATTTTTGTCGGGATCGATGTAGTCGACCGTCAACTTCGGCGACATCGTGTCGTAACGGTCCAGCAGGTCCTTCGCCGAGCCGAAGCTGCTCTGCTTGTCGAAGTAGGTGATCTTGGCGTCGGTCTTCAGGCCCTTGACGATCTTTTCGGTCTGATCGGAGAGGCTGTACTTTTTGTTCGACGTTGTATCGAAGCTCTTGTTGTGGCGCTGGGCGAGGAAGTTCGCGACGCCGAGCACGCCGATGATCACCAGGCCATACACCGTCGCGTACGCCGCGTATTTTGTCGATTTTTGTTGCAGGAAAGGAGCGCTCATGGTTATGACCTCCACCGCAGCGATTCGAGTGACCGGGCCGATAAGAACAGCCCGAAGAAGATCATCGACGCATAGAAGATGAGGTCTTTTGTATCGATGACCCCTTTGGCGAACGACTCAAAATGCGTGACCACGCTGAGGTAGCCGATCACTTTCGCGTACGACTCCGTGTTGAATTCCGTGAGCCAGCTGATGACCCACAACATCAGGCAGATGGCAAAGGTGCCGGCGCCGGCGACAATTTGGTTTTTTGTCGTCGTCGAAAGGAATGTGCCAAGCGCCAGCAGGCAGCCGCCTTGCAGGATCAAGCCGAGGTAGCCCACCAGGAGCGGCTTCCAATCAGGTTTACCGTAGGCAAACAGGACGGCCATGTTCAACAGCGAGACGCCTAGGATGGCCGAATACATCAGAAGGGCGGCAGACCACTTGCCGAGGATGATCTCCCAATCTCGAACCGGCGAAGTCATCAGCAGTTCGATCGTGCCGGATCGCTTCTCTTCGGCGAACAGGCGCATAGTGATCATGGGAATCATGAACAGCCCGATGACGCTCACGTTGGAGAGCACCGGGCGTACTACCCATTCGTTGACATCCATTGGCATGCCGCGGCCCATCATCTGCATCTCCATCCCGCGCGAGACGAAGATCGCAACAGCCGCGTAGAAGAAGTAGCCGGAGACCAGCGCGAAGAAAGCCATCAGCCCGTAGGCGATCGGCGACGAGAAATAGCTTTTCAGCTCTTTTTGGCAAATTACCCAAACGTTGGTCATTATGCGTCTCCCTTGGGCGCATTGGCGGATGCCGAATCCGAGGAGGTCAACTGCAGGAAGATCTCTTCGAGGCTGAAACTGAGTGAATGCAATTCGTGCAGCTGCCATCCAGCCTGCACAACGGAACGGGCGATTTCGGGGCGAATCGATTCACCCGGCCGGCTCTCCACTTCAAAGCGAAGGCGGCCATCTTTCATGCCCGTGCTCTTCACCGTGGCCACGCCGGCAACCGCGCCCAGCGCGCTTTCCACATCGGCCTGTTGGCCGCCGCCGACCTCGACGCCCACGGCATCGGAGCCGCGCAGCCGGCTGGTGAGGTTGTGCACAGAATCGGTGGCCACCACGCGGCCCTTGTTGATGATGATTACCTTTTCGCAGATCTGCTCGACCTCGGGCAGAATGTGCGTGGAAAGAATGATCGTGTGTTCGCCCGCCAGCGCTTTGATGAGATCGCGCGTTTCAAGAATCTGCTTCGGATCGAGGCCCGAAGTGGGCTCGTCGAGTATCAGCACGTCGGGATTGTGAATGATCGCCTGCGCCAGGCCCACACGTTGCCGGTAGCCCTTGGAAAGCTTGCTGATCAGCTTCGTCATCACATCGTCGATGTGGCACCGCTTGCCGACCTCTTCTACGCGCGCCGCCAGCGACGAACCCGACATTCCCTTCAGCCGTCCGACGAATTGCAGGTACTCGCGCACCTCCATCTCGGGGTAAAGCGGAGGCGTCTCCGGCAGGTAGCCGATGCGCTTCTTTACCTCCATCGGCT
Organism: Acidobacteriota bacterium; assembly: GCA_040007195.1. Lineage (GTDB taxonomy): Bacteria > Acidobacteriota > Terriglobia > Bryobacterales > Bryobacteraceae > JAFLBB01. The sequence continues at coordinate 10,299 of JBDTVQ010000136.1, read as the reverse complement.
GCTTGGAGACGTCAAATCCCGCCACCTCAGCCATGCCCGCCGACGGCGGCAGAAAGCAGGTGAGCACGCGCATCGTGGTTGTCTTTCCCGCGCCGTTTGGCCCGAGGAAGCCAATGATTTCGCCCTTGCCGACCGTGAACGAAATATCGTCGACGGCGACGGTGCGCGGATAGCGCTTAGTGAGACCTTCGACTCGAATCATAATTGTTTCCGGATCAGTGTATATAGACGGCGCCGGTCAGCGTTTGGTATGCGTGTCCAGCGTGTCCAGTGCGATTCCATCATAAGGACGGGGCTTCGGTGCTGTCAATGGGAGCTAGAGGGGACCCGCGCCCACTTGAATAAGGGATGCTACAGTCCCATGATCTGGAATCCGGCATCTACATACAGGACGTTGCCCGTGACGCCTCGTCCCAAATTGCTTGCCAGAAACACGGCGGTGTCGGCCACTTCGGCGGTGTCGCAGTTACGGCGCAAGGGAGCGCGCGAGGCGACCGCGTCGAGCACGGTGGAGAAGTCCTTGATACCGCGCGCGGAGGCGGTTTTGATCGGCCCGGCGGAGATGGCGTTCACGCGGATGTTCTTCGCCCCCAAGTCGGCCGCCAGGTAGCGCATGCTCGCCTCCAGTGCCGCCTTGGCCACGCCCATCACGTTGTAATTGGTCACCACGCGCTGCGAGCCAAGGTAGGTGAGCGTCATGATCGAGCCGCCGTTGGTCATCAGCGGCGCGACGGCGCGCGACACCGAAACAAGCGAATAGGCGCTCACATCGTGCGCCAGAGCAAAGCCGTCGCGGGAGGTCTCCGTGAACGGCCGCGACAGGTCGTCGCGATGGGCGAAGGCGATCGAGTGCACCAGCACGTCGAGACCGGCGCCGCCAGCGGCCAGTCGGTCATGCAGCGCGGTGAGGTCGGCTTCCTGCGTCACATCGCAGGAAAAACACTCAGCCCCGCCCAACTCGGCGGCCAAATCTTCAACCGTCTTCTGCTGACGTTCACCTTGATAGGTCAAAATTACTTTTGCGCCTTCCCGCTGAAACGCCTGAGCGATGGCCCAGGCAATGCTCCAACGATTGGCGACTCCCAGAACAAGGGCGGTCTTACCGGCAAGGAGTGCGGACATAAGCTAACCAGTTTAGCGCGGGGCCGGATGATTCCAACCAGGGCTCCAGCTTGCTATTCCCCAGGCCACCGCCCATTCTTGGGCCACACGGCAAAGCCAGCACCAGTCTCCGATGGCTAATTCACTCCGTCCGAATATTTCCGAAAAGGGATCATTGACACATACTCGCACTCTGCTTCTCCTGATGTCGCTCTCCGCCGCGCCCCTCGCGATGGCTGCCGACATCTATCACCTGTCGCTGTTCAAAGCCGCTGCCGTGCCGCCCGGCGTGATGCCGCAAGGGGCACGGACTTCCCCCGGCGGCGATTAGTGCGCGCCGTCGTAGTAGAACTTTTCGTGAACGATCTTGCCGTCTTTCCAACGGCGAACGCTCGCCTGCCGCATCATGGAGCGCGAAGCTCCCTTAAACGTCACGTCGAACTCCCACTCACCGAGCGACACATCGTCGCCCGCCGCGCCCGCCTTGAGCGCTCCGCCGTGAAAGGCTTCCAGGCTGGAGAAAAACGCGATTTCGCGGTCCCGGTTGGCAGCCTTGCCCACCGTCGGCGCCTGATCGTTTTCCTGCATCACCACGTCGTCCGCATAAAACTGCTCGAAACCTTCCATAGCCTTGCCACCCAAAGCCTTGCCACCCAAAATCATGGCGTTCAATTGATCGTCCAACTGCTTCACATTTGGCATTTGCATCTCCTGTCAAAAACAGAATACATAGCACAACACACATCGTCAAGACATTTTTTGTCTTGCGGGTGACAATGGCTCCTCGCGTGCCACTGCCCTCTTGATATGATTCGACCATCCTCGTGTTACGGTCCTCCCTCCATCTCGGTATTCTTCTCTTCCCCATCCTGCTTCCGGCCCAGGACTCCCGCCAGCTTTTCAATGCAACCGTCCGGCCACTCTTCGAAAAGGAGTGCATGGGCTGTCACGGCAACGGCCTGGTGCTGTCGAAGTTCGATATGCGCACGCGAGAGGGCCTGCTCAGGGGCGGCACTCGCGGTGCGGCCATCGAACCCGGGAAGTCCGCCGAAAGCCTGCTGGTAAAACTGGTCGATGGCAGCGGTCCGGTTCAGATGCCACCCGGTGACGCCTCCAAGCGCCTGCCCCCGGATGCCGTCGCAGCCATACGACGCTGGATCGATGCTGGCGCCGTATGGCCGTCCGCCGAAGCCAAGTACAACTGGGACAAGTACAGCGAAGAGGACCTGTGGGCATTCCGTCCGCTGCGCCGCAAGTGGGATGCCGGAAAGTCCGTCGACAGCTTCTTCCCGCCCACTCCCGCCGCCGATCGACGCACACTCATCCGCCGCATCACGTTCGATCTCACCGGCCTACCACCCACGCCGGATGAAGTCGCGGCGTTTCTCAAAGACAAATCGCCGGATGCCTACCCGCGCCTTGTCGAACGCCTGCTCGCCTCGCCGCGCTATGGCGAGCGCTGGGGACGCCACTGGCTCGATGTCGTCCGCTACGCCGACTCCGGCGGCTATTCCAACGATTTCGAGCGACCCAACGCCTGGCGCTATCGCGACTACGTAATCCGCGCCTTCAATCAGGACAAGCCCTACAACCAGTTCATCCGCGAACAGATCGCCGGCGACGAGATCGATCCCACGAACGGCGAACTGCTCATTGCCACCGGCTTCCTGCGCTCCGGCCCTTGGGAGCACACAGGGATGAGCGTCGAAGCCGTGACGCGGCAGTTGTTCCTTGATGACGTCACGCACGCCACTGCGTCCACGTTTCTCGGCGTCACGCTCGGCTGCGCGCGCTGCCACGATCACAAGTTCGACCCACTCCCCACCCGCGACTACTACCGCTTCCAGGCTGTCTTCGCCAGCACGGAATTCGCGCGTCCCAAAGTAGACTTTCTGCCCTCGGAAAACACAGCAGGCATGGCCGAAGGCCGTGCGCATATGCACGATCTACTCGCCGAAACGCAGCGCCAGATGGCCCGTTTCGACATGAAGAACAAGGACATCGAGCCCGAGAAATACGAAGAGTTCAAGCTCTTCCAGAAGCACTCGCAGTTGTACAAGGAATCCACGGACCGCTTCGAGCCCAAGGCCTTCTGCGTCTCCAGCGGCCCACGAGACGGTGCGACCGATGGCGGCAACAACTTGAAGTATCCGAACCTCGCCGACTACAAACCGGCACAGGTGCACATTCTGCCCGGCGGCAACATCCAGTCACCCGCTGCGGAAGTGCAACCGGGTGCGTTGTCGCTGCTCGCGCGTTATGGGAACTATCCCGAACCGCAAATTCCCGCGACTGTTGCCGGCCGCCGCCTCGCCCTTGCGAATTGGATCGCCGATGAACGCAATCCGCTGACGGCGCGTGTCATGGTGAATCGCATCTGGCAGCATCACTTTGGCGCTGGTATCGCCGCCGACCCCAGCAACTTCGGCAAGATGGGCAAGAAGCCCACGAACCAGGAACTTCTCGACTGGCTCGCCTCCACCTTCATCGATCAAGGATGGAGCGTAAAAGCAGTACACCGCGCCATACTCCTCTCGAAGGCCTATCAGAGCGCGACTCTGGTGCCACCGCGACGCCTCGAAGCCGAAGAACTGCGCGATTCAATCCTCGCCGTCTCCGGTGAACTCAGCCTGTCGGCAGGCGGGCCTGGCACATTTCCCCAAATCAACGACGACGTCGCGCGCCAGCCGCGCCACGCCATGGGTTCGCTGCAGCCGCTCTACCGCCCGTCGGCAAAGAAGGCCGACCGCGATCGCCGCAGCATCTATTCGTTCCAGCAGCGCTCGCTCGTCGATCCGATGATCGAAGTGTTCAACGGTCCGAGCATGGACCTCTCCTGCGAGCGCCGCGAATCGTCGACGATTCCCACGCAGTCGTTCGCGCTGTTCAACGCGCAGTTCGTGAACGACATGGCACTCGCCCTCGCGGCCCGGCTTCAGCGCGAAGAGCGGACGCCGGAAACGCGCATCGAGCGCGCGTTTCAACTGGCCTTCGCTCGCGCGCCCACCCCCGAAGAGTTACAGGCTGTGCTGGCGCATTGGCGCGCAATGACGAAGGTGCACGCGGCCACCCCGCCGCCACCGAAGCCGCAGGCCAAGCCAGTCGTCCACACCATCACCAGCGAGCTGACCGGCGAACGTTTCCAATTCACGCATCCGGAAGATCCCGCAGACTTCGAAGCAAATCTCCATCCCTCCGAGGTCAGCGCCGAAGTGCGCGCCATGGCCGACGTCACACTGACACTCCTGAATTCCAACGAGTTTGTCTATGTCTACTAAACCAGGGCGCCGCGAATTTCTGCTCGGCTCCCTCCTCCAAGGCGGCATGGGTCTCGGCTCCATCGCCTTCCGCGCCTTGCTCGCGCAGGACGCCGCTCGCGCCGGCATCCTCGCCGCAAAAACGCCGCACTTCCCCGCCAAGGCCAAGCACTGCATCTTCCTGTTGATGGAGGGCGGCCCCTCGCACATCGACACTTTCGACCCCAAACCCAAGCTCGCCGAACTCCACATGACGAAGTTCCAGAAGGAGCGGAACAAGTTCGAAGCGAACATGAACACGGGCGAGCGCTACTACGTGAAGAGCCCGTTCCAGTTCCGCCGCGCGGGTAAGCTCGGCATCGAGATCAACTCGCACTTCCAGCAGTTCGCCGATGTGGTCGACGACGTCTGCTTCTACCGCGGCCTCAAGGCCGAGAGCGTGAACCATCCCACCGCGCTCTATCACCTCAACACCGGCACGCAGTTCGGCGGCGACCCCGCCGTCGGCGCATGGGTCAGCTACGGCCTCGGCACGATGAACGAGAACCTGCCGGCGTTTGTCGTCCTGCCTGACGTCGCGTACCCGCAAGGCGGCGTGGCGAACTGGTCCAACGGCTATCTGCCGCCGCATTATCAGGGAACGCCTCTGCGTCCCGAAGGCGCGCCCATTCTCGATATGGCGCCCCCGCCCGGCATGACGCCCGAACGCCAGCGCGCCAATCTCGACCTGCTCAACAAGCTGAATGGCCTGCACCGCGCGCGCCACCCGCAGCACGACGAACTCGCCGCCCGCATGGAAAGCTACGAACTTGCCTTCCGCATGCAAGCCGAGATGCCGGCCGTCGTCGACCTTGCGAGCGAACCCAAGGCAACTCTGGAGATGTACGGCATCGGCGGCGCGGACAAAGAGGTGGATGCCGTCGGCCGCCGCTGCCTGCTCGCCCGCCGCCTGGTGCAATCCGGCGTGCGTTTCGTGCAGACCATCGTCATGGGTTGGGACTCGCACGACTACATTGAGAAGGCCCACGGCGCGCGCATGAACGCCATCGACCGCCCCATCGCGGCGTTGCTCAAAGACCTGAAGCGCACCGGCCTGCTCGACGAGACCCTCGTCGTCTTCGCCGGCGAATTCGGCCGCAGTCCCGACAACGGCATCCGCCGCGGAGGCGAGGCTTGGGGCCGCGACCACAATGCGAATGCCATGACCGTCTGGCTCGCCGGCGGCGGCGCCCCCCGCGGCGCCATCATCGGCGCCACCGACGAAACCGGCGGGTCGGCGGTAGAAAACGTGCACCCCCTGCGCGACTTCCACGTGACACTGCTGCGCTTACTCGGCCTCGACGACAACAAGCTGCGGTATCTGCATGCGGGCCGGCAGAAGCAGTTGAGTCAGGTGGGCGGGGAAGTGATCATGGAGTTGGTGGGGTAAGTAAGCTGCTGATTTTGACCTTATTGCCGTGCTCGGACTACGATCGACTAAGAGTTCCCATCCGAAGGCGGCTACGACAAAAATGACGACCCTAGACTTTCTCACGTCTTCGCGACTGTCGTCTTGCCTCGACACTTGGGCGCAGCGGGGTCGGTTGTAGGCCGAAATCCTTCAGTGCCGCGAGACCACCTTCTCTGATGATCCTCGCCCGCTGGCTCGCTGTGAGATCTTCCCAACTGGGCTTTCGGTACTCGATGTTCGAACCGCACCAGTCTGTTCCAGCAATGGACTCCACGTGCTGTAGGAAATGCATGATATTCGATCTCTTTTGTTCGATATCACCGGGCAATTCGGCGCCACCGAACGCCGAATAAATACGCTCCTTTGTTCGCCTCCACCCGTCGAAAGGCCGGGTCAAACCGAAGTGGCAGCCAGCCAGAGTTGCCTTCGCTGTACCGTCCTTCATGGGAACTTCGTAAGGCACCATCAGTGTAGGCTCAATTCGATCGATAAACGTAGCAGCGTACTGATGATTGATCGCAAGTGCAGACGGCGCCAGCCAGAAGAAAGGGCCATCAGACAACTCGAAGTATTCAGCAGCCTCGTCAATTGCTGGGCCAATTAGGAAATCTCCATCGATTTTCATCGAACCAACCGCCAGACAACCACGATAGAGCAATGGTGCTGGCTCATCGAGAGCCTTGTCGATAATGGATTCAACAATTAAGACAGTCGAGAGCATAGCCCGATATAGCATTCGGCGCGTAGGTGTAAACTCACGGTGAGTAACGGCGACAACCAATGTGTCTGACACGCACTTTACTTGATGCAAGAATCCATCGTCATTCAATAACACGCCGGCCCCGTCGGATCCTCGAAGCCCTTTCCCGTACCTCTTCAAATGCTTCAGCTTGGCTAACACGAGGCGGGGGCCTACTCGTTTCCAGATCCCCTTGAACCCCATTGCATCAATCAGGGCTACGGCTCCGTCTCTTAATCCGGTCATTCTTTGCACATCCACGGAGAATATTCTATTGCCTGGGTGTGCAGCATGCGATGGTAACTTCAGAGAAAACTGCAGTTCCCTAACGCCCGTTTGGTTATATGTAGTTTGATAGACTGGAATTAAGGCATGCAGGGCGACCTCCAGGACGTGCTGGCAACACTCCGCGCTCACGAGAGCGAGTTACGGCGGCTTGGCTTGGAGCACGCCTCGGTATTCGGATCGGTCGCGCGCGGGGAGTCTGGTGCCGGAAGCGACATCGATGTCCTGGTTGATCTCGACGAGAGCCGGGCGATTGGCGTGTTTCAATATTCCCGACTAAAGCTCTACATCAATGGTTTGCTGAACGGTTCCGCTGATGTCGTGAATTCACGAACACTCAAGCCTCCGCTCCGCGGCAGCATCCTGCACGATGCAGTCCATGCCTTCTAAGAATCCGGCGCAGCGGCTTTTCGACATCGTTGACAACATAGATGCCAAAGGCGGCTTCACTGCCGGAATCGATATCCAAAGCTTTCGTGCAGATCGAAGGACTGTTTATGCAGTAGTTCGTGCGTTAGAGATCATCTCAGAAGCATCGAAGCGATTGCCCACAGAGCTGCTCCAACGGCACCCGGAGATCGACTGGCCGGCGGTAGCGGCAGCGGGAAACGTCTACCGCTATGAGTACGAAGCAGTCGACGAGACTCTGCTCTGGCATACGGTTCAGCACGACCTTGGCGAACTCAGACAAGTGGCCGAGACAGAATTTCGGCACATACAGACCAAGCTGCCTCACCAACAGAATTGAGCCCCGCGCTATGCTGATCTCTTCATGACCAGCCTTGTTCAGCTTCGCCATGCGCGCCATGGCCGCGCGGTCGCACTTGTCGATGGATCGCAGCTCCGGTTACTCGCGGGCTTTGACAGCACCTACGCCCTCGCCGAGTCCGCCTTAACGCGCGGCATCGGCCTCATCCAAGCCGCGCATGATGCCGCGGGCGCAGCCACGATCTCCTACGACGACGTCCACACGGGCGCATCCGAATGGCACACGCTTCCCGCGATGGACCATCCCGTCGAGCCGGCCCGTTGCATGGTTGCCGGCACCGGACTTACACATCGCCAGAGCGCGGCCAACCGCAATGCCATGCACGCCGACCCCACGGCCAAGCCCACCGACTCGATGGTCATGTACCAGTGGGGCGTCGATGGCGGCCGCCCTGCCGCCGGTGCCGTCGGCGCATCGCCTGAGTGGTTTTACAAAGGCACGGGCACGATTTTGCGCGGCCACCTCGACCCGCTCACTGTCCCCAAATTCAGCGAAGACGGCGGCGAAGAGGCCGAAGCCGCCGGAATCTACATGATCGACTCGACCGGCACGCCGCGCCGCCTCGGGTTCGCCGCGGGCAACGAATTTTCCGATCACGTCTTCGAGAAAAAGAACTACCTCTACCTCGCCTCATCCAAGCTACGCGAATGCGCCATTGGCCCCGAGCTCGTCGTTGACGCCGACTTCGCCGAACTGCCCGGGCGCGTGGCCATCCACCGCGGCGACGCGATCTTGTGGGAGAAAACGCTCCTCACCGGCGATGCCGCCATGTGCCACTCGCTCGCCAACATGGAGCACCACCATTTCAAATTTGACGCGCATCGCCGGCCCGGCGATGTCCACATCCATTTCTTCGGCGCGGGAGCCTTCAGCTTCGGCGAAAGCGTGCGCCTGGTAGCGGGGGATGTAATGGAGGTATCCTTTGAAGGATTGGGACGTCCGCTACGTAATCCTCTCGCCGTCCAAGAGGGCGGAGAAAAGCTCGTAACCACAAGCCCGCTGTAGCCGGCAATTCCCGAACCGGAGGTCCATGGCTGTCAGCATCAGGGATGTGGCCGCGCGGGCAGGTGTATCCACCGCCACCGTTTCCCACGTACTCAATCAGACCCGCAACACGCGTCCGGCCACGCGCCAGAAGGTACTGGAGGCGGTTGAGGAACTGGGCTACTCGCAGAACGCGGCGGCGCGCAACCTGGCCGTGGGGCGTTCCAGTTTACTGGGCCTGATCCTCTCCGACATCCGTAACCCGTTCTTCCCCGAAATCACGGCGGCCTTTCAGGATCAGGCGCTCCTACATCACATGGAAGCGCTGGTGCTCAACACCAACTACGACACGCAGCGCACGCTCGATTCGGTGAAGCGGCTGGTCGGCCTTCAGGTACCCGGCGTGGCCGTGCTCACCTCGCAGGTGGACCCCTCCATCAGCGCCATGCTGCAGGACCGCAAAATCGCGGCCGTCTATCTCGATCTGGCCCGCGTCGACCGCTACATCAGCAACATCTCCATCCATTACGAGGAAGGCATCGGCGAAGCGCTCGAGCATCTTGTGAAACTCGGCCACCAGCGCATCGGCTTCCTCGGGGGCCCGCCCCACCTTCCCTCGGCCATCCGCCGCAAGAAGGCTTTTTTCGATATCGCCGCCAAACTCGGCATTGAGCCCGCGGGCGCAATCGATTCGGACTTCACTGTGAAAGGCGGCTACTTCGCCTGTTCGAAGCTGTTGTCGAGTGCCAAACCAACGGCCATTGTCGGCGGCAACGATCTGACCGCCATCGGCGCGCTGCACTGCGCCTTCGACCGCAATCTCAAGGTGCCTGATCAACTCTCTGTGGTCGGCTTCGACGACATCACCTTCGCCGAATACACGCAACCCGCGCTCACCACCGTGCAGGTGCCGCGCCAGGACATCGGCAAGGCCGCCTTCCATGCGCTGTGGCAAATGATCTCATCGGCCAACTTCGAAGGCCGCGAATACCGCGTGCAAACCCGCCTCATCACCCGGCAGTCCACCGCGCCCGCGGCGTCGTAGCCAGCCAACCATCCCGTTATTTCCGCTGCGCGTAAAACCAGTCGAGCAATCTGGGAATGCGCTGCGTTGCGCCTTGCGCCTCGCCGTGGCCCGTGTTGGGAAAGATCGTGAAGCGTGGATTCACGTCCATCACAGTCGTATCGGCCCCACGAGAATCCCCGTTTGCCGCGCGAATCTTCGCCACGTTGGCCGTGAGCTGTTCCACACGCTGCGCATTGTCGTCGCGTCCGATCGTCGCCCAGATGGGCGTACTCTTGACCAGTTCGGCGTTCACGTCTCCCCCGCCGATGGACTGCGGATTCGCCGCCGCGAAGAAGCCCGGCCGGAACTGCAGGAAGTCCCACGCACCGGCCGCGCCCATGGAAAAGCCCATAATGTAAACCCGCTTGGGATCGATCGGAAACTCCTTCATCAGTCCGTCGATGATGGCGAAGAGTGCGTCGCGCCGGGCGGGCGCGGTCCAGCGCTCACCGCCGCCCACGGGCGCGAGCAGGAACGTCGGCTCCTGCTGCACATCGCGGTCGTAGCCGTGCCAGAACTGCAGGCCGCTCTCGCGTAGGATACGTTCGTGGGTGATGCATTCCGGACAGTAGCCGTGCAGGTACACAGTGAAGGGATAGAGCTTGCCCCGCTCCAACTGCGTCGGCACGTAGACGACATGCTTCATCG